>CANQSD010000029.1 GCA_947626385.1 uncultured Oscillospiraceae bacterium | reverse complement strand
ATTCTCCACAACCTGGGCAGCGATCTCGGGATACGGCTGCGGATAAACCGCTCGATCCAGGCGGAGGGCACCTTCGGTATCGTCAAGCAGGACCGTGGGTACCGAAGGATACGCCGGCGGGGGATGGAGAAGGTAAAGTTTGAGCTTCTGCTGGTGGCTGTTGGGCATAACCTTTACAAATTCCACAACAAACGCAAGCGCCTCCAGGCCGCCGCCTGACTTCAGAAAAGCGGTATCCTGTGGGGTAGGGGTAGTGTGCCCTTTTTGACCAAATACGGGTATTTTTCCACACAAAAACAGGGGCTGTGAAAAGCCGAGCTTATTTTTGCTCTTTTTTCACAGCCCCTTTTTGCCTGTAGGGGCTCACTGCTCGATCGCCGGAAGCTCCGCCAGGATCTGGGTGGGGTACTCGGCCAGGAGGAGGCGCGGGGGAGAGCTCAGGATATCCTTCGTGGTGATGCCGCTCATGGAGGCATCGAAGGCGCCGCCGTTGTCGGCCTGGATCAGGAACGGAAGGGTGAGCGCAAACTCCTTACCGCTGACGATAGCGAAAACGTGGTCGCCCTCCAGGACCGGGTTTAAGAACCCAAGACCGTCCATCTCCCAGCTGTACCAGGTGTACCAGCTGTCTCCCACCAGCCTGAAATTGCTGAGAAAGACCGGCTTATTCTGGGGGTCCTCCTCGCCGTCGTACCAGAAGACCACGTCCACCAGGAGGGTAAGGGTGCAATTGGGATCGACATCCTCCGTCTCGAAGAAGCTCTCGTCATAGCCGTTTTCCCGGAGGAGGTCCACGGTGTTCACGAGACGCGCGCCGGTGACCCTCACGTGGTAGCCCGTGAGGTCCGTATTGCCGGTGGGGAAGTCGGTGAAGACCAGGTCCGCCGTCTCTCCGGCCTCCACCACCACCGTTTTGCGCTTGATATACTCCACCACCGGGTCGTGGTTGACGGCATAGACCCGCCAGCCCCAGAGGGCGGCGAGGGCCAGAAGGAAGGCCGTGATCACTGCCTTTTTCACAGCGCCGCCTCCTTGAACTGCCCGGACCCGTCCCGGACGAGCCGGTGGGCGAGTTTTCCGGCCACGATCTTATAAATTTCATCTGAGCACCCGGTCAGCAGGTCGTAGTCGTGGCAGGAGAGGATGATGAGCGCGCCCCGGTCCTTCTCCTCCCGGATGATCTGGACGGTACGCTCCACCGCCGCCTCGTCCAGGGAAATGAAGGGCTCGTCCAGCAATATAAGGTCGGGCCGCTCCATCACGGCGCAGGCAATGCCCAGCTTTTGCCGCATCCCCAGGGAGTATTTGCCGTACTTCTTGTCCGCGTTCTCCGCAAGGCCCACCCGCTCCAGGGCGTTCTGCACGCCCTTACCGTCGATCCTGCCCCGGATGGAGGCCAGCATCTCCAGATTTTTGCGCCCGGAGTAGCTTTTGAGGAAGGATGGGTTTTCGATGAGCAGGCCCATGCTCTCCGGAAAGCTGTTTTCGCCAACAAGGGGCTTGCCGTCCACACACACCTGCCCGGAGGTGGGGTGGATGAGCCCGGAGATAAGGCGCATGAGCATGGTCTTGCCGCAGCCGTTGATGCCCTGAAGGCCGTAGACCCGCCCGGAGCGCATGGACATGGACACGTCCTCGATGACGTTGGTGTGTCCAAAGGTTTTTGTCACGTTTTTAAGCTCTATTTCCATATCGTTCACCTACAGTATATCCGTTTTCGCGATTTTCCACCAGCCCGCCAGCACGGCGATCGCCGACACGGCCGCGCAAATGAGCAGGCAGGAGAGGAAGTCGAAGTTGTAGACCCCAATGGCCGAGGAGCGGACCGGCATGGCGAAGTTCCCGAGAAGCGCCGGGGAGAAGCTCAGCGTACTGGCCGCCAGATACGCCGCCACGGCGATAAAGGCGTAGATAGGCTTGACGATAAGCGTCATGGCCATTTGAATGAGGCTCAGCGCCACGGTTACCAGCATTGGTTGGAGAATGAGGGCCGCGAAGAGTGCGGCGGGGGTGGTCTCGGAGGCCACAAAAACCACGTCGAAGTAGGTGTTGAAGATGGCCTCATTGGGTACTGCGGAGGAACTAAAGCCCATAAGCACGCAGACGAGCCACAAAAGGGCGTAGAGCGCCGCGTAGTAGAGGACCACCAGCACCGCGCCAAGGGCGCACTTGGAAAGCCACCACCGGCCGCGTCCACGGAGCCGGGACATGATCTGCACCCCGCCGGAGCTTATATCGTCGGAGGCCAGGGTCAGCGTCATGTAGCAGGGGAACAGGACGGAGAGATACCAAAGGGTGGGGAAGACAAAGGAGCTCGTCGAACCGCTGCCCGTGCGCCCGAAATTTCCCCCCAGCCCCAGGACAATCATATCCCCCAGGGACGCGCCCAGCGACCCAAAGTTCCAAATCTCTCCTGTGAAGTACAGAGACAGGCTCACGAAAACAATATAGCAGTTGGCAAGCACCAGCGCCCCCATGCCGACGGCCAGGAGAAGCTTGCGCCACCCCTCCAGGACGCCGTAGCGCAGGTCGTATCGGATGACCTTATACAATGTCTCTCTTTCCTCCCTTCCAAAGCCCCAGCGCCAGGTTGGCGCCGACTAAGACCACGAGCCACACACCGTATATCCAGGATCTCGTCGCGCCGTACCGGCAGGCGCTGAGGATGTCCAGGGGGGAGATCTCCAGATAGTTTATGTTCAGGAGAAACCCCTTGGCCGCGTCCGCCAGCAGCAGGAAGATATACGGGACCGCCAGCGCCGCCACGCGCTTTTCGCTCCTGAGGGCCACGGGGAGCGCCAGACACGCGAAAAGACCCCCGAAGACGAAATCTACGCCGATAAATATGAGCGCGTACAGGAGCGGCCGGGTATAATAATAGGCGGAAAACACGTCCCCCGAACCGATCGCGTCAAAGCTCGCATACGGCAGAGGCGTGAGGCCCGGGACAACGGCGGCGGTGAGAGCGAGGCTCGCGAGGAGCGGGATACTCACCGCCGCGCCGCCGGCCAGGAAGGACGCCAGGAGCTTGGCGGAAAAGTATTTCCTCCGGCCCACCAGGGGGACCACCGCCTTCACATACCCGCCGTTTATCTCCTCGGAAATGTTGTGCCCGCAGGGCAGGAGCGCCAGGAGGGGAAGGATCCTGAAAAAGACCTCGTGCGCGGTGGACTCAGAGAAGCCGAGCCATGAATTATATAGCGTAAAGCTCTCCGGGCTCGACCAGAAGGTGTTCCTTTCCATGCTCAGCTTGCAAATATAATACCAGCCGCCGGGCTTATAAAATGTTCTGGCGCAGTCCCAGAGCTCCCACAGCGCGCAGGCAAGGCCGATAAGGACGGCCGACGCGAACCAGGGGCTCCGGAACGCCTTTTTGATTTCTGTTTTCAATAGTCCTCTCATAAGAGTCCCTCCAGCTTCATTTTTTGCCAGATGTTTAACCCGTAGGTGAGCCAGATGCCGCCGGCGTCGCGCAGCTCCGCAAGCTCACTGTCCCACAGCCCCCAGGCCAACGAGACATCGACGGATTCCCCGGCGGGCGGGAGATGGTAATAAAAATAATGATTTGGCTCTTCATCCGCAACGCCGCCAAGGTTGAACCACACGACCTCTCTCAACGGATAAAGCCGGCACATCAGGCCAAAGCTGTTGATGGTGTAATCTTCGGTGTCGGATATGTCCACATTTTTTACGGTCATGTCGATCTTGACATAGTGGTCATAAGGCTCCTCACCCAAGACGGCGTAGGATTCCTCGCTGATCCCCGCCTCCTCCAGGCTGTCGTAGAGCCCCGCGCCGGTCACCGTATAGAGGACCGTCCCCTTTGGAAAGTTTGCGCGCGTATCCTCGAAGGTGCTGCCCTCGATCTCCACATAATTGTTAAACCCGTAAGGATCGTTGGGGTCCCAACCGTCTAAAGGATCTTGTGCGCCGCCGCCTATAGGCGCTTGTGCGCCGCCGCCTGTGGTCTCTGGCGTGCCGCCGGCGGGCGCGGACCCACCTTGGGTGCCGCCGGGAAGCCGTTCCTCGTTGACCTTGCCCTGGGCGCAGGAGACGAGGGAGAGCGCCAGCGCCAGAGAGAGCAGGAGCGCCAAAGCCTTTTGCGGAATGTTCATAGCAGTCCCTCCAGCTTCAACCTTTGCAGGGTGGGTATGTTGTAGGTGAGCCAGATGCCGTCGCTTTCGCGGAATGCCGCAAGCTCGCTGTCCGACAGTCCAAAAGCTACCGAGATTTCCTTTGTTTCACCGGCGGGCGGGAGATAGAAATGAAAATAGGCTCTTTCTTCGTCATCCGCCTGACCCCCCAGGCTGAACCACACAAGGGTCTGATACTCAAAATACACGTGTCCCGCAAGCCTAAAGTTATTGACATTGTATTGCTCTCCGGCGTCTGATACATCCACATTTTTAACGATCATGTCGATCTTTACATAGTGATCGTATTTTTCCTTTCCCAAAACGGCATAGGATTCCTCGCTGATCCCGGCGGCCTCAAGGCTGTCATAGAGCCCCGCGGAGGTCACCGTAAAGAGGACCGTTCCCTGGCCGTCACTCAGCTCGAGGCAGTTATCCTTGAAGGTGTTGTCCTTGACGTCGATAAAATCGTCCAAAGTGATAGGATCGGGTTCCTGAGATCCGTTGCCGGAGGGCGGCTGTACGCCGCCGGCGGGCGCGGACCCACCTTGGGTGCCGCCGGGGAGCCGCTCCTCGTTGACCTTGCCCTGGGCGCAGGAGGCGAGGGAGAGCGCCAGCGCCAGAGAGAACAGGAGCGCCAAAACCTTTTGTAGAATGTTCATAGCAGTCCCTCCAGCTTCAACCTTTGCAGGGTGGGTATGTTGTAGGTGAGCCAGATGCCGTCGCTTTCGCGGAATGCCGCAAGCTCGCTGTCCGACAGTCCAAAAGCTACCGAGATTTCCTTTGTTTCACCGGCGGGCGGGAGATAGAAATGAAAATAGGCTCTTTCTTCGTCATCCGCCTGACCCCCCAGGCTGAACCACACAGGGTCCACATACCTAAAATACACGTGTCCCATAAGCTTAAAGTTGTTGACGTTGTAGTCCTCCCCAGCGTCGGATACATCCACATTTTTCACGGTTATGTCGACCTTGATATAGTGGTCACACGTTTCCTCCCCCGAGGCGGCGTAGGATTCCTCACTGATCCCTGCGTCCTCCAGACTGTCATAGAGCCCCGCGGAGGTCACTGTAAAGAGAACTGTTCCCAGCCCCAGCGCACGACGCGTATCCTCGAATGTGCTGTCCTCAACTTCGACAGAATTGTTAAATCCCGCAGGATCATCGGGGTCCCAATCATAGGGCGGCTCATCCTCGCCGCCGGTAGGACCTTGTGTACTGTCACTGGACTCCTGTCCGCCCTGACCGCCGCTGGGAAGCCGCTCCTCGTTGACCTCTCCCTGTCCGCAGGAGGCGAGAGAGAGCGCCAGCGCCGCCGAGAGAAGAAATGCCATGGTTCTTCGTGGGATGTTCATTTTATCACCCTTCCTTTCTTTGGACATCCTATCACCGCTTTGCATCAAAGAAGCCTCTGATGTGAACCGCCGCTGTAAAGTCAAGAAAAAAATTCCACATCATCCTTTCTTTCAGAAAACCGCTTTGCTTTTTCGCCTTCATTTACTAAAGTCCCCGGAGGAGGCAAAAGTGTGACAAATTTTTGCAAAAAAGTCCCCGGCCGTTCTCCCTTGACAGCCGGGACCTGATGTGGTATTTTGAAAAAAACGCCAGGGAGGTGAGGATTTGGTTGCGGTGGATCGAAACGAGTTTTTATCGCGGCTGGTGGACGAGCAGTACGACCGTATCTTGAAATACGCCCGGGTCCTCACCGGGCGCGAGGACGACGCCGCCGAGCTTGCGCAGGAGACGTTCCTTATCGCCACCCGCCACACCCGGGAGCTGACGGAGCTGGACGACCCCGGCGCGTGGCTGCGCCGGACGCTCTACCACCGCTGGCAGCACTACGTGGAGCGGTCCAAGCGGGAGCGGGACAACCGCGCCGGGGAGCCGGACGACGCCGCCGGTCTCCCTGACGAGACATCGGACCCGGAGGAGCAGGTTTTGACCGACATGACCCTGGCCGCCACCCTGACCGGGGACGAATATAAGCTGGCGCGGCTTGCCTTTCTGGACGGGCTGACGCTGGCGCAGGCGGCACAGGAGCTGAAAATCTCTCCCGCCGCCTGCCGTAAGCGCATGGAGCGCCTGCGGCGGAAGCTGAGGGAGAGGTATCCACTATGAACGGAAAGCGGGGTGAACGACGTGAGCGAGCATGAGCGGGATACAGTACAATTGAGCGGCCTGACGACGGAGGAGCTGGAGGGGCTGATCGCACGTCTCCCGCCGGAGGATGAGCTTTTGGACGCGGCGCTTGCGGAATATGACCGCAGGACCCCGCTGGACACCGCCGCCCGGCGCGCCGGCCTCAAGGCCGAAATGGGTCTGGACGACGAGGGCAGCGGGGGCGGGAAAAAGCCGTCCATGGTGAAGCTCTTTGTCCTTCTGGCCGCCGCCCTGGCCCTGGCGGGGACGGCCCTGGCGGCCCTGAGCCATACGTCCATGTTCCGGGCCGTCTTCGTATCGCCGGACGGCGGGGAGCCCGTTACGGTGGCGCCCAGTGAGTACAGCTACACGGACGGCGACCTGATCATCACCTATATGCTCCCCGGCTATGAGCTGACGAAGCTCGATGAGGACGCCGCCCGGCGGCTCCTGGAGCCCTATGTCGTGGATCTGGGAAAGCAGTACGTGGTGGACGGCTATACCATCACGCTGATAAGCTACCTCCGGGACGAGGCCGGGACCGACAGGCTCTACTACTCCATAGAAAACCCGGAGGGGCTGGACAATATGTCCGTCTCCGAATTCAACGGCTACATCTTCGCCGGGCCCAAAAATGACAGGCCGGGGCTTGTCACCAACACAAGATCGTACCTGGACACGGCGCGCAGTACGGACACCAAGTTCTACATCTGTGTTACCAGCACAGCCGGCAGGCCCGAGGATTACATCGAGGAATACCCCATATACGGCGAAAGGACGGGGGACCCCGATGCCTATGAGCCGCCGGTGGAGTGGGTCACCATTGACGTGCCGGCGTGCGTCCCCGCCGTCACCGCCGAGGCCGAGGGCTACGCCGTCGCCCTGTCGCCCATGGGCCTGCGGGTGACGGACCTGGTCCGGGTCGAGGCAAATGCCCGCGCCAGGGAGACCGGGGGCATCCCCATCCACGAGTGCCCGCGGTACGTCTCCGTGACCTTCTCAAACGGCGAGGAGTATGTGGTCTGGGAACAGGATAAAACCGACAACACCACCTACGCCTGCGGCTATGAGTCGGCGGGGGAGATCTACTGCCTCAACCGCCTCGTCGACCCCGCCGAGGCCCAATACGTCACCGTCGACGGCCACCGCGTCCCCCTGCGCTGACCTTATACGAATATCCGAACGGACTACGGGCCGCCCGAAAGGCGGCCCGTGGTTTTTGGGTTTTATACTAATATCTATTTAAAAGGAGACACCGAGCGGCGAGGATTTTTCGTGTCAGGCAAGGAAGCCGCCTTGGGAATACTGTATGTATTCCCAAGGCGGCTGACGCCGCATGGCGCGAAAAAGACCGTCGCGAATGGCTTCTTTTAATTAGATATTAGTATTATTTTTTTCCGGTCAACTGCCCGCCGTCCATTTGCGAAACGGTGTCGCACAGGGCGTCAATGTCCTCGGCATAATGGGACGTGATCAGGATGGTCGTGCCGCGCTCACGGATGGCTTTCAACAGGTTTCTGATCTCCAGAACCCCGGCCCTGTCAAGGCCGTTCATCGGCTCATCTAAAATGAGGAGCTTTGGCCCTTCCATGATCGCCTGGGCGATGCCGAGACGGTGCTTCATACCAAGGGAGTATTTTGAAACGCGCTTTCTGCTGTACGGATCGAGGCCCACAGCCGTCATGGCCTTGCGTATCCGGTCGGCGTCGATGAGGTCCCTGAGGGACGCCAGCAGCTTGAGGTTCCTGAATCCGCTCAAGGAGCCTATAAATCCCGGCGTTTCCAGGATGATCCCGATGTCCTGCGCCGCGCCCGGTTTCACTTTCTTTCCGTCTATCAGGATCTGGCCGCTGTCAACGGTCAAAAAGCCGCTGATGCACTTGAGCAAAACGGTTTTCCCGGAGCCGTTGCGGCCGATGATCCCGTGGATCCTCCCGCTTTCAAAGCTGACCGTCACGTGGTCCAGCGCCTTTTCGTTCCCGAAGGACTTCGTTACGTCAATCACATCTATAGCGTTCATGTATATCCCTTCTGCGAAATACGGCTATGGAAATAACGCCCATCAGCAAAATCGCCCCGCCCTGACCGCACACGGCGTATAATACGGAGGGGCACGGCGGTCCGTAGGGAGTGAAGCTGAGATATTTGAGGCTCACCCAGCTCACCGGCGAGAGAAAGCCCAGCCGGCTTCCAAGGGCCATTCCGCCGAGGAGCATCTGGAAATACGCTAAGCCCACAAGCGTCCCGGCCGCGATCAGCCCGCAAAATTTCCCCACCAGGGCGTTGCAGGCAAAGACCAGCGTGCCGAGGAAGGTGGAGCTCAGCCACATGAGGCCAAGGCTCAGCAGGGTGGCTTCAACGGGGCCAAATCTGTTCAAAATGGCCATGTCAACAGATACGGCCACTTGAGCTCCGTATTCATTGGCTGTACCCGGCTCTATGGCGAGAGTTTTCAGGATCTTTCCCCAACCGGGGGACAGCTCCACGTGGGGGAGAAGGACCACGACCGAGCAGGCCCACATAAAGAGCGTATAAATGAATGACATGGCCGCGATGTAAAATAACTGCCCCAACGCCCAGGCCGTTCTGCCGCTTCGGACCATCGCGTAGTATGTTTGCTCATCGAAAAACGGCGCGTCGGAGAAGAGAAGCACCGTCAAAACTCCATAGAGGAAGAGCATGGCAGGCGACATGAGGTGCGGAAACACCCACGGGGTGACGCCGATGCCCACCGCCTCCGAAAATTCCGCCAGGGAGGACAGATGAAAGTTGAAAAAAGCGAATATCATGGCGGCGATGCTGACTGTTTTCAAGTCGCGCATACTTTTCAATAATCTGACACGACAGCAAAGAAACGCTTTTTTCACGGCTTCAATCATAACGGACCAACCTCGTTACGCGTCCGCACACGGCCCATCCTAAGATCGCCAGGGCCCCCAGTGTCAAGGCCAGCTTCAGCAAAATGGAACGGACAGGGGACCCGGCGTTGAACATCGTTTCTACAAAACAGCTTGCATGAAGGAACGCGGGGGGTCCCAACAACTCGGACAAACGGATGGCGACCATATAGAGGACCACCGGCATGACCGCGGCGGTATAGCGGTTCCGGAAAAAGGTCGAAACCAGGAGGGCCAGCACCGCGAAGACCGAGGACGATAGGGAGATGTGCGTCATCAACAGCAGTAGATAGACGTATGCCCGTCCGCTGTTCAGATAGGCGGAATAGGCGTTGCCGACGCTGGGGGATAAGAACAGGGGAAAACGCAGAGAAAAGACCGCCGTGAAAAGAGCCATTCCCAAAAAGGATGTGAGAAAACCGCTGACGGCGCAGGCTGCGATTTTCGTGAGGGCATAAACGCGCAGACCGCAGCGGACCGACCAAAACCTGAAGGAGCGTTCAGCCCAATCTGTCGCGAAGGAGGTGGAAAACGGAAGCGTGGAAAAGACACAGACCATCAGGACGATGGCGGAGCTGCCGTTCAGCGCCAGCCCGAGATAGTAAATAACGTCTCCGCCCTTTGTGTAGAGGCCCGTTGACCCGAGGGCCAGGACTGAAAACGTGGCCAGGACCACCGTTCCGGAAGTCACGGAGAAGCAGGCCCGTCTCAGGCTGGCCCGGAGGGTCCTCAAAAACAGCTTCATACGAGGCTCAACAGCTCTCCCGTGACGGCGTCGAAGACATAGGAGACGTAAAACTGATAGTCCGTCCCGTCAAAAATCTTCTCGGTCTTCACAATATCAAATATCCACGCCGGCCTCATGACCGTGCCGTCGCCGGAGGGGAGCTTCACATAGATGAGTTCCATTGTGACGGCGTTGTATTCGGTTCTGGAGATCACATCCGAGAGAAGACGCACGAGGGCCTCCACCGCCTCGCTGGGCGATATAAGAGAGACTGTTTCACCGGAGCCGGTCAATGAGACAAGGTTCCAAAAGCCCGCGTATTCGATACCCCGGGCCGTGTACCAGACCTCGCCGGAGGTGCCGCCGCGCGGATATACGCTGCCGTTGACATTTTGCTCCCACTCAATATCCATGACCGGGATGCCGTCCACGACCTGGGCAAAGTTGAAATAATACCCCTCGTCGGCCTCGCTGAATCCAACCTCCGCGCCGCTCAGCTCTGCGTGGGCTTTTATGGTGGGGAGATCCATAAAATAGCAGGATCGCACCATAAGCTCCGGCGCCCTCGCGTTGGACAGGCGGCTTACAATGTCACGGAGGGCGGCGGAACGGTCCACGCCCGCCAGTTCTCCGCCGGTGGAATAATCCTCCCGCGATGATCCGGGATTTGCCAGCGTTGACATGGACACCACGCGGCTTGAGGATATGACGCTCTGGAGCTTGTCGGCGGCCATGATGCCGTCCCGTTCCAGGTCGTAGTTAAAGCCGCCGTCCGTGCCGCTTTGCGTTCCGAAGCTCTCCCCACCGTCATAGACCGTGAGATACTCGCGCTCTCCGCCGCTTTCCGAGCGGTACTGCATCCCCTCCGCGTAAGAGACGGTCTCCGAGACGCCGCCCGTCAGGAGGGCGGGGATCAGCTTATCTGCGGAGAACCTTATGGGAGTGACGTCATACACCGTGGCGGTCTTCTTGGACGCGACCTGGGCGGGGTCGAAGCTCAGCGTCAAATTGTCCGGGAGGGAGACATCCGCCAGGAATTTCTCCAGGGACGCGTATTCCTTCGCATTCTTGACGGCGGTACAGGAGACTAAATGCAGGCACGCAGCGCACCCCGCCAGCACCAGCGCCGCCGCTGTCGCGCTGGTGCGCCCGCGCTTCCCGCCGGAGGCGTCTACAATAGCCCGGACCCGCTGTCCCACCAGCCTCCTGCGGGGCTCGAAGGGCAGAGAAAAGGGGGACTTCGGAAAATCGGGTCTCATCACAATACTTCCTTTCACTTCCGCTTTTATTGCCGTACAGGTTTTCAATCAAAGTACTCGGAAAAGTCCGCGCCGGCAAAGTCGTGCCACTCCACATCGGGCTTGTTCCATTGTTCCTCTTCCACTTTGTTGTAGGCGGCTTTGGAGACGGGCTGGTGGTCGATGTAATAGGACGCGGTGCCGGTGTCAAAGTCGTAATCATCATAAAGAAAATCATCTTTTTCAAGCTCAAACGAGTCCTCGTGGAAGGCGATGATCCGGGACCATCCGCCTCGGTAGGCCGCATCCATCCAGTAGAAGGTGCCATCGGCCTTGGGCTCTGCGAACGCCTTGGGGACCAGAGAGTAGTAACGGACCTCTCCGTTGTAGAGGTGAAGGATCTCGTATTCCGCAGGCCACTCGCCCACATAAATTTCCAGCACGGCCTCGTTGACGCCGTTGCCGTCCAGGTCCACTACCGCGAAACGTGTGATCCGCCCATACTCCCTTGCGGGTTCACCCTCCGCAAAAATGGAGGCGGCGATTTCCGAGATGTCCAGGTACTCATCGGTCGTTCTGCCCAGGATGGTATAGTGATAGTGAGCCTCCCCCTCGCCCGTCAGGACCTTCAAAATGGAGTCCCGGGGACGTTCCGGGGCGGCGGGTTCCGGCTCGCTGACGGGGACCGTCTCGGTGGGCTTCGGCTGGGAGGGGGTTGGTTCCGATTGGACGGCGTGGGAGAGGGTGTCCGACGAAGCACCGGAGTCGGCCCGGACGGCGGCGCAGGAGACTAAATTCACACAGAGGAAGCACACCACCAGCGCCAGCGCCGCCGCGGACAGGCTGGTGTGTTTGCGCCGCCCGTTGGAGGCGTCCACAATAGCCCGAACACGGGACCCCAGCTCTTGTTTGCGGGGCTCCAGGGGCAGGGAAAAACGGGTATTCGGAAAAAAGGGTTTCATAAGGTCCTCCTTTTCAGGTTCATTTGTTATTGGATGCCAGCTTCAAAAGGATGCTCCCGTAGGCCCGGTACTCCTCCGGCGGCAGGACGCGCAAAACCCGCTCGTCACAGGCAAGCTCCATGTCCCGCTCGACCCAGCGCACCAGAAGCCACATCAGCGGGTCAAACCAGTGAAGCACGTTGACCCAAAGCGTCAGGGCTCTCAGCCACAGGTCTCCCCGCCGGTAGTGGGTGAGCTCGTGGAGGAGCGCAAAGCGCAGCTCCCTTCGCGGCATGGGCTCCTCCGGCAGGAGCAGGACGGGCCGCCAGATCCCCGCCAGCATGGGGGACCGCAGGCCTGGGCACCGCAGGAGCCGGGGCCTGCGCCGCAGACCCAGCTCGTCCGCGAGGCGGTCAAAGCACGCAATCGTCTCAGGGTCCTCCACGCTCTCGCCCCAGCGGCGGCGGTAACGCAGGAACCTGAGATGCCCGCCCAGCACCCACGCCCCCACACCCGCCGCCCCGACTGCCCAGACAAGAAAGACGACCCCCACGGCGGACACCCTGACCGCGCGCTTTTCCCCGGAGATGGGCTCCGGCGAGGTTGGCGCGCCCTGACTGCCCTCCGTGGCCGCGGGCCCGGAGGTGGGGCGCGACTCAATGGGGAGCGTCGCCCCGCCCACGGGCGGCGCTGTGGTGTCTCCGCTGTTCCCGGAAACGGCCGGCGCAGTGGTCCCCGCCGGGACCTCGACCACCGGGACGGGGAGGCGGATGAGCGCCGGGACTCCCAGGGACACCGGGACGGCAAGCCGCAGACACAGCGCCGCCCAGAGGACGCACCGCCACCCGGCGCCGATCCGGACGCGCTTCACCCGTCCGATGGCCGCCAAAAGCACAGCGCCCAGCCCGCCGCCCAGGCTCAGGGAGAGGAGCGTCGAGAGGAACTCACTCAAGGGGGTCCCCCTCCAAATCGTCCAGCAGCGCCCGCAGCTCCTCCAAATCCTCCCGCTCCAGCCCCTCCCTGGCCAGGGCGGCCAGGAAATTCCGGGGGGAGCCGTAGAGACGGGAGATGACCTGCCGGCTGTCAAAGGCCAGATACGCCTCCCGGCTCACGAGGGCCGTGTAGAGATTCGTCTTCTGCTCCCGGCGGATGGAGACGAAGCCCTTCTCCGCGAGGCGGGTGAGATAGGTGTTGATGGTGTTCGGCGCCCAGTGGAATTCCTCCAACGCCGCGCCCAGCTCGGCCCTCGGCGTGTCCGGCCCCCGGTCCCATAGGGACTTCATGACTTCCAGCTCCGCGTCCGGCAGTCTTCTCAGCTTCATAGGTTGACCTCCTCCGACTTTCTACATATGTAGTGATTATCACTATACTACGTTTGTAGAAGTCCGTCAAGTTACAAATCGGTAACAAGACCCTCGCGCCTCATTGCGCGCCGTTTTTTCCCTCGGTGCGCAGGGGAGTGAGTACGCCGCCGTCCATCTCACACACTGTGTCGCAGAGAAGGTCGATGTCTCCCGCGATGTGGGAGGCCAGGAGGATGGTCTTGCCCCGCTCCCGAAGGGCGGCGAAGAGAGTGCGCATGTCCTCGCAGCCCTGCTTGTCCAGACCGTTCATGGGCTCGTCCAGCAGTAAGATCGCCGGGTCCTCCATGATCGCCTGGGCGATGCCCAGGCGCTGGCGCATCCCCAGGGAATACTTGCTCACCCATTTCCGGCTCCGGGGGTCCAGACCCACGGTGCCCATGGTCTCGGCGGCCTGCTCCTTGGTGATGACGTGCCGGATCTGGGCAAGGTCCCACAGGTTCCCGAGCCCCGACTTGTACGGCAGAAAGCCGGGCGTCTCGATGAGGATGCCGGTGTCCGGGGCGAAGTCGCAGTCGCGCCCCAACGTCTTCCCGCCCACGGTGACTGTCCCCGCCGTGGGGCGGAGAAGGCCGCACAGGAGCTTGAGGAAGACTGTCTTTCCCGAGCCGTTCTTCCCCACAATGCCGTGTATTTTGCCGGCCTCAAAGGAGACGGTGGTCTCTTTCAGCACAGTCTGGTCCTTGAAGGCCTTTGTAAGGCCGGTTACCTCGATACTGTTCATCTGTTTCCTCCTTTTCTGTCATAAAAGCGCACCAGCCGCCAGCCCGCCGCCCACAGGATGAGCGCCAGCGCCGCCTCAACGCCCAGGGTCCAAAAAAGCGGGAATCCGTCCGGTTGGGCCAGGGTGCTCCGTGCCGCCATGCCCCAATTCCCCGGGAGGATCAGCTTCCACGCGCCCGGGAGGGCCTTTGAGACGAACAGGGACAGGAGCTGGGTCAAAATGAGCGGCACAAAGCCGGCCGCGGCGGTGCCGAAAAGCGCGATCAAAAGGGACTGAACGCCGATCAGGACAAGCATATTGAGGGCCAGAATGCCGGCGGAGATCCATATGTTTTCCGCCGGGTCCGCGCTCCGCCACAGGCTCAGCGCCAGCGCGGCGGCCAGCACAGGCAGCGCGGCCAGCCACGAGCGGCCCAACATCAGCCGGACCCATTTTTTGTACCCGCATCGGGGCAGGTAAAACACCTTAGAGCGCCCCGCAAGGCCCGCCGCCGCCCACCCTGCGGCGCAGTCCAGAAGCCCCAGAAGCAGCAGATACCGCAGGAGAGCGATAGTCCCCGCCAGGGCCGGCTCCTCCGGCAATCCAGCCAGAGTCGTCGTCCAGCTCATGCGCTGCCCCCTCCCGCAAGGTCGGCACGGCGCAGGAAGTGGTAGGCCCAAAAGCTCAGAAGTCCGCAGGCGGCCAGGAAAAACGACACCCTATACGCCACCGACAGGGGGCTTACAAGCTCACTGCCCAGGGAGGCCAAGTTGCAGGGGGAGATGCTGCGCAGACGGACCAGCAGTCCGCTGTTGTCGATGAGGATGCGCAGGGTGGCCAGCGCCGCCACCGTAAAGCACCCTGCGCCGGTCCTCCACCGGGCGTTCAATGCCAGACAAACAAATGCGAAGAACGTAAAAAGGAGGGTGTCATAAAGAAGCGTCAGACCGAAGACAGCCCAGGGACCGCCGCTTTTCAGGATGTTCATGGGGAAATCCATGATCATATGGATACCGAGGACGGATGCCCCGCCGGGGACGCGGCAGACAAGCTCCACAGGAAGGCTCCACTCGTTGCGGAAGGACACTCCGCGCCCGCTCATGGAGAGAAGCATCAGCTCCACTGCGAAGAGGTAGCCCACCACCGTGATAAGGCAGAAGAGAAGCTGACCCAAGAACCACTTCATCCGGCTGGAGCGCACCAGCCGCAGGGACATCCCCTCGTGGAGGAAAGGCGCGTCGCCCAAGAGCAGCAGGATGCCGAAGGTCATCATACACTGGGGGAGCCGGTTGGCGGAGGCGAAAATCATGAGCTCCAGTCCTTGAAGCGTCTGGCCGTTCTCCGCCAGGGCCCCGGCTACGCCCCCGAAGCACAGCCGCAGACAGGCGTAGACCACGAAAAGCGCCAGATAGAGACGTGGGGAGGTCAAAAGCCGCCGGAGATCGTGCCAGGTAAACCGCCAGATCTCACCCATGACGAAGCCTCCTTGTCACGCTCATGCTCCAGGCAAGCCCGCAAAGAAGGATGACTGTGGCGCAGTAGAGGAGCGCATAGGGGATGCCGCCGCCGAAGGTCAGGCTCATAACACCTTTTAAAAGGAGCTGAGCCGGATCGAGGAAGAAAAGCTGAAAGGACTGGGCAAAATAGCTCATCGCCACCCTGAGGACAAAGGGCGCGGCCAGAGCCAGATATTGATTGGATGTGAAAGACAGACAGGCCAGAGAGACAGCGGGCCACAGAGATCCGTTCAGCGCGAAGACGCCGCCCATGGTCAGATAGAGCAGCGCCGGATGGGCGTTGAGCGCGGCGTAGATGGGGATTTTGGAAGAAAAGAACTCCGTCATGCCCCCTCCGAAATGCGCGCCGGGGGTGTAGACGGCGCAGAAGACGGTGAAGAGCACGAAGGCCCCCAATGCCACCGCCATGCCGGAGACAACCGCCCCCAGCACAGCGCCAAAGGAGAAGGAGCGGCGGCCGGAGCGCGCAAGGCACAGGTCCCGGATGCCGGCGTTCATCTGTCGCTCTAAAAGGCAGATGGGGAGTACCGTAGCCACCGGGAGAAAGAAGCCCGCGACACCCAGGCCGATGGTGTACTCATAGCAATAAAGGAGGTCCTCCGTAAAAAATGTACCCGCCAGCATTCCCAGCCACAGTCCCAGCATCCCCACCAGCGTGGCGGGGGAGAGGACGGTATTTTTCAGATAGAAACGTACCATAATCTCAGCCCCCTCTCATCATCTCGCCTGTCTGGGCGTCTATGAGGCTCCTTTTGATAAGCATGTGCATCGTTCCCTCCGAGTCCATAACGTACACCTTTCTGGTGACGATGTAGGTTGGCAGGAGCTTTTGTGTGTCCCCCTTCTTGTAGTACCTGAGCTCCGCGTCAACGAAGATTTCCACAGCGGGGCGGAGCTCCAGAAATTCCTGCAAATAGGCGGTACACACCGCCTCGACGAGCTCCGGGTCCGTGAGATCCCCCGGCTCCAAGGTCCCCACGGCCTCCCCCAAGGAGAAGCTGACGTTGAAGCCCAGGTGCTTGCTTCCGTTGAAGCTGTACTCCTCCAGCTGAGGGTACCCCCCGTAATACTTCTCCGCCGTGAAATACCCTTCGTTGTCGATGAGAAGCCCGTCCACCTGGCAGCTGTAGTGGGTCCGATCCGGCAACTCGGCGATCGGGGTCTCCACCCAGGCCATCCCGGTGAGCTCCGTCAGTCTAACCAACAGGTCCTCCGGGTCCAGCGACGCCGGCCAGCCGCCTGTCTGGACGAAGCTGATGCCGTGTTGGGTGGCGGTGACGTCGCACTCCTGCCCGTCGACGACGGCAGTCATGTTGGTTTCCAGTATCTCGTTGACCGGGTCCCAAAACTCCTCCTTGGTGAGGATCTGGGCGTCCGGGAACATCACATCCCACAGATACCCCTCAAAGGGCTTTATCTCATAGATCGTGACGGGCTCCGACCGGGCAAAGTCCTCCTCATCCACCGCCCAGTAGATGCCGCCCCTGCCCTGCGACAGCATAAAGCGGATCATGTCCTCCGACGGCGCGGCGGCGGTCTGCCCGCCGGTCTCCGCCGGCCTGCTCTCTCCGCCCGCGACCGGTACGCTTTCCCGCTCTCCCGGCCCGGACCCCGTATCGGGCACGACCTCCCCGCCGTCCTGCCCGCAGGCGGACAGGAGCAGGGCGAAAACCAGACAAATCAAAACTGCCTTTTTCATAAGCTCAACCTCCTCTTACGATCGCGCCCGTTTGAGCGTCGATCAGCATCGACGTGGGGTAGGCGATCAGCCTTCCCTCGTCATCCAGGTAATGGTTTGTCCCGGTGACGACAAAGGCGGGCAGGAGCCTGCGCTGGCTCCCCTCGTAGTAGTAACGAAGCTCCACGGACTCGTAAACCACGACATACTGTATCTTGAACTCATCAAGGACGCTCTGTTCATAGGCGGTACACACCGCCTGCACAAACTCCGGGCCCATGAGATCGCTTGCCTCTATGCTTCCCTCGGCCGCCCCCAGCGTAAGCGTGACGCATATGCCTATCTTGGAATCGGACATGTCAACAGATGGCCCGCAATAGAGTGTTTCCCCCGCGAAATACCCGCTTTCGTCGATGAAAAGGCCGTCCACCTGGCACAGATATTTTGTGGACTCCTGCCCTTCGCGAGGCGGCGCCTCCGACCACTCGGCGCCGGTGAGGCCGGAGAGCGCCGGGAGCAGCGTTTCCGGCTCCAGAAGAGCGGGCCGCGCGGGCATCTTGTAAAATTCAATTTCCAGCGGAAAAGCGGCGGCCTTAAATTCCTGCCCGTCTATCAGGACCGTCCTGTTGGCCGCGTCCTCGAAGTTCTCCTGAGACACGACCTGGACCTCCGAGAAAAGCGCGTCCCACAGCCGCCCCTCAAAGGGGGACACGGAATAGACCGTGACGGGCTTCGACCGGGCGAAGTCCTCCTCGTCCACCGCCCAGTAGACGCCGCCCCTGCCGCTTGCCAGCATGGCGCGGATCTCGTCCCGTGTTGGTATGGAGGAGGCGACGGCCTGGTCATTCGTCCCATCCTCAGTGGAGCCCTGCCCCCCGCCGCCCCGCCCGCAGGCGGCCAGGAGCAGGGCACAAGCCAGACAAACTAAAACTGCCTTTTTCATAAGCTTGACCTCCTCACACAACTTGTCTGTTCGTGATCATACCGCCCCGCGCCGTCAAAACGGCATCTCCGCTGCATCAAAACAGCCTCCTCGCCGATTTTTTTGCCGCGAGCGGGGGAACGTCAATACTCCTGATGCTCAAACTGGCTGAAGACGAAGCGCTCAAGGCCGAAGGTCTCCGTGCGCGCCTCGCCGTCCTCAAGGAAGGTGACGGTAAAGGCGCGCGTCTCCGGGTCGTAGCGCTCCTCGATGGCATTCTCCCCGTACTCGTCCGAAAAGCCCAGCCCGGAACGGTAAAAGTCCCGGTCCGGTGAGCCGCGCAGGAACTTACCGTCCCGATACCGGAACACATGGACCCGCCGCGCCCCCGTGGTATACACGTCGTTAGCCACAAGCTCCGGCACACCGTCGCCGTCCAGGTCTACGCTGTAGGCGTCGAAGCCGTCCTCAAAAAAGAACACGTTTTCCGCCGCGCACCGTTCCTCGCCGTCCGCCGTCACCCAGCAATGCCACGCGTACTGGTACGGCAAATATTCCTCCAGCGTGACGCGGTAGTCCTCGAAGCCCAGGACGCTGTCAAAGGGCCTGTTCGCCACGCTCTCGGGGTCTTGCGGGGGGATGCCCATGACCGTACGGAGATAGGCATAGATGTCGTCCGGCTCCCTGAGATGCACCGACATGGTGTAGAAGACCCCGTCGCAGACGAACGCGGCCTTGCAGGACCAGCTGTAGCGCTCCTCCCAATCCGAAAACGGCTCCAGCCGTAGATAGACCTTCACGCCGCCCACCTCCGCCGTACCCGTGGGTTCCCAGGGCAGGTCGGGCTCCTCCGGCGGGTCAAAGGCACAGCTCATGTCTAACCGCTCGCCGTCCAGCTCCATCCGGAAGCTGAGCGTATCCCAGCCCGACACATCGGCAAGCGCCGTGTCCTCCCTGTGGGAAAGGCGGATATCGGTGACGCGCGCGCCGGCCTCGACCATGTTCTCCGCCAAAAGCGTCCCTTCATAGTATGCCGCCACGCTCTCCAGACTGGGAAGCTCCTCCGTTGTGAGCCTTCCCTCCGGCTTCCCGTCAAGCCGTCCCGGCAGCAGCAGCGCGGCCAGTACCGCCGCCGCGGCGGCCGCGGGGAGCAGAGCCGCCCAAACACGTCTCCTGGGGCGCTTTCCCGGCCGCTCGTCCGCCGCCAGGACCATCTCCCCGTCAAGCTCGCCGAGTTCGCCGATGGCGTCCATCAGCTGTTCATTCAAGCTCATAGAGACCCTCCTTGATCAAATAGTCTTTCAGCTTTTTCCTGGTCCTGTGGAG
The DNA here is from genome assembly GCA_947626385.1 of uncultured Oscillospiraceae bacterium. GTDB lineage: Bacteria > Bacillota > Clostridia > Oscillospirales > Oscillospiraceae > RUG626. The sequence continues at coordinate 1,175 of CANQSD010000029.1, read as the reverse complement.
CATGGACCGCACCTTGGCCTCCGAAAAGCCGTACCGCCGCGCGATCTCATCGATGGATATTACATACCAGTAGCGGCTTAAAAAGACGTTCCGCTCCGTCGCCTTGAGCTTCAAAAGAAAGGCATGGACAGCGCATTTCAGCTCCCGCTCGTCCAGTACCCTGTCGGGGTCGCGCCCGTCCGGAAGGATGTCGCCCAGCTCGTCCAGCGCCAGTGCCGTCTCCCCGCCGCCGCGCTTGGCGGCCCTGTTGCTTCTCCATTTTCTCAGGCTCGCGCGGCGCACGACCGTGCCCACGAAAGCCGCCAGCACCGCCGGCCTGTGGGGCGGGATGCTGTTCCAAAGGCCCATCAGCGCGTCGCTGACGCACTCCTCCGCGTCCCGGCGGTCCGACAGGATGTTGAAGGCGATGGTATAGCAGTATTTCCCGTATTTCTCCGCCGTCTCCGCCAGCGCCGCCTGGTCCCTGGCCCAAAAGAGGTCCACGATCTCCCGATCCTCCATGCTCCGCCTCCTTACCGTCTTTTTCGAGCGCTCTCACTAGTAAAGTGCGCGAAAAGCCGGTTTCGTCGCGTTTTTCAAAAAATTTTTTGAAAAGCTGTCAAAGCAGGGGTCTTCCTTTTTTCGCCTCGACGCGGTAAAATGGAGAAAAAGACAGCTATGGAGGGCGCGAGATGGACGGTTTTACGGTACGAAAGGCGAGGCTCGGGGACGTCCCGGCCATTGCGGGGCTCTATGACCTGGCCAGGATCGGTCTCCGGGAGCGGGGCGTGGACCAGTGGCAGGACGGGACTCCCAACGCGGACTCGGCGCGGGAGGACATCGAAAGCGGCGTCGGCTGGGTCCTGGAGGAGGACGGCGTCGTCCTCGCCACCGCCGCCGTCTACGTGGGCCATGAGCCCACCTACGACCTCATCTGGGACGGGACCTGGCAGGGGACAGGGGAACGCTACGGCATCATCCACCGCCTGGCTGTATCGCCGGAGGCGCGGCGGCACGGCGCGGCCAGCGCCCTCATGGACCTGGGCGCGCGCCTGACACGGGAGGCGGGCCTTTCCGTCCTGCGGTGCGACACCCACCGGGACAATCTCCCCATGCGCCGGACGCTGGAGCGCAACGGCTTCGTCCTCCGGGGCGTTATCCGTCTCCGGTCCGGGGCTTTGCGGGTGGCCTACGAA
>CANQSD010000028.1 GCA_947626385.1 uncultured Oscillospiraceae bacterium | reverse complement strand
CACGAAGTTGGGGTAAATTTATTGTAACAGGGGTCAAGGGGAATAAGGTTGCGGCGCTTTGCGCCGCGTTTATAAAAAATTGCGCCGCAAAGCGGCGCATCCTTTTTAGCCCCCTCCTCGTAGGAGGGGGGGCAGGGGGCAGGGGGGTAGCGAACGTCGGGTGACAGAGCGGTATCAATAACCCGCACTTGCCTCCGAAACGGTTGCCCCTCCCTTGGGGAGGGGGCAGGGGGTGGGTGCGAGTTTCTGAGCGGTATGATAGACGCACCCACCCTGGCCATCGCTTCGCTCGGCCACCCCTCCCAGAGGGAGGGGCTTTTGGCGCGGCGGTGGGGCGACCCTTACGGCGCCTGGCACGCCTCCCCATGGGTTGAAAGGCCGCGAAGCGGCCTTTCAACCCAGCTTCTCCAAGTCCTCCCTCATCACCAGCGTCAAATCCCGCTCGTCGATGTCGGGGTCGGAGGCGACGCGGTCGGCGTGGATGCCGATGACGTTTTCGAAGATGTTGCGCACGTCACGGGCGTTGCCGAAGTTCTCGCCGCGGTCCCGGTAGAGCCGGGCGAAGAGCGCCTTGGCGTACTCCTGGGCCTCCACGGTGAGGGTGTATTTGTTCTTCCGGCACATGGAGAGGAAGATTTCGTAGAGCTCCTCCCCGTTGTAGTCCTCAAAGAGGAAGTAGCGGTTGAACCGGGACGCAAGGCCGGGGTTGGAGCTGATGAACTGCTCCATCAGGTCCTCGTACCCCGCCACGATGACCACTAAGTCCTTCCGGTTGTCCTCCATGCCCTTCAGGACCGTCTCGATGGCCTCCCGGCCGAAGTCGTTTTCTCCGGTGTTGGCCGCCAGGGAATAGGCCTCGTCGATGAAGAGGACGCCGCCGATGGCTTTTTTGATGGCCTCGTCGGTCTTGATCGCCGTCTGGCCCACAAAGCCGGCAACTAAGCCGGAGCGGTCCACCTCCACAAGCTGGCCCTTGCTCAGAACGCCGATGGCGTAGTAAAGCTGGGCGATCAGCCGCGCCACGGTGGTCTTGCCGGTGCCAGGGTTGCCCATGAAGACAAGGTGCAGGCTCATGGCCGGAGTGGGCAGGTCATGCTCCTCCCGGAGCTTGCGGACCTTGGCCAGGTTAATGAGACTGCGCACGTTCTTCTTGATCTCCTCAAGCCCCACCAGCTCGTCAAGCTCGGCTAAAAGCTTGTCAAGGTCCGGCTTCTCCGGGCTCTTTTCCGCCTCGGTCTTGGGGGCCTCGGGGCCGATAGCGCCGCCCTTGGCCTCCATCTCCCGCAAAAGCTCGTCGGCGGCGCGCTTGGCCTCGTCCATGGAGGACTGGAGCCCGGAAAGGTCCGCCGCCGGCTTTTTCTCCGCCGCCTTCGGCTTTTCCGCCGGCTTCTTCTCCGTCTCCCCAAAGCCCGTGAGGGTGACGGTGAGCTCGTCCTTCAGGCGCTTGATGTCGTCCAGGTACGACGCCGCGGGACGCAGATGGTAGGCGTTGAAGTCGATGTTCGTGCCGTAGCTCTTCGGCGGTTTCCTGTCACCCATATCCTCACCTCATCCGGGAAGAATTATTTTAAAATGTGAAAACAATACTTGACTTTTGCTTTAATTTATGGTATAATACAGGCACTCTTAAAATTCGGCGTTCCCCACCGTGCGGGGGTGGAGCTCCACGTCGCGGATGTTGGAGACGCCGGTGAGGTACATGACCATGCGCTCGAAGCCCAGGCCGAAGCCGGCGTGCTTGCAGCCGCCGTAGCGCCGGAGGTCCAGGTACCACCAGTAGTCCTCCTCCCGCATACCAAGCTCCCGGATGCGGGCCGTCAGCATATCCAGGCGCTCCTCGCGCTGGCTTCCGCCGATGATCTCCCCGATGCCGGGGGCCAGGCAGTCGGCGGCGGCCACGGTCTTCCCGTCGTCGTTGAGGCGCATATAGAACGCCTTGATCTCCTTGGGGTAGTCGGTGACGAACACCGGGCGCTTGTAGACCTGCTCGGTCAAAAACCGCTCGTGCTCGGTCTGGAGGTCTGTGCCCCAGCTGACCTTGTAGTCGAATTTGTCGTTGTTCTTTTCCAAGATCTCCACCGCCTCGGTGTAGGTGACGCGGGCAAAGTCGTTCTCCACCACGTTCCGGAGCCGGTCGAGGAGTCCCTTGTCCACGAAGGAGCTGAAGAAGGCCATCTCGTCGGGGCATTTTTCCAAAACGGTGTTGATGATGAATTTGACCATGGCCTCCATGACCTCCAGATCCCCGCTAAGGTCGCAGAAGGCCATCTCCGGCTCGATCATCCAGAACTCGGCGGCGTGGCGCTGGGTGTTGGAGTTCTCCGCCCGGAAGGTGGGGCCGAAGGTGTAGACGTCCCCGAAGGCCATGGCGAAGTTCTCGGCGTTCAATTGCCCCGAGACGGTGAGGTTGGCCCGCTTGCCGAAGAAGTCCCGGGAATAGTCCACGCTCCCGTCAGGCAGGCGCGGGGGATTCGATATATCCAGCGTCGTGACCTCGAACATCTCTCCCGCGCCCTCACAGTCGGAGCCGGTGATGATGGGGGTGTGGATGTAGACGAAGCCCCGGTCCTGGAAAAAGGTGTGGACGGCGTGGGCCGCCACGCTGCGTACCCGGAAGACGGCGGAGAAGAGGTTGGTGCGGGGCCGCAGATGCTGGATGGTCCGCAGATACTCCACGCTGTGGCGCTTTTTCTGGAGGGGGTAGTCCGGCGTGCTGGTCCCCTCGACGACGATCTCGGCGGCCTTGAGCTCCAGGGGCTGCTTGGCCTCGGGGGTGAGGGCCACGGTACCCGTGACGGTGAGGGCCGCGCCCACGTTCTGGGCGGCGATGTCGCCGTAGTTTTGGAGGTTCTCCCGCTCCATGACCACCTGGAGGTTCTTGAAGCAGCTGCCGTCGTTGAGCTCCACAAAGCCGAAATTCTTCATGTCCCGGATGGTGCGGGCCCAGCCGCTGACGGTGACGGTCCTGCCGCCGAAGGTCTCGGCGTCGGCGAAGATCCTGGCGATTTTTGTTGCTTGCATATGTGCGACCTCATTTCTTCACAATGATGTATTGGGTGGCGTCCATGTAGCTGGCGGTGTAAAGGAGACCTTCTCCCTCCCCGGCGGTGAGGCGGCCGATGGCGAAGGCGCATTTGCCGCTCCCGGCCATGTAGAGGAGCATATCCGCGTCCACCGTCATAAACTGGGGCGTAAGCCCCAGAGCGGCGCACAGCTCCCGGACGAGCTCGATCTCCACGCCCCGGAGCTCTCCCGCTTCGTCGAGATAGGCGAGGGGATAGAAGTCCGGCTCCACCGCCACGGTCACGGCGGCGCCCGACGCGCCCGTCCTCCCGGCCTCGCCGTTCAAAAGCGCCCGGAGCCTCCCGGAGCTTTGAAGGTCGGCCAGGGCGGCGTTGAGCCGCTCCAGCAAAAGGCGGTTGTCCTCGGAGACGGCAATGGCGTACTGCGGGGCGGCGTAGGGCTCTTCGGCGGTCTCAAGCCCGGAGAGAAAGCCCGTGAGCTCCTCCGCCGCGGCCTCGTCCGCCACGGCGCAGTCGGCGCGGCCGGCCTTGAGGGCGTCCTTCAGGGAGGCGGCGCTGTCGCAGACCACAAGCGTAAGCTCGGGGTCTAAGTGCGCCACGATCCCGGCGGCCACGGAGCCGTCGATCACCGCGACACGCTTATCCAAAATGTCCTCCCGCCCCCGGATGCCCGCCGACGGGGCGCAGGCGGCGAGGGCGGCTATCAGAAAGGCGGCCAGCGCCGCCGGAAAAAGCTTCTTCATGGTCATCCCCACGCGGTCAATTTCACGGTCAATGTCTTATTTTAGTCTATTTCCCGCCGGTTGACAAGAAGTTTTTGAAAATTTTAAAGGGACGGACAAAAACCAGCTTATGTAAAGCCGGAAAACCGGCTTTTATACTAATCGCCATTTAAAAGCTTTAACCGAGCGGCGAGGATTTTTTTGCGTCAGGCAAGGAAGACGCCGCAGGGAATACCCATTGGTATTTCCAAGGCGGCTGACGCCGCATGACGCGAAAAAGACCGTCGCGAATGAAAGATTTTAATTGGTGATTAGTATTATTGAGGGGTGAAGCGGGCCAGGAGCTCCTGGGCGGCCTCCATGGTCTCCGCCTCGGCGCGGAAGACGAGGGCGTTGGCCTTGACGTCCGGGCGGATGTTCACGCCGCCGTGGGGCGTGGTGAAGAGAAGGCCACGGGCGGCGTCGGCGGTGAGCTCGCCGTTCTCCTCGGAGAGCTTTCGCATAGCCTGAGCCCGGGGGAGGGCCACCTTGACGCTTTTCTCCGCCACCACAAAGTCCGGGAGGGAGTCCAGAAGCCCGGACAGCGTCACGCCGTCCCTGGCCATGGCGGTGACGGCCACGGCGGCGGCCAGGACGCCGTCGCGCAAAAGGCGCTGTTTGGCGTAGAGGGCCCGCCCCTCGGGGGTGGAGCTTTCGAGGACGGTACAGCCGTAGCGCACCGCCAGACGCCGCAGGGCCTCCGGCTCCTTCGGCGTCACGGCGAGGCTCTTGAGGCCCAGCCGCATGGCGGCCTCGCAGGCCAAGAGGGAGGCGCGGGCCTCGTCGATCTCCCGGCCCTTCTCGTCCCTGGCGGTGAAGGAGAAGCCGCCGGGGGTGACGGTGAGCTCCGGCACACCGGGGGCGGGGCGGACCACCTCGTGGCCCAGGGCCGCCAGGACGCACCGCAAAGCGCGGCCAGGCGCGCCGCGGCCCGTGACCCCTACGCGGACGGGCTTTCCCGCCGGGGCGTCCAGGGCGCGAATGGCGGCGCAGACATCCGAGATATACGCCCGCGACGAGCCGGAGATCGCGTCTGTGACGCCGATACGGGTGAGATCGGACCCGGAAAGGGGCCTGAGAGACCCCTCTAAGGCACCCCTCTCAGGGGGGTCCAAGGGGGCTCCGAAGGGTCCCAGAAGGGTCACCGACACCCCTTCGGACCCCCTCACAAAGGCGCTCCGATCGAAGGAGAAGACGTGGGAGAGGGAGGCAAGCTCCGCCTCGAAGTCACAGTCCACCCGCGCGGCCTCCCCGCCGGCGGCGATGACGCCGCAGCAAAGGACGTCGGCGATGAGGCGCGCAGCGGCCCCGCCGGTGTGGGCCACCGCCACGCGGCCGGCGCGGCCCAGGTGGGCTCCCAGGGGGAGGGCGGCGTCCAGAAGTGCGGCGGCGTCGGCGCGCAGGCGGCGGTCGTCGGCGAAGACCGGCGGCCGGTCGGAGGGGCGGCCCACAAGGTCGTGGGCCAGCACCGCGCCGGGCTTCACGGCCTTGCCGGTGTCGACATGGACGTTGGCGGCGATCACCGCGCCGTCGCCCACCGTGGCGCCCTCGCCCAGGCACGCCCCCTCCAGGACGCGTGCGCGGCGGCCTATTTTGACGCCCCGTTCCAGGACCGCGCCGCGTACCTCGCACTCCGGGCCGAGGCAGGCGCCGTTGATGACGCTGCCGGCGACCACCGCCCCCGCCTCCACAGTGGAGCCTGGGCCGACGACGGCGTTGGGGCCTATGACCGCGCCGGGGGCGACCTTGGCATCGGCGGCGATGAAGGTCGGGGCGAGCACGGTGACGCCGGATTTTTTGAAGGTCTCGGCCTCGCCCGCGCCGGTGTCTACGTCGGCCTTGCCGGACAGGATATCGAGACAGCAGGCAAGGTAGGACGGGACGCTCCCGATGTCGCACCAGTAGCCGGGGGCCTTCTGCCCGTAGACGCCGTACCCCTCCCGCACCAGGCGGGGGAAGAGGTCGCGGCCGAAGTCATAGGGCACGCCCTCCGGGATGGCGTCCACCGCCCGGGGGCCAAGGACGTAGATGCCGGTGTTGATCCGGTCCGTCACCACCCGGTCCCAGGAGGGCTTTTCCGAAAAGGCGGTGACGCGGCCGGCGCTGTCCGTCAGCACAAGGCCGAAGGGGGTGGGGTCCGGGGCGTCGTAGAGGACGATGGTGGCGTCGGCGCGGCGCTCCCGATGGGCGCGGAGGATGGGCGTGAGGTCCAGATCCCATACCGCGTCCCCGGAGAGGACCAGCACGTCCTCGCCCCCGATGAAGTCCCGGCAGGCCCGGACGCCGCCGGCGGTGCCCAGGGGCTCCCGCTCCACCATGTGGAGGACGCGCACGCCCTGGGACTCCCCGTCGCCGAAGGCCGCCTCGATCTTTTCCGGCATATAGCGCTCGGTGAAGGCGATGTCCACGATGCCCAGACGCCGAAGGCGCTCCACGGTGTGCCAGAGGACGCTCCGGCCATATAGCTCCACCAGCGGCTTGGGCTTAGAGGCGGTCAGGGGGCGCAGGCGCGTCCCCTCCCCGCCGGCCATGACGATTGCTTTCATATCTTTTCTCCCCGTTTCGTTTACTGCAAGACTAGTTTTCCAACGGGGAAAAAAATAATTTATGGTTTATCTCTTGTTTGCGGCGGAATGTTCTGGTATAATGACTTAGAATAGCGTTTTCATGACGCGGGCAGAGGGGGTGCTTCCCATCAACAGAAAGCTCAAGAGCCTTTTGAGCTCCAATATACATCTCTATGTGGCCGCCCTGGTGCTCTTTGCCATTGCCACCATCTTTTTGGGGCAGTATTCGCTGGAGCTGGCGCTGGCGGAGCTGACGGTCATCCTCCTTTTGATGATCTACACCCGCTTTTCCAGCCGGCGCAGGAGCCGGGATATGCTCAAGTACATTGAGTCCGTCACCAGCAACATCGACAACGCCACCAGGAACACCCTCCAGAATTTCCCCTTCCCCATGGCGACCTTCACCCTGGAGGAGAGCGAGATCATCTACGCCAACGAGGCGTTCCTGGCCCTCATCGGCGGCGGGGAGAGGCTTTTCGCCATCAACATCTCCTCCGTCGTCCCCGGCTTCACCGCCCGGTGGCTCATGGAGGGGAAAAACGAGTACCCGGACCTTGTCACCGTGGGCGAGCATCGGTTCCGGGTCTTCGGGAACCTGGTGCGGGGCACGGACACGCCGGGGGTCAAGAACTACGTGGCCACCACCTACTGGGTGGACGAGACGGAGTACGCCAAGATCCGGGACGAGTTCGTCTCCACCCGCCCGGTCTTCTCCATCATCGCCCTGGACAACTACGACGAGCTGACATCGGGCATGAGCGAGAAGGACAAGTCGATGCTGGTCTCCGCCGTGGACGACAAGCTCACCGGCTGGGCCAGGGACCGGGGCGGGTACATCACCCGCACGGACCGGGACCGGTATATCTTCATCTTTGAGGAGCGCTACCTCCAGGGGTACGTGGACACCAAGTTCGCCATTCTGGACGCCGTGCGGGAGCTGACCACGCCAAAGGGGATGCACCCCACCATCAGCGTCGGTGTGGGCTTAGACGGGCGGAACCTGGAGGAAAACTACCAGTTCGCGGCCCTGGCGTTGGAAATGTCCCTGTCCCGGGGCGGGGATCAGGCGGTGATCAAGAACCGCTACAATTTCGAGTTCTACGGCGGGCGCACCAGTCAGGCGGAGAAGCGCACCAAGGTAAAAAGCCGCGTCATGGCAAGCTCCCTCTCCGAGCTCATGCGCTCGGCCTCGGAGATCTTCGTCATGGGCCACAAGTACGCGGACATGGACTCCGTGGGCGCGGCGGTGGGGCTGTGCTGTGCCGCCCGGTCCCTGGGGAAGCAGGCTAAAATCGTCATCGACCTCTCCACCCAGGTGAGCCAGCCGCTCATTGACCGGGTGCTGACCCTGCCGGAATATAAGGACGTGTTTATCGACCCCCAGGCGGCGCTTTTGGCTATGGACGGCTCCACGCTGCTCATCATCGTGGACACCAACCGGCCGGACCAGGTGGAGTCGGAGTCGCTCCTCCAGTCCTGCAACCGGGTGGCGGTCATCGACCACCACCGCAGGGCCGCCGATTACATCCAGAACGTGGCCCTCTCCTTCCACGAGCCCTACGCCTCCTCGGCCTCGGAGCTGGTGACGGAGCTTTTGCAGTACATGGTGGAGCAGTCGGACATCCTGCGCATGGAGGCCGAGGCGCTTCTGGCCGGGATCGTGCTGGACACCAAGAACTTCACCCTGCGCACCGGCGGGCGGACCTTTGACGCGGCGGCGTTTTTGCGGCGGGCCGGGGCGGATACCTCGGACGTGAAGCACCTTTTGCAGTCCGACCTCAAGTCGGCGCTGGCGAAATACTCCATGGTCCAGAAGGCCCGGATCTACAAGGCCGGTATCGCCATTGCCGCCCCGGAGACGGCGGACAACAAGGTGGTGGCCGCCCAGGCCGCCGACGAGCTTCTCAACATCTCCGGCATCCAGGCGTCCTTCGTGGTCTTCCCGCTGAACGACCAGATCAATATCTCCGCCCGGTCCCTGGGGGACATCAACGTCCAGGTCATCGTGGAGCGCATGGGCGGCGGCGGCAACAAGTCCACCGCCGGGGCGCAGATCTCCGGGAAGACCCAGCGGGAGGTCGTGGAGGAGCTTTTGCGGGTCATCGACAAGTACCTGGAGGACTTTTCCATCCAGGAGGACTAAGGAAGCTCTGAACAAATCGCCGCACCGATCTTGACGGCATCTTTTCCGCTATATTTCGTCAAAAAATCTTGAAATACATACAGTATTCCTGCGATTTTTTGCCTTCACCTGGCGAAAAATCTGCTCGCCAATCTCGGCGCTTCGATTTATTCGGAGCTTCCCTGATAGACCGGACGGACCGGGAAAAGAAATCACTGAAAGGAACCAGAAATCTATGAAAGTCATTTTACAGCAGGACGTGAGGGACCAGGGGAAGAAGGGGCAGATGGTGGAGGTGTCCGACGGGTACGCCAGGAACTTCCTCTTTCCCAGAAAGCTGGCGGTGCCGGCGACGGCGGACGCCATGAACACCATGAAGCTCCAGGAGAAGGCGAGACTGCGGAAAATCGAGGAGGAGAAGGCGCTGGCGCTGGAAAACTCCAAAAGGCTGGAGGCCGTGGTGGTGCAGATCTCCGCGAGGGCGGGGGAGAACGGCAAGCTCTTCGGGTCCGTCACCAACAAGGACATCTCCGACGCCCTGAAGGCCCAGCACGATATCAGCATCGAGAAGAGCCGCATTGTCGTCGCCGAGCCCATCAAGTCCTTCGGGCCTGTGGATGTCAAGTGCAAGTTCGGCTATGAGATCAACGGGACCATCCATCTTTTGATCACGGAAGCGAAGTAAGACAGAAGCGAAGTAAAACGGAAGCGAAGTAAGTAAGGGGGGCTTTTTATGCCCGACATTCTTGATCCCCGGCAGATGCCGCAGAGCGTGGAGGCGGAACAGTCGGTCCTCGGCTCCATGCTCATCGATTCCCGGTGCGTGGCGGACGTGGTGGGGTTTTTGAAGGCCGAGGACTTCTATTCCGACGTGAACAGGAGCATCTTTGAGGCTGTTTTCTCCATGTTCAACTTCTCCCAGACCATCGACCCGGTGACGGTCATCGACGAGCTGAGGAAGGTGGGGGCGTACTCCGACGGGACGAAGGACTACATCCTGAAGCTCATGGAGATCACGCCCACGGCGCGCAACGTCATGGACTACGCCGCCATTGTCCGGGACAAGGCGCTTTTGCGCCGGGTGGCGGACACCGGCGGGGAGATCAACGAGCTGGCCATGGCCTCCCAGGGGTCGGCGGACGACATTCTGGAGCTGGCGGAGCAGAAGATCTACGCCATCCGCCAGGGGCGGGCCGTGGGGGGCCTGGAGAGCGTCTCCAAGGTGCTGGTGGACGTCTACAACCAGCTCCAGGAGGCCGCTAAGAGCGGGAACCGCATTCCGGGGCTGTCCACGGGGCTCTACGACCTGGACAACGCCATTATGGGGCTCAATAAGTCCGACCTCATCCTGGTGGCGGCGCGACCCGGTATGGGCAAGACCACCATCGCCCTGAACATCGCCCTCAACGTGGCCAGGACCTCCGGGAAGACGGTGGCCGTGTTCTCGCTGGAGATGAGCCGGGAGCAGCTTTGTATGTCGCTCCTGTCCTCAGAGGCCCAGGTGGACCGGAAGAAGCTCCAGTCCGGGGCGCTCACCGAGGATGACTGGCGGCGCATTGCCGACGCCTCCGTGGCCATCGGCGGGATGGACATAAGGCTGGACGACAACCCCATGCTGACGGTGGCGGACATCAACGCCGCCTGCCGGCGGGTGAAGAATCTGGGGCTGGTGGTCATCGACTACCTCCAGCTCATGCAGTCCTCCGGCGGGAACGCCAAGCTCTACGGGGAGAACAGGACGCAGATCGTCTCCGACATCAGCCGGATGATGAAGATCATGGCCAAGGAGCTGAACGTCCCTGTCATCTGCGCCTCACAGCTTTCCCGCGCCAACGAGTCGAGGTCCGATAAGCGGCCTATGCTCTCGGATCTCCGGGAATCCGGCGCTATCGAGCAGGACGCGGACATCGTGCTGGCGCTCTACCGGGACGACTACTACAACAAGGAATCCGAGCGGCCCAACGTGGCCGAGTGCATCATCCTCAAAAACCGCCGGGGCGAGACGGGAACCATCGAGCTTCGCTGGATGCCGGAATTCGCGTCCTTCGCCTCCATCGACCGGAGACACGATGAGTGATCTGCTTTTTGAAATCAGGCGATTTTGTCAAGAATACCGTATGATCCCGGAAGGCGGGAGCGTCCTCGTTTGCGTCTCCGGCGGGACGGATTCCATGTGTCTGCTGGACGCGCTCCATAAGCTTTCCGGGCCCATGGGGTTTACGCTTTACGCGGCGCACTTCAACCATAAGCTCCGGGGGGCGGAGTCCGACGGGGACGAGGTCTTCGTCCGTGAGGTCTGCGCAAGGCTGGGCGTGCCCCTTACCGTGGGCGCGGGGGACGTGGCCGCCGAGGCCGCGAGGCGGCGTAAGGGCATCGAGGAGACGGCGCGGGAGCTGCGCTACGCCTTCTTTTTCAGGACCGCCGGGGAGCTCCACATAAGCCGGGTGGCGGTGGCCCACAACGCCGACGACGACCTGGAGACGGTGCTGATGCGCCTTACGCGCGGCACGGGGCTCCGGGGTCTGGGGGGCATCCCGCCGGCGCGGGGGAAGCTCATAAGGCCGCTCCTGGGCGTCACCAGGGCCCAGATCCAGGCGTACAACGAGGAAAACGGCGTCCCCCACCGGGAGGACTCCACAAATCTTGAGGACGGGTGCACACGGAACGTCCTGCGTCACCGGGTGGTCCCGGTGCTCCGGGAGCTCAACCCGGCGCTGAGAGTCACGGACATGACGGCGCTTTTGCGGGAGGACGAGGCGGTCCTGGACGGGCTGGCGAGAGAGTTCCTGGCCGGCCAGGAGGACGGGGCCCTGGACGCCGCGGCGCTGTTGGCACTTCCCCGGCCCGTGGCGGCGAGAGCCGTGCGGCGCTTTTGCCACCGTGAGCTGGAGCGGGCCCATGTGGAGGCGGTGCTGGCGCTGGCGGCGTCGGCGGACCCTTCGGCGCGGGTGTCGCTGCCGGGGATGGGGCTCCGGCGGGAGTACGGGCGGATCGTTATCGACGGGGGAGAGGAGACTTCCTTCGAGCCCTTCGAGGCGCCTCTTGACAAGGCTGTTATAATAGATGAGGCCGGGCTCGTCGTCTCCGGCGAAAAAACCGATTTTCAAGGCGGGATTTACAATTCCTTAACTACTTTTCCTATCAAATGGGATAAAATTGTGGGGAAGCTGACGGTGAGGCCCCGGCGGACCGGGGACGCCATACGTCTTGGCGGCATGAGCCGAAGCCTGAAGAAGCTTCTCATCGATCGGAAGATCCCCCGCGCGCGGCGGGCGCTTTTGCCGGTGCTCGCGGACGAGCGCGGCGTCATCGCCGTGTACGGCGTGGGCATGGACCGGGACTACCGGCCGGAGGAGGGAGCTCCGGCGCTCATCATCAAAATAGAGGAGAGAACAGAACATGCTTGAAAAGGATATCGACCGCGTATTTTTCTCCGGGGAGGAGCTCCAGAATAAAGTCCGTGAGATCGGGGCGCAGATCACCAGGGATTACGAGGGGAAGGACCCGCTGTTCGTGGGAGTGCTGAAGGGGTCCTTCGTCTTCATGGCCGACCTCATGCGGGCCGTGGACCTTTACTGCGACATCGACTTCATGGCGGTGTCCTCCTACGGCTCCGGCACCACCACCACCGGGGCGGTGAAGATCAACAAGGACCTGAGCTACAGCGTGGAGGGGCGGCACATCATCCTCATCGAGGACATCCTGGACTCCGGTGTGACCCTCTCCTACCTCAAAAAGTACATCGAGGCGCGCAAGCCCGCCTCCGTGCGCATTTGCACGCTTCTCGATAAGCCGGCACGGCGCAGGGCGGACATCCACGCCGACTACGTGGGGTTTGAGTGCCCGGACGCCTTCATCGTGGGGTACGGGCTCGATTACGCCGAGCGGTACCGCAATCTTCCGTACATAGGCGTGTTGAAAAGCGAGATATACGCCTGAACCCATTCGCAGGAAAGTGAAGTGACGAATCGTTGAATAAGAAGACCTCAAAAAGGCCGGATATAGGGTTTTATATCTTTATTCTCCTGATCCTCGTGGCGGCCATCTACCTTCTGAGCGACACGGACAGTCCCTCCGCGGGGCTGGAGTACTCCCAGATGCGCGAGCAGTTCGAGAACCACAATGTCAGCTATTTCCGGATCGAAGACGGCGTGGTGTATATGGACCTCAAGGAGCCCATCAACGTCAACGGGACGGAGGAGAAGAGCGTCTACCATGAGCTTCTCAGCGTCAGCATCTTCTGGGACGACCTGAAGGACACCATCAACGCCGAGGAGGGCCTGGAGTACGACCTGGAGCCGGAGTACGGGACGCCCTGGTGGGTCACCATCATCCCCTATGTCATCATCATGATCGTCATGGTGATCGTCTGGTACGTGATGATGAACCGCATGGGCGGCGGAAGCGGCGGCAACGCCGCCGGCCGGTTCGGCCACGCCAGGACGCGGCTGGCGTCCGAGGAGAAACGGAAGGTCACCTTCAACGATGTGGCCGGCGCGGACGAGGAGAAGGCGGAGCTGGAGGAGATCGTGGATTTCCTCAAGGATCCGAAGAAGTATACCGAGCTGGGTGCGCGCATCCCCAAGGGCGTGCTGCTGGTGGGGCCTCCGGGTACCGGTAAGACCCTGCTTGCCAAGGCCGTGGCCGGGGAGGCCAACGTGCAGTTTTTGTCCATCTCGGGCTCGGATTTCGTGGAGCTTTACGTCGGCGTGGGCGCGTCCCGTGTGCGTGACCTCTTCGAGCAGGCCAAGAAGCTCTCGCCGGCCATCATCTTCATCGACGAGATCGACGCCGTGGGCCGACAGCGCGGCTCTGGCCTCGGCGGCGGGCACGATGAGCGGGAGCAGACGCTGAACCAGCTCCTGGTGGAGATGGACGGCTTCAACACCAACGACGGCGTCATCGTCATGGCCGCCACCAACCGGGCGGATATCCTGGATTCCGCGTTGCTGCGGCCGGGACGGTTCGACCGGCAGGTCTATGTGGGCGTGCCGGATATCCGGGGCCGGGAGGCCATTTTGCGGATACACTCCCGCGGCAAGAGCCTGGCGGAGGACGTGGACCTGGCCAGCATCGCCCGTGGCACGCCGGGGTTCACCGGCGCGGACCTGGAGAACGTGATGAATGAGGCCGCCCTGCTGGCCGCCCGGCGCAACCGGAAATTCATCACCATGGAGGACGTGGACGAGGCGATCTTGAAGGTCCAGATGGGGCCGGAGAAGAAGTCCCGGAAGATGAGCGACAAGGCGCGCAAGCTCACCGCCTATCACGAGTCCGGCCACGCCATCACCGGGCGGTTTTTAAAGCACGCCGACCCCGTCCACTATATCACCATCATTCCCCGCGGGCAGGCCGGCGGGTATACGCTGTTTAGGCCCGAGGAGGACCTGGAGAGCTATCAGTCCAAGTCCGAGATGTTCGAGGACATCGTCATGTCCCTGGGCGGGCGCACCGCCGAGAGGCTCTTCCTGGACGACATCTCCACCGGCGCGTCCGGGGATATCCAGTCCGCCACCAACGTGGCGCGGGCCATGGTCACACGCTACGGCATGAGCGACCGGCTGGGACCCATCAGCTACGACAGCTCCGACCACTCCATCTTCATCGGCCGGGATTTCGGCACCACCAAGTCCTACTCCGAGGAGACGGCGGCCATGATCGACGAGGAGGTCAAGCGCATCTTCGACGAGGCCGCCAAGCTGTGCGAACAGATCCTCACCGAGCACAAGGACCTGCTCATCGCCGTGGCGGAGTACCTGCTGGTCCACGAGTCCATGACCGGCGAGGAGTTCAAGTATATGTGCGAGCACCAGGGCCAGCCCCCCGCCTCCGCTCTGCCGGAGGGTACGCAGGAGGCCAAAGCTGAGCCCGACGCGCTGGACCCCCTGATGGATGAGCTTCGCGCCCAGGCGCTGGAGGACGCGCGGCGCACGGAGCTGGAGGAGAAGCAGCAGAAATTCAAGGATCAGGACAACGGCGACTCCTTCGGTGACAAGAAGGACTGAGGGCCCGTCGGGAAATAAGAAAATCCATCGGTCCCTGCCGGCAACGGCAGGGACCGTGACGAAAATGGCCGCTTTGCCGGTTGAAAAAGGGGGTGGGTCCGGTAATCTTTCTGGATTTGGAATTCAACAGCGGTATGTACGGGGAGAGGCTGGAGGAGATCCTGCAGATCGGCGCCGTGCGGTGCGACAAGCTGGGCGGGCCCATCACGGACACCTTCAACGTCTTCATCCGGCCCAAGGTACATAAGCGCCTCTCGCCGGGGGCGCGGGTCCTGCCGGAGCTGGAGGCCAGCCTGGAGAGCGACGTCAGCTTTCCCGAGGCGCTGGAGCTGTTCCTGGACTGGTGCGCCGGGGAGACTCGGTTTGCCGAGTGGGGGCGGGACGACTTCAAGATCCTGGGCCGGAACGCCGTCTACTGGGGCATCGACATGAAGCTGCCCGATACGTATCTGGACATCCAGGCCGCCTTCGGCAAGACGCTGGGAGAGACTAACGGTTTCCCCCTTTACCACGCGGCGGAGTACTGCCGCGTCCCGGACACATTCACCTTCCATAACGCCCTCAACGACGCGCTGTATACGTGCCTCGTGTCCGGATTCGTGACGGAGAAGGCCGCCCTGGAGTCCATGTGCGAGATCACCTATAAGGACACGCATCCGGACTTTAAACCGAAGCCGGCCAAGAAGAACCAGACCCGTATGGGGCCCTTCGAAACGCGGGAAGATGCCCTCAACAACTTAGGCTCCCGTCGCGCCGTCTGCCCCGCGTGCCGTCATGTGGAGCGGGTGGGGGAGTGGTACTGCGCCGGGGGAGACGTCTTCTTCGGAAAGGCGGTCTGTCCCAAGCACGGGCCCATTTTGCGCAAGCTGCGCCTGACGCGTCAACCCGACGGCGCCTACTGGACGTACAACGACACCCTCCCGGCCACCCCCTCCAACCTGGGCCGCCTCCGCGCCGCCCAAAACGGCGAGCGCGTCGTGTGCCGGAGGAAGCGGAGGAAGAGAAGAAGATAATATGAAAGACCTCCGGGACGCGTATGACCTTCCCGGAGGTCTTTTTGCCGGTTTTCCTGGCAATGCCGATGATATTAACAATGCCGATGATATTAAAAGGAAAAATTTGGATAACCAGTTGATTTTTTTCGAAGAATAGGTTAAAATGGAAACCGGAAAGGAGGCGGGCGCATGGAGATGAAATTGGGAGCGGCTTGCGCCTTTACGGGGTACAGGCCGGAAAAGCTGCCGTGGAGGTATGACGAACGGGACGAGCGGTGCGTAGCGCTGAAAAAGCGCATCGCGGACGCCGTGGAGGAGGTCTACAACGCCGGGGCGCGACATTTTATCTGCGGGATGGCCAAGGGGTGCGACACGTACTTTGCCGAGGCGGTGCTGGCGCTCCGGGATGAGTACCCGGACATCACGCTGGAGGCGGCGATCCCCTGCGAGACGCAGTCGGGGAGTTGGAGCCGGGAGGACCGGGCGCGGTATGACTATATCCTCCACCAGTGCGACCGCCAGACGGTGATCTCACGGGAGTATACCCCCGAGTGTATGCTCCGCCGCAACCGGTACATGGTGGACACCGCGCGGATGCTCATCGCCGCCTTCGACGGCAAGCCCGGCGGCACCATGCAGACGGTGAATTACGCCAAAAGCATGGGCAAGGAGATCCTAATGCTGGCCATTGAGGAGACGGAGGAGGAATAGGGGCGGGGCGGGGATGCCCGCCCGTTTTTGGGGAGCGGTCTGTCATCCCACCTTCGCTTCCCCCTGCCCCCCTCCTACGAGGAGGGGGCGAAAAAGGTTTGCGCCTTCGGCGCAGTTTTTTATTATCCGCGCGGCGGGGACGACCCTTCCGGCGCTTCGCGCCACCTCCCCCAAGGGGGAGGCTAACGGGGGCTCGAATCCCCCTGCCCCCTTTGCCCCAAAGGGGGTCAAAAAGGTTTGCGCCGCTATGCGGCGCAATTAAAAAAAAGCGGCGCAAAGCGCCGCAACCTTATTCCCCTTGACCTCTTTTTCGGAAAAAGGGGTGCCGCCGCGGCGGCGGGGTATTCGAGCCCATTGAGCGTCGCTGGGGTTTTCGATATTCGGATTGCAGCACCACCCCGGCCTCGCTTTGCTCGGCCACCCCTCCGTAGGAGGGGCAAAAGAGGTTGCGATAATGGAAAGATTCCGATAAAACGCACCCGCCCCCGTCTCAGGGCCCCCTCCTCGTAGGAGGGGGGCAGGGGGGAAGCGAGCGTTGGATGACAGACCGGCTCCAAAAAACCGCACCCGCTCCCGACACGCCAGCCCCTCCTAGGTCGGGGACAGCCGCGAAGCGGCAGGGGTGGTTCCGCGCGGCGGCGGGGGCGGGCGGGTGGGAAAAATAAGAATGCGGCGAAGCCACAAACCTTTTTCCCGCCGCCGCGCGGGGCCCTTCCGGCGCTTCGCGCCACCTCCCCCAGGGGGGAGGTTAGGAGACGGAACCACCCCGGCGCTGTGTGCCACCCCCGACCTAGGAGGGGCTGTAGAGGTCGGGTGGTGGCAAAGAAACGGGCGGGTCTGAGACCCGCCCTACCTTTTTTATCCGTTGAATTCCTCCCCGGCCTCGATGAGGGCCAGGGCGTTTTTGATGTAGGCGTCGACCTCGCGGCGGTCGATGTCCAGAGCGACGGCCAGCTCTCCGTAGAGCATATCCTCGGCGCGCTTCATGTAGCGCTCGTCGATCTGACCCAGTTTTTTGCCCTGGGCGTTGACGTGGGCGCGCTTTAAGTAGACGTCCTTGATGAGCTTCACAAGGCCGGTGCAGTCGTAGGTCTGGATGGCCTGCTGGTAGTGCTCGGTGAGGAAGCGCAGGTTGGAGTTTTCGTAAAGCTCACCCTCCACCCCCGGCATGGAGCGGATGAGGTCGATGGCCTCGTCCCGGGAGATGACGGGGCGCATGAACACAGGCGAATCCACCGGGGCGAAGACCCGCCCGGTGCGGTAGAGAGGGGACAGGGTGTAGTAGAGCCTGTCCTTATTGGCGCCGGAGACGTTGGGACAGCCGATGTCCTCCACGACACAGACTCCCTCGCCGCCGTATATGATATAATCTCCCATGTCAAACATCTGTCGCACGCTCCCAAAAGCTCACGCCGGAAAGTACCTTCACGCGTAACTATTTCCTCTACATACAGTATATCATAATTCTTGACCAGATGTAAGAGAAATTTTCAAAAAAGCATGAAAAAATTGCGGACTTTTCCCGATATCCTTGCCAAAACAGGCCGAAAACGCTATAATAGATAATAATGAAACCCAAAAGGAGGGACTGTTATGAAGAAACTGGGATTTGGCCTCATGCGCCTGCCCGTGACGGACAAGCAAGACCCCAAGAGCATCGACATGGCGCAGCTTGAGCGCATGGTGGACACGTTCCTGGAGCGCGGGTATACATACTTCGACACCGCCTGGATGTACCACGACCACCAAAGCGAGATCGCTATCCGGGAGGCGCTGGTGAAGCGCCACCCACGGGACGCCTTCACCCTCACCACGAAGCTTCCCACCATGGCGCTGAAGGAGGAGGGGGACCAGGAGCGCATTTTTGAGGAACAGCGCCAAAAATGCGGCGTGGAGTTTTTCGACTACTACCTTCTGCATAATATGAACAGGCGCGTGTATGAGACGGTGGAGCGCCTGGATTCCTTCGGCTTCGCCCGGAAGCTCAAGGAGGAGGGGAAGATTCGCCGCATCGGCTTCTCCTTCCACGACAACGCGCAATTCCTCGACGAGCTTCTGACGGAGCACCCGGAGACGGAGTTTGTCCAGCTCCAGCTCAACTATCTGGATTGGGAGTCCGAGCGCGTCCAGTCCCGGCTTTGCTACGAGACCGCCGTCCGGCACGGGAAGAAGGTCATCGTCATGGAGCCGGTGAAGGGCGGGGCCCTGGCCCAGCTCCCGGCGGACGCCGAGGCGCTTTTGAAGACCGCCGACCCGGACGCCTCCGTCGCCTCCTGGGCCGTGCGCTTCGCCGCAAGCCTGCCGGAGGTCCACGTGGTCCTCTCCGGCATGAGCAATATGGCCCAGCTGGAGGACAACACGACATTTATGGCCGATTTCAAGCCCCTCACGGAGGACGAGCGGGCCATGCTCGCGCGGTGCGCGGACATCATCAACAACTATACTGCCGTGCCCTGCACCGCCTGCCGCTACTGCACCGAGGGGTGCCCCATGGGCATCGACATCCCTACGATCCTGGCCATGTACAACGAAAGCGCCAAGGCCAAGCTCCTCCATGCCTGGCGCGATCCGGGCAAGGAGAAGTACGACGAATTCGTGAAGGACCACGCCAAGGCCTCCGACTGCGTGGCCTGCCGCCAGTGCGAGGGCGCGTGTCCCCAGCACCTGGGCGTGGTGAAGGCGCTGGCGGACGCCGCCGCGGCCTTTGAAAACTGATTTTGAGGTGATCGTATGAACGTCCTGCTTGTCAACGGCTCCCCCCATGAGCACGGCTGTACCGCCGCGGCGCTTACGGAAGTGGCAAAGGCCCTGGAAGGGGAGGGCATCGGCGCGGAGCTTTTCTGGATCGGCAACAAGCCCCTGGGCGGCTGTATCGGCTGCGGCGGCTGCCGCAAGGCGGGAAAGTGCGTCTTTGGCGGGCCCGTGGCGGAGTTCACGGAAAAGTGCGGCGAATACGACGGCTTCGTCTTCGGCTCCCCGGTCCACTACGCCGCCATGGGCGGCTCCATGACCGGATTCATGGACCGCGTCTTCTATTCCGCCGGGGGAAAGCTGCGGGGCAAGCCCACCGCCGGCGTCGTCTCCGCCCGCCGGGGCGGCACCACCGCCGCCCTCGACCAGCTTAATAAGTATTTCTACATCAACGGGATGCCCATCGCCACCAGCCAGTATTGGCCCATGGTCCACGGCAACACCCCGGAGGAGGTCGCCCAGGATCTGGAGGGGCTCCAGATCATGCGCCACCTGGGCCGGAACCTGGCGTGGCTCATCAGGTGCATCGAGGCCGGAAAGGCCGCCGGCATCGAGGTCCCGGCGCTGGAGCCGCGGGTCAACACGAACTTCATCCATTGAGCGTTTTCCCCGCCATGCCGGCGGGGAAAACTTATCGGATAAATTGTAAAACATACTTGACAAATTAGCGGGTAAGTGCTACACTCAGGAAAAAAGAAAGGGGAGTTGTCTTATAAGGTCGGTCATCGTGCCGGTGGTGCTGATCATGCTGGTGGGAGGCTTTGCGGTCGGGGTGGCGTTTTCCGGGAAGCTGCGGCGTGGGAAGGACTTTGACGAGCGGCAGCAGGCTATCCAGGGCCGGGAATTTATGGTGGGCTTTACCGTGATGGTGGCGTTCTCCCTGTCTATGGTCCTTGCCGGGGTGATTTCGGGCCGGGAGCTCCTTGACACCTCCACGGCGCTTGTCCTCTCCATGGACTTGGGCCTTGTGGCCTTTGCCGAATACTGCATCGTCAAGGACGCCTACGTGAGCATTCGAAAAAGCCCCGCGGCAGAGATATTCGCCATGGGCCTTCTTACGGTGACATTTGCCCTGAACGCCGCCGTGCGGATCGACGACGGGTTGAGGCTTTCGGAGACGGCCAAGCTCCGCTCCGGCGCTGTCTTCGCCATGCAGGCGGCGGTGTTTGGGATCATCGTCGTGACACTGCTCATCAAAACGCTTTGGGATCGGAGGCACAGGGAATGAAGAATCTCCGCCTCAAGGCCGCACGGGCCGCGATGGACCTGAGCCAACAGGCCCTGGCGGACAGGGTGGGCGTCTCCCGCCAGACCATCAACGCCATTGAAAAGGGCGACTACAACCCCACCGTCAACCTCTGCATCGCCATCTGCAAGGCCCTGGGGAAGACGCTGGATGAGCTGTTTTGGGAGGAAAATTGAAGGTCCCGCACGCCTCATCCGGCGCTGCGCGCCACCTTCCCCGCCCTGCGGGGAAGGCCGCCCTTCCGCCTCGCTGCGCTCGGCGCCTCCCCCAAGGGGGAGGTTATACTAATATCTAATTAAAAGAAGCCATTCGCAACGGTCTTTTTCGCGCCATGCGGCGTCAGCCGCCTTGGGAATACATACAGTATTCCCTGCGGCGTCTTCCTTGCCTGACACGAAAAATCCTCGCCGCTCGGTGTCTCCTTTTAAATAGATATTAGTATTAAATCCGAACTGTTCTGACAGCGCATTTTGTAGGGGCCGCCTCTCTTGGCGGCCCGCGCGGCATGGTCCGTTCACCGTCAGCCACAGCGACGACCAACAAGCTCGAATACCCCGCCGCTGCGGCGGCACCCCTCTTCCCCGAAGAGGGGTCAAGGAGAACAAGGATGCGCCGCAAAGCGGCGCAAACCATTTTAACCTCCCCCTTGGGGGAGGTGCCGCGAAGCGGCGGAAGGGTCAGCCCTCCCCGCGGGGAGGGGCAGGGGTGAGGTGGGAAGGTGAAGGCTACCGAGCGGTCGGATAAACGGAACCACCCCGGCGCTTCGCGCCGCC
>CANQSD010000027.1 GCA_947626385.1 uncultured Oscillospiraceae bacterium | reverse complement strand
TGAACACCCCTTTCTTACATTATACCACATTTTTTCTGGTTGGGGGGATTTAATCAGTGGTTACCAAGGGGGAGGCTAGGTGGGTGGGTAATATAAAAAATGCGGCGCAAGCCGCATACTTTTTTGATGTCACGGGGTTGAGTGATAAATATTACTTGACAAATCGGGGATTTTGTGGTATAATACAAGTATTCCGAAGCTTTGGGGTCAGGTTTTGCCGGAGAAGCGGTTGCCGCATTTGCGGCAGGTGATTTGAATTTTGCCCTTGCCGCGGGGGACGCGCAGGAGGGTGTGGCAGGTGGGGCAGGTAAAGAATTTGAAGTCCTTACGCTGTGAAAATCTTGTTTTCAGGTTGATAAGCTTCCGGCGCAGGCCTGCGGTGGCGGAGAGGTAACGGGCGTTTTCCTGGGCGCGCTTCCCCACGTTCCGGGAGAGAATGCGAAACAGGGTGTAGACCATGGCGGCGAAGGTCAGGAGGTTGAACACAACGCCGGCCGTGCCGGGGAGGAAGGACAGCAAGAGGCACACGATAGACAGCGCCCAGGCGGTCATAGCCAGCTGGTCGAAGCCGTTGCGGCCGCGGAAAAAGTTGTAGAGGAACCTTCTGATCATGGGACCGCCCTTCCTTAGGATGCAATTCTGATACATTTATTGTACGCAAATCGGTCGGGGGTTTCTTTAAGTTTCTGTGAATTTTCCGTGACGGGCCGATGAAATGGCCCGGAGCGGTGCTCCGGGCCGGGAATTTTATTTGCTGTTGAAGATCTTGAAGATGGTGTCGAAGGGGTCCTCCTCGGGAGGGGCCTCCTTCACGGGCTCGGGCTCGGCCTTGGGGGCCGGGGCGTCGGCCTTCTCCTTCGCGTCGGAGTAGAGGCCGCCGCGGGGGGCCTCCACGGGCTTGAAGGTGGTGGGCTTCTCGTCAAAGCGGGTGGCGATGACGGTGACGCGGATCTCGTCGTCCATGGCGTCGTCAAAGGCGGCGCCGAAGATGATGTTGGCGTCGGGATGGGCGGCCTCCTGCACCAGGGTGGCGGCGGCCTCGATATCGTCCAGGCCCATGTCCAGGGAACCCGTGATGTTGATGAGCACGCCCCGGGCGCCGTTGATGGAGGTCTCCATGAGGGGCGAAGAAATGGCGGCACGGGCGGCGTCCTCCGCCTTGCCCTTGCCGGCGGCCTTGCCCACGCCCATGTGGGCGTAGCCGGCGTCCTTCATGATGGAGGTGACGTCCGCGAAGTCCAGATTGATGAAGCCTGTATTCTTGATGAGCTCGGAGATGCTGCTCACCGCCTGCTGGAGGACGGAGTCGGCGATCTCGAAGGCGTTGGCGAAGGTGAGCTTCTGGTCGGTGGCGTGCTTCAGGCGGTCGTTGGGAATGATGAGCAGGGCGTCCACCTTCCCCAGGAGGTTGGAGATGCCGTCGTTGGCCTGGTCCATGCGGCGCTTGCCCTCAAAGGAGAAGGGCTTGGTCACCACGCCCACGGTGAGGATGCCCATCTCGTGGGCGATGTCCGCCACCACCGGGGCCGCGCCCGTACCGGTGCCGCCGCCCATACCGGCGGCGATGAAGACCATATCGGAGTTTTCCAGGGCCTTGGAGATGTTGTTGCGGCTCTCCTCGGCGGCCTTCTTGCCGACGTCCGGATTGGAGCCGGCGCCCTGGCCGTGGGTGAGCTTTTCACCGATCTGGACCTTGGTGTCCGCCGACGAAATGGCAAGGGCCGGCTTATCGGTGTTGAGGGCGATGAGCTCCACGCCGGCGGTGCCCACCTTGGCCAGACGGTTGACCACGTTGTTGCCCGCGCCGCCGATGCCGACGACCTTGATGACCACCACATTGTCCGGACCTGTATCGACTGCAATATTTGGCATATTTATCCTCCTTACGCGCGCCGGAAAGACACGGTACGCCTCTTTTGTACGGTTAACCATGATTATTTTAAACTTATTTTCCCCTGAGGTCAAGTGTTTATATGGAATTTTTATTCATATCCGCGATTTTTCGCCCTCATTTTACGGGGAATACCGGAAGGAGTCGTTGTTTTGGTAGATAAAGGACTGGCCGCTGCCCTTTTCGGTGTACCGGACGAAGATCTGGTCGATGAGAATACTGAACTTCTTGTCAAACTCGTTGGCCTCGCCGAAGTTCACGTTGTAGCCGTTGTACTCGAAGAGCACGGCGGAGAGGTTGGTCACGTCCAGATACGCGGTGAGGGCCAGCATATCGCCGTCCTTGAGGGCCGCAAGGGTATCCAGGAGGGCGCTTTGGCGGACGGACTCGCCGGCGCCCAGGGAGAGCTTCTTTCCCTCCCTCGGGTCCACGGCGGTGAAGCCGCGAAGCTCCGTAAGGCCGGAGGGGGCGGCGTCGGCGCGCTCCAGGATACGGCCGGAGATGTCCACGATCCAGTAAGCGCCCTCGGCGGCGAAGTACGCCTCGCCCACGCTTTCGGTGACGGTGATGACCACGGTGCCGGGAAGGCGGCGGGAGATCTTCACCGTGTCCACATACGGGAGGGCGTCCTTGATGGCGATCTGGGCCTTGGAGGTGTCCAGGAAGAAGACGCTGCCGTCCGGCTCCACGCCGGAGGCGTCCACGATCTGCTGGGCGGTGTAGCGCTTCGACCCCTCCACGGTGATGTCGGTGATCTTGAAAAAGAGCGCCATCGCCAGGAAGAGGGCGAGGAGCAAAAACGCCGCTCCCAGGGTTATGTAGAGGCCGGCTCCCGCGCCGCGGGTGTTTTTCTTCCCTCCGTAGTTTTCCATCTTTCCGGTTCCTTTCCGTCTATTCTCTCGATGCCCGCCCCCACACTGCGGAGCAGGCCCGCTAAATTTTCGTATCCTCTGTCGATGTGGGCAAGGCCGCCAAGGTCGGTCACGCCCTCGGCCGCCAGGGCCGCCGCCACAAGGGCCGCGCCGCCGCGCAGATCCGTGGCCTCCACACGCGCGCCATGGAGGGGGACGCCGCCGCGGACCAGGGCCCTGCGGCCCTCTACGGCGATGTCCGCGCCCATGGCCCGCAGGGCCGGGACGTGGCGGAAGCGGTTTTCAAAGATGTTCTCCACGAAGACCGTGGTCCCCTCCGCCCGTAAGGCGGCGGCCATGAGCAGGGGCTGGGCGTCCGTGGGGAAGCCGGGGTGGGGGCCTGTCACCACCGTGCCGGGGGCTCGAAGGGGCCCGTGGACGGCGGCGGTAACGGTATCGGCTGTGGTCTTGAGCGCCGCGCCCATGCGGTCAAGGGCCGTGAGGACGGGGCGCAGGTCGTCGGGGTCGGTGTTCGTCAGCGTGAGCTCCCCGCCGGCGGCGGCCGCGCAGCACAGGTACGTGGCGGCGGCGATCCGGTCGGGCAGGGCCCGGTGGCGGGCGAAGGGGGCTTTGACGCCGCCCTCCACCGTGACGGTGGAGGTCCCCGCGCCGTGGACGCGGACGCCCATTTTCGTAAGGAGCGCTCCCAGGTCGCGGATCTCCGGCTCCCGGGCCGCGCCGGTGATGACGGTGGTTCCCTCGGCGCCGGCGGCGGCCAGCATGGCGTTTTCCGTGGCGCCCACGCTGGGCAGGGCAAGGTGGATGGGCGCGCCGGTGAGTTTTCCGGCGGTGAGGACGAGACTGCCGTCCTCCTCCCGGACGTCCGCGCCTAAAGCGGCCATGGCCGCGAGATGCAGGTCGATGGGCCGGGGGCCAAGCTCGCACCCGCCGGGGGCGGTGATGACGGCACGGCCGCACCGGGCCAGGATGGGACCCAGGAACATGACGGAGGAGCGCATCCGGCGCATGAGCGCGTCCGGGATCTCACAGCACGTCACATCGGAGGCGTCCACCGTGACGGTGCCCTTTTCAAGGGCGGCGCGACACCCCAGGTGCCGCAGGATATCCAGCGCCGCCCTCACGTCCGTGAGGTCGGGACAGTTGTCGATGACGGTGACGCCGTGGGAGAGGAGGGACGACGCCATCAGCGGCAGTACGCCGTTTTTGGCGCCCTGGACAGGGATCTCGCCGTGGAGCTCCCGTTTGCCCGTAATGATCAGCCTAGACATATGGACCCCCGAAAGAAGAAATTCAGGGCATCCTATGCCGGGGCCTCAGGAATGGTTACTGGGGCAGAAACCCGTTGATGACGGTGAGGATCCGCTCCGTGGCGTCGGTGACACCGAGGGACCTTGCCTCACGCTCAAGGCTGGAGAGGCGCTCCCGGTCCCGCAGGAGGCTCACGGCGGTGTTGTAGAGCTGTTCACCGGTGCAGGCATCCTCCGGGATGACCACGGCGGCGCCTATGCGCTCCAGCTCACGGGCGTTTTTGGTCTGCTGGTCGCCGGTGACGTTGGGGCTGGGGACCAGAACGGAGGCCCGGCCCAGGGCCGTGAGCTCGGCGAGGGTGGACGCGCCGGACCGGCAGAGGATGAGGTCCGCGGCGGCCATGAGGGTCCCCATGTTGTCGATGTAGGGGCGGATATCCTCCCAGTCGGGAAGTCCGTAGACGCCCAGGCTGCTCAGGCGCTCCCGCATCCGGGCAAGGCCGGCATTCCCGTTGCCGGTGGCGTGGATGTGGCACATAAGGCCCGAGCGGGCGTTGAGGCGGATGAATTCCGCCATCATGCTGTTCATGTTGTCCGCGCCCAGGCTCCCCCAGAAGGAGACGACCACGGGCTTTCCCGTAAGGCCCAGCCTGCTCTTGGCGCGCTCCCGGGAGAGGGCCAGGAAGTCCTCCCGCACCGGGGTGCCGGTGAGGACCACGCGGTCGGGCTTTTTGCAATGGTCCTTCACCGAGGGGAAGGCGGCCAGGACCCGGTCCACCGTGCCAGAGAGCATTTTGGTGGTGAGGCCGGGGACGGCGTTGGACTCGTGGATGACGGTGGGGATCCCGCGTTTTGCGGCGGCCTTGAGGATGGGATAGCAGACGTACCCGCCGGTGCCGATGGCGACGTCCGGGATGAAGGCGTCCAGGATATCCCGGCACTCCTTTTTGGAGACGGAGAGGTTTTTGAGGGTCCTGAGGTTATGCTTTATGTCACGGGGCTTGATACCCCGGTAAAAGCCGGTGATGGTGATGTTGCGAAGGGGATAGCCGGCGGAGGGGATCAGGCGGTTTTCCAGGTCCCGGCCGGAGCCCACAAAGAGGAATTCCGCGCCGGGGTGAGCCTCCCGCAGGCGGTTGGCGATGGCCAGCGCCGGGTTTATGTGCCCCGCGGTGCCGGCACAGGCAAGCAGAAATTTCATGTCTCCCGGTCCTTACCTCCCGTCGTTGATTTTTTCCGCAGGGGGATCTCCCTGGATATGGATAGGACGATCCCCATCTCCGCCAGCTGCAACCAGAGCGCCGTGCCGCCGTAGCTGAAAAACGGCAGGGAGATGCCGGTGCAGGGCACGAGGTTCGTGACCACGGCCACGTTGAGAATGACCTGAATGGCCAGGAGGCTGGTGATGCCGGTGATGACCAGGGCGCCGAAGCGGTCCCGGGCGTGGAGGGCCAGCCAGTAGCCGCGGATGATCAAAAGAGCGAAGAGGATGAGGATGAGAAGGGCGCCGATGAAGCCCAGCTCCTCGCAGACGATGGAGAAGATGAAGTCGTTGTGCTCCTCGGGAAGGTACATATACTTCTGGACGCCCCGGCCCAGTCCCAGGCCCAGAAGGCCGCCGGAGCCGATGGCGTAGAGGGACTGGATGGTCTGGAGGCCGGAGTCCAGGGGGTCGGACCAGGGGTCGAGCCAGGCGGTGATGCGGGCGCTGGCGTAGGCCATTTTGGTGACCACGAGATACCCCACCGCGCCGACGCCCAGCCCGCCGAAGACGAAATACTGCCAGCGGGTGCCGCCGGCGAACATCATGATGGCCCCGAGGGCCAGGATGATGACGGAGGCGGACAGGTGCGGCTCAAAATAGAGGAGCACCACGGTGATGCCCAGGATGATGGCGAAGGGCAGGACGCCGTATTTGAAGGTCTTCATCCGGTCCTTGTATTTACAGATCATGGTGGCGAAGGAGAGGATGACGGCCAATTTTACAAATTCGGAGGGCTGGAAGCTGATGAACCCCAGGTCCAGCCAGCGGGTGGCGCCCACCTCGTCTCCGCCGGTGCCCACCAGGAGCACCATGACGAGGAGGACCCAGGTGAAAATGAGGAAGTAGAAGGAATACCTGCGCAGAAGAGTGGGCGGAAAATGGGAGACGACCAGCATAATGACGACGCCGGAGACGGCGAAGCCCAGCTGGCGCACGAAGAAGTAGGTGGCGTTGGCAAGCTTCCCGTAATAGGCCCGGGCGAAGCTGGCCGAGAGGACCATCACCACGCCGATGGTGAGGATGAGGATCGTCAACAGGAAAAAGGGCAGATCCATGGCCCCGCGCTCCACATGACGGCTCTCCAGCCGGCGGTCGCGAAGCTCGCGCTCAGGATAGGCGGGCACGCCCCGGGAAGAGGGCTCGAATTCCTCGCTGTATTTCATAGGCGTGTGCCTCCTTCCGGGTTAAATAGCATGTCAGCCCATGGGGACCATGGCCCCGAAGCGGTAGCGGACGGCGAAGTAGGTCAAAATCGCCATCGCCGCGGAAATGGCGGTGAAGACGGTGAAGATGCGCCGCTCTCCCCAGCCGGACAGCTCCAGATGGTGGTGGATGGGGGCCATCTTGAAGATGCGCTTGCCGTGGGTGAGCTTGAAGTAGAGGACCTGGATGATGTCGGACAGCGTCTCGGCGATGTAGATGAGGCCCAGGGGGACCAGCACCAGGGGCATATCCATGGCGAAGGCCGTGGCGCAGACGGCCCCGCCCAGGAAGAGGGAGCCGGTGTCGCCCATGAAGACACGGGCCGGGTGGAAGTTGAAGATGAGAAAGCCCGTAAGGCCCCCCGCCAGGGCGGCGGAGAAGAGGCCCACGCTGGAGTAGTCCTGGCCGGAGTGGAGCGTCCAGGCCGCGCTGATCGCGGCGTAGCAAAGAGCCACGGGGATGGTCACGCCGGTACAGAGGCCGTCCACGCCGTCGGTGATGTTTACAGCGTTGACGCACCCCACGATGATGAAGACGGCCAGGGCCAGATAGAGGGGATAGGGGATCTTGACGGTGATGTCCAGGAAGGGGATGTAGAGGCTGGGGACCAGATGCCCCTCCAGCCGCAGGAGCATCACCAGCACCGCCGCGGCGGCGATCTGGAGGGCCAGCTTCTGCCAGGCCGTGAGGCCGAGGTTCCGCTTTTTCTTCACCTTCTCGTAGTCGTCCAGAAAGCCGATGAGGCCGAACATCAGGGAGAAGACGAGGATGATGATATGGCGCCAGTCGCCCTGAGCGGCGTACTCGATGCCGCCGATGACGCACATGAAGGTGATGCCCACGATGAACATCAGGCCCCCCATGGTGGGGGTGCCCTGCTTTGTCAGGTGCCAGGTGGGGCCGTCGGACCGGATGGTCTGGCCCGCCTTCATCCGCCGCAGGGCGGGGATCAGGGAGAGGCCCACCACCACCGTCACCAGAAAGGAGCCCACAAAGGCCCATATCAAATTGATCGTCATCCGTTCTCCCGCCTATCTTTGTGATTCCTGTGTTTCGCTGAGGATCTCCGCCACGATCTCGCGCTCGTCGAAATGGCGCTTGACGTGGTCGATCTCCTGGTATGTCTCGTGGCCCTTCCCCGCCAGGACCACGGTGTCGCCGGGGCCGGCGATCTTCAACGCTCTGGCTATGGCCGCCCGCCGGTCGGCGATGACCTCGAAGGGGGTGTCCGTGTCCGCCTCCTCGATGCCCCGGACGATGTCCCGGATGATGGCCTCGGGCTTTTCCGTGCGGGGGTTATCGGAGGTGACCAGGACGTAGTCGGCTTTATCCACGGCGATAGCGCCCATGATGGGGCGCTTCATGGGGTCCCGGTCCCCGCCGCAGCCGAAGAGGACGATGACGCGGCCATGGGTGGACTCCCGGACGGTATCCAAGATGTTCTCCAGGGCATCCGGGGTGTGGGCGTAGTCGATGAGGACAGTGTAGGGCCGCCCTGTGGGGACCACCTCCGCCCGGCCCTTCACGCCCCGGCATTGGGTGAGGGCGGCGCGGAGCTTTTCCATGGGCACCCCCGCCGTGAGGGCGGAGGATACCGCCGCCAGGGCGTTGTAGACGCTGAACATACCGGGGATGCCGAGCTTGAGCCGCTCAAGCCGCCCCGTCATCAGGGCGCAGAACTCCACCCGGTCGGGGTAGAGGCGGATGTTGCGGGCGGTGAGGTCGGCCTCGTCGGAACGGGCCGAGTAGGTGAAGACGCGGCCGGTACAGGTTTGGCGCATGGTCCCGCACCAGGGGTCGTCGATGTTGAGAATGGCGGTGTCGCACATGGCAAAGAGCTTCGCTTTCGCCTGGGCGTAGGCCTCCATGGTCTTGTGGAAGTCCAGGTGGTCCTCGGTGAGGTTGGTGAAGATCCCCTGGTCGAAGCGGATGCCCGCCACGCGCTCTAAGCACAAAGCGTGGGAGGAGACCTCCATCACCGCGTATTGGCACCCCTCGTCCGCCATGCGCCGGAGAAGCGCCTGGAGCTCCAGGCAGTCCGGGGTGGTGCGCTCCGTGGGGTATTCGGTCTGGCCGATCATGTTGCGGTTGGTGCCGATGAGGCCCACCTTCGCGCCGGAGGCGCGCTCCAAAAGCTCCTTGATGAGGTTGGTGACGGTGGTCTTGCCGTTGGTGCCGGTGACGCCGATCATGTGGAGGGACCGGGCGGGGTTGCCGTAGAAGTTCCCGGCGGCCGCGGCCATGGCGTGGCGGGAGTTTGTCACGCGCACATAGGGCGCGCCCTCCACCGGCTCCTCGGCGATAATGACGGCCGCGCCGGCCTTGAGGGCGGCGGGGATGTATTGGTGACCGTCGGTCTCAAAGCCCCGGACGGCGATGAAGGCGTCCCCGGGGGCAACGCGGCGGGAGTCGGAGACGAGGTTTTTTATCTCCAGCTCCGGGTCGGCGGCGCACTCCGTGATTTCCAGATTTTCGATGAGCTTGGAAAGCTTCATGGGTCAATATCTCCCCTGATTGCTCTTATCCACTAAGGTCACGTTAATGACGGCCCCGTAGGGGACCTCGGTCCCCGCCTCCACGGCCTGGGATTGGACCACCACGCCGGAAATGGAGGGGGACGCGCCGGAGGTGTCCAGGAAAAGGCCGGCATTCTGGAGGGCGTTGCGGGCCTGGTTGACCTTCATGCCGGTGAGGTCCGGGACCTTCACCGGGTCATGCTCGGGCACGTCGCCCAGGTAGAGGATGATCTGGCTCCCGGCGGCCACCTGGGCGCCGGTGACGGGCAACTGGCCGGTGACGGTGCTCCCCTCCCCTACTTCACGGACGTTAAGGCCCAGGGAGGTGAGCTTCTCCCGGGCGGAGACGAGCTCGCTGCCCACAAGGCGCGGGACGGTGACATCCAGAAGGGCTTCCTCCTCCGGGGAGTACACGGGCTGAACGCCCAGGTACGGCAGGAGCTCACTCATGATCTTACCCACGTACGGCGCGGCCATACCGCCGCCGCCGATATAAAGACCGCTTTCCGGGTCGGGGTTATCCAGCACCAGCAAAACCGCCACCTCCGGGTCGTCGCAGGGGGCGACGCCGCAGAAGGAAACCATGTACTCCTTGCGGTTTTCGGTGATCTCGATCTCCGTCTTGGTGGTGGTGCCGGTCTTGCCGCCCACCCGGTAGCCGGGGACGTAGGCGTTGGAGCCGGTGCCGCCCTTTTCGCTGACCACGGACTCCAGGATATCCGCCACTAAGGCGCTGGTCTCCTCGCTGATGACCTGGCGGACAACCTTGGGCTCACGGGCGTAGATGACCTCGCCGTCCTCGTTGCGCATTTCCTTGACGATGTAGGGCTCCATGAGGTAGCCGCCGTTCACCGCGGCGGAGACGGCGGTGATCATCTGGATGGGGGTGACCTTCAGGGTCTGGCCGAAGGACGCTGCCGCCAGCTGGGACTGGTTGGTGGGGTCGAAGAAGACGTCGTCGGTCCACCAGATGCTCCCGGACTCACCGGACAGGTCCACGCCCGTCTTGTCCCGGAGGCCGAAGGCCCGGACGTAGTCGTAATAGCGCTCGGCGCCGATCTTCAGGCCGATGTTTACGAAGGCCACGTTGCACGAGTGCATGGCGGCCTCACGGAGGGTCTGGTCACCGTGGCCGGCGTGCTTCCAGCAGCTGAGGTCGGTGAGACGGCCCGGAATGGTCCGGGCGGGGATCTTGCCGGAACAGTAGAAATGGTCGTTCTCGGAGATGACGCCCTCCTCGAGGCCTATGGACATGGTGATGATCTTGAAGACGGAACCGGGCTCGTAGGTGTCCGAGACGGCCATGTTGCGGTACATGGCAAAGTAGGCGGCATCCCGGGCGGCGGCCCGCTCCTCCGGGTCCTCGATGAGGGCGATCTCGTCCAACGTCTCCTGCGGGAGGGTGAAGGGGTCGTTGAGGTCGTAGCTGTTGGCGTTGGCCAGGGCCAAAATCTCGCCGGTCTTCACGTTCATGACGATACAGCAGCCGCCGTTGAGGATGTAGTTGGCCTCCATGGCCTGCTTTAAGTATTTCTCCGCGATGGCCTGGACGGTGGAATCGAGGGTGAGGGTGATGTCGTTGCCGTCCACGGCGTCGTTGTAGTTCTGGTAGTTCTCGAAAAGCATTTCCGTGCCGTTGTTGGCTACAAGCCGGACGACGGACCCGTTGGTGCCCTCAAGCTTGGAGTCGTAAAGGGCCTCGATGCCCTCCAGGCCGTAGTTCTCCGTACCCACGAAGCCGATAACGTGGCACGCCAGGGACCCCTGGGGGTAGTAGCGCTTGGAGCTCACCTCGATGTGGACGCCGGCGATGTTGTACTCCTTGATGAAGGCACGGACCTCATCGGCGACCTCCGCCTCCACCTTGCTGGCGACGGTCTTGTACCAGCTCTTGGTGTCCTCCATCTGCTTGAGCATGGTGTCGATGTCCGCGCCCAGGATGCGGTTGAGCTCGGTGGCGATGAGCATGGGGTCGTCGCCGTAGTGGATCTCGTTCTTCTTGTACTCCTTGGTGGAGTAGAGGTTGATCTCGTAGGGGGAGAGAAAGATGTTGTAGGCGGTGGCCGATTGGGCCAGGGTCTTGCCGTTGGCGTCGGTGATGGTGCCGCGGGAGGCGGCCACGGAGACGGTCCTGGTCTGCTGGCGCACGGCCCGTTCCTCGTAGAAATCGTGGTCCACGATCATGAGCTTATACAGCCGCCACGCCAGGATGGAAAAGGCAACTACGCCGCACACCAAAGCCAGGATCAGTGTGCGGCCAAGTATGGTTTTATTCGGTCTTGATGCGCTCTTGCCCTTGGAATTTGCCATGATAAAGCTCCCTGATTACCGTTCACGTCCGAGTTTGTCTTGCCCTACCAGTGTATTGTCCGTCAGCTGAAATATTCCGGAATGGATCGCAAAAATCCCACGATCCGGGCGCCCGGATCGGCTGTCTCGTCCTCGGCGAGGATCTCGGCCTTGTCCGCGTAGAAGACGGTGGTGACGTCGTTCTCCGGGTCCAGCTTCGTCATGCCCAGGATGTTGACGGCGTAAGTCTCGATGGCGTCCAGGTCGAAGGCGTTCTCGTATTGGAGGCTCAGGGCCTCGTCCTTCAAGGTCAGCTCCTCGATGGAGCTGCGGACCTCGCTGATTTCGCCGGAGATGGAGGCGAGCTTGATGTAGCCCATGAGGACGGTGACGAGCAGGGCCGCCGCGGCGATGCCGCCCACGATAGCCAGAAGCGGGATGCCGAAGACCTGACGCTTGGCGTACTCCCGGGCCTGGGCCTCCTCCCGGGCGCGGGCGCGCTCGGCAAGGCGCTCTCTGAGCTGCTCCTCGCGGCTGGGGACCTCAAGGACCGGCTCCTCCGGCTCGTTGAAGCCGGGAAGCTTTGTTAAGTCGTACGCCTCGCTGCCGTAGGTGGCGGAAGCGGCGTAGCGGATCGCGGTCGTTGCCAATGTTCCTCGTCCTTTCGGGGTCTATCTTTTCCCGCTCTCTCGGCGGGCCATGTCTCTTTCTTAAAGCCTCTCGGCCACGCGCAGCTTGGCGCTGCGGGCCCGGGGGTTGCGCGCCAGCTCCTCCTCCGAGGGGGTGACGGGCTTTCGCGTCACGCTTCGCATGGTCTGATGAAAGCCGCAGACGCATACCGGGAACTCCGGGGGGCAGGTACAACCGTTTTCACGGGCGCGGATGGCGTTCTTCACCAGCCGGTCCTCCAGGGAGTGGAAGCTGATGACGCACAGGCGGCCGCCGGGGTTCAGGCGGTCCATGGCGGTGTCCAGCATATCGGAGAGGGAGTCCAGCTCCTCGTTCACCGCGATGCGCAATGCCTGGAAGCACCGCTTGGCCGGGTGCTGTTTCTCCCGCAGGGCCGGGGCCGGCATGGCGGACCGTATCACGTCCACCAGCTCGAAGGTCGTCTCCAGGGGCTTTTCCCCGCGGCGGCGGACAATGGCGGCGGCGATCCTGGCGGCGTAACGCTCCTCGCCGTACTGAAAGAAGATGCGGCGAAGCGACCCCTCGTCCCACTCGTTCACCACGGTGCGGGCCGTCAGGGGGCTTTGCCGGTCCATGCGCATATCCAGCGGGGCGTCCCGCGTATAGGAGAAGCCGCGCTCACTGTCGTCCAGCTGGGGCGAGGAGACGCCCAGGTCAAAGAGCATCCCGTCGACCTTGGCAACGCCGAGGCCGTCCAGAATGGCGCTGAGATTGCGGAAGTTGTCCCGGACCAGCGTCACCCGCCCGGCCCAGGGCCGGAGTCTCTCTCCGGCCTCGTCAATGGCGGCCTCATCCCGGTCGATGGCGATGAGCCTGCCTTTTTGGAGCCTTTGGACGATCGCCTGAGAATGGCCGCCCCGCCCGAGCGTGCCATCCACATAGATGCCGTCAGGGTCGATGTTCAGTCCCGCGATACATTCCTCGAGAAGTACCGGTACGTGAACGCCGGCCATCAGAAGTCAAGCTCCTGAAGCACCTCGGCGATGTTCTCCGGCGTAGTCTCGATGCCGTCCACGGCATCCCACGCCGCCTGGTCCCAAAGCTCCGCGCACTCGCCGGCGCCCACCACGGCTACGTCCCTGGTGAGCCCCGCGAAATCCCGCAGGGCCTGAGGGAGGAGGATCCTCCCCTGGCTGTCCAGCTCGCACTTCGCCGCGTGGGCGAAGAGCGGGCGCATTTTGATCTGCTTGGCTCTGGGCATGGCCTTGATCTTGTCCATGATGCGCTCCCAGCTCTCCGAGGAGTAGGCCGTCAGGCACCGCTCCATGGAGATGGTCACGTAAAAGACCTCGCCCAGCTCCTCACGGATTCGGGAAGGGATGGCGAGCCTGCCCTTCGTGTCGATGCTGTGTCTGTAGACGCCGGTCATGGCCGCTCCCTCCTCTCTTCCGTCTTTTCGTGGGGAATTCGTACACTTTGCCCCACTTCTCCCCACCGGGGATGGTTTTATTATAGAGGGACAACCAGAAAAATGCAAGACTAATTTTTGAATTTATAAAAATTTTTTTAGTTGCTTGTGTTGACATAAGAGACGGCACACAAGATATGGCAATTCCTTTTGCCCACGGCGATTTCCCGCGCCTTTTGGTGGACATAAAAAAACCGCCCCAAAGGGCGGCGGGGAAAATCAAATGGACGAGATTTCCAAATTTGGCGGTGAGGGTTGCGTTTTGAAGGGCGGTTTGCTATAATGGGCGTATCCTATGAGGTCGGTGGCGCGTATGGCCAAGAAGAAGAACAAGCAGACGGAATTTAATCAGGTTCTCGCGGGTCTATCGGAGGACGAGCGCGGGCGCGTGGACGCCTTCTTCCGCACGGTGGACAGGCACCTGCGCATCGGGCGGGAGTGGAAGCGACAGCTCATCCGGGATTTTGAGAACGCCCTTTTGTGGTACAGGCAAAACGGTGTGGCGCTGCCCGAGGCGCTGGAGCGCCTCTCCCCCACTCACCTGGGCGGGTTCTACTCCCGGCCGGCGGACGACTGGTTCCCCCTGGACGCGGCGGCGAAGGTATATCCCCTGTCCATGAGCCACAAGCAGATGGCGGTGTTCAGGCTGTCCATGTACCTCACCGAGGAGGTGGCGCCGGAGCTTTTGCAGATGGCGCTGACCTTCACCATCAAGCGCTTTCCCTTCTTCGCCACCACCATCAAAAACGGCTTTTTCTGGCACTACATCGACGCGGCGAAGCGCCGCTTTCCCGTGGAGCCGGAATCCACGGTGCCCTGCGCGGACATCAACGTGTCCTTCACCGGCTCTAAATCCTTCCGGGTGCTCTACTATAAAAACCGGGTGAGCTGTGAGTTCTTCCACATCCTCACCGACGGCACCGGCGGGACGGTGTTTTTGAAGAGCCTGGTGGCGGAATACCTGCGCCTGCGGGGCACGGCGGTGCCGGCGGGGCGCGGGGTGCTGGACGTGGACGGACTGCCGGACGCCGGGGAGTCGGCGGACGACTTTTCCAAGTACGTCACGGGCCGGAAAAGCTCCGGCTTTGTGGACAAGCCCGCCATTCAGATGGGCGGGAAGCTCTCCGCCGTGAAGCCCTGCCAGGTCATCCACTTCGACGTAAGCTCCGACGCCCTTCGGGACGCCGCCAGGGCGCGGAGGGCGTCGGTGACGGCGCTTTTGACGGCGATGATCTTCATCTGCTGTAAGGCCGCTATGGACCGCCAGCACGGGACCGTCCACATCCAGGTGCCGGTGAATATGCGCAGTTATTTTGAGACGCGGACACTGCGGAATTTCTCCCTCTACGCCAACATCCACCTGAAGGTGGAGGAGATCCGGGATCTGGACGAGATCCTGCCGGAGGTGGCGCGGCAGCTTCAGGAGGGCGTCCGGCCTGAGAAGATGCAGGAGATGATGAACGGCGCGGTGAAGCTGGTGCGGTCGGTGCGGCTGGTGCCGCTCTTCATCAAATGCCCGGTGGCCCGGGTGGTGTACGGGTTTTTAGGGGACCGGGCGTTTACCACGACCATCTCCAATCTGGGCGTGGTGGATATGCCGGAGGAAATGGCGGCGAAGGTCAAAAAAATGGACTTCGTGCTGGGCACCGTGGCGCTCTCCCGCGCCGCCGTGTCCGTGGTGTCCGCCAACGGGACCGCCACCGTGTCGGTGGCCAAGCTCACCACGGACCCGTCCTTTGAGGAGCGGATGTACGCGCTTTTGAAGGAGCTGGGGCTGGAGGTAAAGGTGACAGGGAGCGATCTGTATGGATTTTGAGGTCATTTATCCGAACATCAAAAAAACGTCCCTGGCCATGCTGCGGGTGCGCACGGTCTTCGGGCTCATCTTCCTCGCCGCCGCCGTGGCATGCCCCGTGGTGAACATCGCCGTGGGGGGCAAGGCGTGGAGCGTCATCGTGCTCTGGGCGCTCTACATGGTCTGGACGCTGGTGCTGAAGGCGCCGCTGGTGGAGCGCAACCTCATAAGCCAGGGGGTGCGGCTTTCGGTGATGATCGGCATCCTGCTCATCCTCATTGACCGGCTCCTCTACCCCGGCTGGGCGGCCTTCGTGGTCCCCATCGTGGCCTACGGGGCGCTGATCGTGCTGGCGATCCTGTTCTTCGTCAACGTCTCCAAGCAGCGGCACAACGTGATGCCCCTGGTGATCGTGACGCTGGCCGCCGCCATCGGCTCCGTCGTCGCTATGCTGGTCTTCTCCGAGATAAGCTGGCCCATGATCGTCCTCGCCGTCACCGCCGGCGTCCTCTTCATCGCCACCGTGCTCATTTTGAGGACCAGGCTGATTTCGGAAATCGTGAAGAGGTTTCATTTGAAATAAGGAAACGGAGACGGGGAATAGGAGGTATGTGCGCCCTCCAACCTTCGCTTCCCCCCCTGCCCCCCTCCTACGAGGAGGGGGCTTAAAATGGTTGCGCCGCTTTGCGGCGCATTTTTTTATAAAGGCGGCGCAAAGCGCCGCAACCTTTTTAAAAGGCTCCCTTTCGTAAAGGGAGCTGTCGCGAAGCGACTGATACTAATATCTATTTAAAAGGAGACACCGAGCGGCGAGGATTTTTCGCGTCAGGCAAGGAAGACGCCTTGGGAATACTGTATGTATTCCCAAGGCGGCTGACGCCGCATGGCGCGAAAAAGACCGTCGCGAATGGCTTCTTTTAATTAGATATTAGTATGAGGGATCGAAGGTTGGACGATAGAGCTCTATCGACCAACGCTCGCCCCCCTGCCCCCCTACAAGAAGGGGGCAGGGGGGCGAGCGTTGGAATCAAAGCTTATGGCATCAGCCGTTCATCAGGCGGACGAGGACGGCTTTTTGGGCGTGGAGGCGGTTTTCGGCCTCGTCGAAGATGGAGCTTTGGTACGTCTCGATGATCTCGTCGGTGATCTCCTCGCCCCGGTGGGCGGGGAGGCAGTGGAGGACGATGGCGTCGGGGCG
Organism: uncultured Oscillospiraceae bacterium; assembly: GCA_947626385.1. GTDB lineage: Bacteria > Bacillota > Clostridia > Oscillospirales > Oscillospiraceae > RUG626. The sequence goes on along the minus strand of CANQSD010000027.1, from coordinate 4,996 downwards.
GGCCACGGACATGAGCTCACTGTTCACCTGATAGCCGGCGAAGTCACGGCGGCGGCGGTCGGCCTCCTCCTCCATACCCATGGAGGCCCAGACGTCGGTGTAGACGGCGTCGGCGTCCCGGGCGGCCTCGAAGATGTCGTCGGTAATGGTGAGGTCGCCGTTTTCCCTGGCCCACTTGACGATGTCGGCGTCGGGGGCGTAGCCCTTGGGACAGCCGATGGCCACGGACATACCGGTCTTGATGCCGCCGACGATGAGGGAGTTGGCCATGTTGTTGCCGTCGCCGATGAAGGCCAGCTTCCGGCCCTGGAGGGTGCCCTTGTACTCCCGGATGGTCTGGAGGTCGGCCAGGACCTGGCAGGGGTGGGCGTAGTCGGTGAGGCCGTTGATGATGGGGATGGTGCCGTAGCGGGCCAGATCCTCCACCTCGCTCTGGGCGTAGGTGCGGATCATGATGGCGTCAAGGTAGCGGCTGAGGACCCGGGCGGTGTCCTGCACCGGCTCGCCCCGGCCGATCTGGAGGTCCCTAGAGCTGAGGAAGAGGGCGTTGCCGCCCAGCTGGTACATACCCGCCTCAAAGGAGACGCGGGTGCGGGTGGAGGATTTCTGGAAGATCATGCCCAGGGTCTTCCCAGCCAGGAGCGGGTGAGGGATGTTGTTCTTGCGCTCGAACTTGAGCTGGTCGGCAAGGCCCAGCAGGTCTAAAATCTCCTCTTTTGTCAGGTCGCCTAATTTGAGTAAGTGTTTCATTCTCCGATCACCTCTTTGAGTATTGTCAAAGCTTCCGTGAGCTGTTCGTCCGTGATGATGAGGGGCGGCAGGAGCCGGACCTTCTCGTGGGCGGTGAGGACCACCACGCCGCGCTTTAAGGCCGCCGCCGCCACGTCCCTGGCCGGCTTTTCCGTGAGGATGCCCACCATGAGGCCAAGGCCCGTGAGGGACCTGACGCCCTTCGCGCCGGTGAGGGCCGTTTTGATGAGCTCGCCCTTGCGGCGGACGTCCGCCAAAAGCGTCTCGTCCAGGCGCTCGATGACCGTGAGGGCTCCGGCGCAGGAAACCGGATTGCCGCCGAAGGTGGAGCCGTGGTCGCCGGCACCCAGGGTATGCTCCACCCGCTCCCCCAGAAGGCACGCCCCCAAGGGCAGGCCGCCGCCCAGACCCTTGGCGGTGGAGACGATGTCGGGCAAAAATCCGAATTGTTCATAGGCGTACAGCGTCCCGGTGCGGCCGTTGCCCGTCTGGACCTCGTCCACGATGAGCAGGAGGTCGTGCTCCCGGGCGATGGACACCACCTCGTCCACGTAGGCCCTCGTCAGGGGCACGACGCCGCCCTCGCCCTGGATGAGCTCCAGCATCACGGCGCAGCAGCCGCCCTGTTCGGCAAGCGCCCGGACCTCCCCGGCGTCCTGGGCGCTGGCGTGGACGAAGCCGGGGGTGAAGGGGCCGAATTTCGTGTGGAAGGCATCCTGGCCCGTGGCGGAGAGGGTGGTGACGGTGCGGCCGTGGAAGCTGTTCTTGAGGGTGATGATGGTGGAATGGCTCTCGTCGCCGTATTTGTCAAAGGCCCACTTCCGGGCGGCCTTGACGGCGCACTCGTTGGCCTCCGCGCCGGAGTTGCCGAAGAAGACCTTCCGCATACCGGTGCGCTCACACAGCAGTTTTGCCAGCTTCACACACGGTTCGGTGTAGTATAAGTTAGACATATGTTGAAGCTTTGACGCTTGTCTCGCCACTGCCTCCGCCCATATGGGGTCGGAAAGGCCGAAGGCGTTGACGCCGATGCCGGCGCCCAGGTCGATGTAACGGCGGCCCGTCTCGTCGAAGACCTCCGCTCCCCTGCCCTCGGTGAAGACCACGTCGGCGCGGGCGTAGGTGTTGGCAATATATTTCTTGTCCAGAGCTTTGATATCCATACACTTCACCTCACGCGGTAAACATGGTGCCGAGGCCGGCGTTGGTCAGCAGCTCCATCAAAATGGAGTGGGGCAGACGGCCGTCGATGATGAAGACCTTGCGGACGCCCCGTCGGATGGCCTCCACGCAGCACTGGATCTTGGGGATCATGCCGCCGGAGATGACCCCGTCGGCCACGAGCTGCGGGACCTCCGAGACGGACAGCCGCCGGATCAGGGTATCCGGATCGTCCTTATCCCGCAATAGCCCCTCGATGTCCGTCATAGTGAGCATGGATTCCGCGCCCAGCTTGCCGGCGATACGGGCGGCGGCGGTGTCGGCGTTGATGTTGTAGAGGTTCCCCTGGGGATCGCACCCCACGGTGGAGATGATGGGGATGTAGCCCATGTCGAGTAAGTCCGTGATGGGCTTCACATCCACGTCCTGGATCTCCCCCACCGCGCCGAGGTCGGGGTCCAGTTGGGCGGCGCGGATCATGTGGCCGTCCACGCCGGAAAGGCCGATGGCGCGGCCTCCGGCCAGCTCCACCAGGTTCACCAGGTCCTTGTTGACCTTTCCGGCCAGGACCATCTGGACGATGTCCATGGTCTCGGGGTCGGTGACGCGAAGGCCGTTTTTGAATTCGGACCTCTTGCCGATCTTTTTCAGCATCTCCGAGATCTCCGGGCCGCCGCCGTGGACCACCACCACCTTGATGCCGATCATGGTGAGGAGCACGATGTCCCCCATCACCAGCTTTTTGAGGGTCTCGTCGGTCATGGCGTTGCCGCCGTACTTGATGAGGATGATCTTCCCGGCGTATTTCTGGATGTAGGGCAGCGCCTCCGTCAGCGTCTGCGCCCGGAGGGCGTGGTCGTGTAAGTCCATGGTTCTACCTCCCGCGTCAATAGTCCGTCACGTCGAATGGTTTGTCCTTGAAATAAAAGTGCCTGTCCGCCTCGGTGATCGTCCGCAGGACGCGGCAGGGGTTCCCCGCGGCGACGGAGTTTGCGGGAATGTCCCGCGTCACAACGCTCCCCGCGCCGATGACCACGTTGTCGCCCACGGTGACGCCGGGGAGGATGACGGTGTTGCCGCCGATCCACACGTTGCTGCCCACGGTGATGGGCGCGCCGTACTCGTAGCCGGAGTTGCGGCTTTCGGGGTGGACCGGGTGGCCGGCGGCGTAGAGGGCCACGTTGGGGGCGATGAAGACGTTGTCGCCCAGAGTGACCTTGCACACGTCCAGAATAACCAGGTTATAGTTGGCGTAGAAGTTGTCCCCCACCTCGATGTTCCAGCCGTAGTCGCACTGGAAGGGCGGCTCCACCCAGACGTTTTCGCCGGTCTTGCCGAAGATCTCCCGGATGTGGGCGGGGATGGTGGTCCGGCGGTTTTCCGGGGGCAGGAGGTTGAAGGCGTAAATTTTCGCCCGGCACGCCTCCCGCTCCTCCAAGAGGCCGTCCATCCATGCCTTGTAGGGCAGACCGGCCAGCATACGTTCCTTTTGATCCATGTCGTCTCTCCCTCAGGTGCGATAGTCGCCGTTGATCTTCACGTAGTCGTAGGTGAGATCGCACCCCCACGCCTCGGCGGAGGCGGAGCCGGAATTGAGCTCCACCAGAATGTCTATCTCGTCCTCCAACAGCACCTTCTTGGCCTCCTCCTCGGAGAAGGGGATGCCCGCGCCGTTCCGGCACACGTCCACCCGCCCGGCTTTGGAGCGAAAGCTCACGTCCACCTTATCCACGTCCACCCGCGCGCCGGAATAGCCGATGGCGCACAGGACCCGGCCCCAGTTGGCGTCCGCGCCGAACATGGCGGCCTTGGTGAGGCTGGAGCAGATGACGGATTTGGCCACGGTCCTGGCGGTTTCCTCGTTCGATGCGCCGGTGAGGAGACAGGTCAAAAGCTTGGTGGCGCCCTCGCCGTCCTTGGCGATCATGCGGCACAGCTTCACGGTGACGGCGTGAAGGGCGGCGCAGAAGACATCGAAGTCCCCCCCCGCCCTGTCGATGACGGGGTTGCCCGCCATGCCGTTGGCAAGGACAGCAAAGGTGTCGTTGGTGGAGGTGTCGCCGTCCACGCTGACCATATTGAAGCTTGTCTTCACGTCCTCGGAAACGGCCTTTTGGAGCATTTCCGGGGTGATAGCCGCGTCGGAAGTCACCCAGACCAGCATGGTCGCCATGTTGGGGTGGATCATGCCGGAACCCTTGGCGATGCCGCCGAGACGGCATTTGACACCGGAGATCTCAAACTCCACCGCCGCCTCCTTGGGGACGGTGTCGGTGGTCATGATGGCGTCCTCGGCAAGGTCCGAGTGGTCCCCCAGGCCGGCGGCCAGCTCGGGCATCCCCTTCTCCATGGGCTCTAAGCTCATGGGCTGGCCGATGACGCCGGTGGAGCCCACGATGACGTCGGCGGCGGCGATGCCGGTGTATTGCTCCACCAAGCGGCTCATACCCTCGGCGATCTCGACGCCGTTTGCGTTGCAGGTGTTGGCGTTGCCGGAGTTGCAGATGACCGCCTGGGCACAGCCGTCGGAGAGGTGCGCCTTGGTGACCTTGATGGGGGCGGAGCGCACGAGATTGGCGGTGTAGACCGCCGCCGCGGCACAGCGCTTTTCCGAGATGATGAGGGCCAGGTCCCGCTTTTTGGAGCTCTGTTTGATGCCGCACCGCACGCCGTTGGCGGTAAACCCCCGCGCCGCACACACGCCGCCGGGGATGGGTTTGATGTTCATGCAAATTCCTCCAATATTCAACTATATAACCATCAAAAGTGTCCCCGCACCGATGAGAACACAGCCGATGAGGGACTTGGGGGTGAATTTCTCGTGGAGAAAGACGAAGGCCAGCACGAGGGTGATGACCGTGCTCAGCTTATCCACCGGCACCACCTTGGACGCCTCGCCGATTTGAAGGGCCTTGTAGTAGCAAAGCCACGACGCGCCGGTGGCGAGGCCGGAGAGGATGAGAAAGAGCCAGCTTTTCCGGCTGATCTCCCCGATCCCGTTTTGGGCGTTTGTGATAAACACCATCCCCCAGGCCATCCCCAGCACCACCACGGTCCGTATGGCGGTGGCGAGGTTAGAGTTGAC
>CANQSD010000026.1 GCA_947626385.1 uncultured Oscillospiraceae bacterium | reverse complement strand
CACCATCCGGATCTCCGCGATCTCCGTGCCCAGCTTCAGGGTCTGCCTCGCGCCGTCCGGCTGAAAGCCGCGTTTTTCGTAAAAGCGTATCGCCCTTTTGTTGTCCTCCAGCACCCACAGCGCCGCGCGGCTGTATCCTTCCAGCTTCTCCAGCGCCGCGTCCATGAGCCTCCGGCCCAAGCCGGTGCCGTAATACTCGCTGAGGATGTAGATGGAAAAGATCTCGCCCGTGTCGGGAAGCGAACCGTCCCGGTAGTGGCCGTATCCCACAAATCCCACCACCCGCTGGCCGTCCTTGGCCACCAGGATTCCCGGCCAGCGTCGGGTGATCTGGCGGCACTTATCCAAGGTAAACGCGGCCAGATACGCCGGGTCCACGATGCCGGCGTAAGCCTCCTGCCACGACCTCCAATGGACGGCCGCCTTGCCCTCCGTCTCCGCGTCCGTCTCCATGGGCTTTATCTGAATATCGTTCATTTGATTTTCCTTCTCAGCGTCTCCGCCGCCTCTTTCAGCTCACGGATGAAGACGTCGGCCTCGTCGATGGTGCTGTAGCGGCTTAGGCTGACGCGGATGGCGGCGTCGATGACCTCCGCGCTCTCGCCCATGGCCTCTAAAACGTGGCTGCGGGCGCCCTTTTTGCAGGCGGAGGAGCGGGAGACGCAGATGCCGTGGGCATCCAGGAGATTCATCAGGACTTCGCTTTTATAGCCGGGAAGGGAGAGGCTGAGGATGTGCGGGGCGCGGCTCTCCCCCAGGAACCGGACGGCGGGGAGGGCGGCGGGCAGATTGTCCATAAGGTATTGTTTTATGTCAACCATCCGCCGGACATCCTCGGCGAAGGTTTCCCGCCCCGCTTTGGCGGCGGCGGCGAAGCCGAGAATGGCGGGCATGGGCTCGGTGCCGGGGCGGATGCCGCCCTCCTGTCCCCCGCCGGTGACGATGCCGGGAAGGTGCAGGCCCCGTCGCACGTAGAGCGCCCCCACGCCCTTGGGGCCGTGGATCTTGTGGGAGCTGACGGTCACCAGGTCCGCGCCCAGCTTTTTCGGCGTGAAGGGGACCTTCAAAAGCGCCTGGACACAGTCGGTGTGGAGGAGGATAGCGGGATTGCGGCGCTTCACGGCGGCGAAGATGCCGGCGATATCCGTGACCGCGCCCGTCTCGTTGTTGACCAGCATGAGGGACACGAGCCCCGTGTCCTCCCGGAGGGCGTCCAGGACCTGCTCTATGCCGATGGAACCGGTGCTGTCAGGCATCAAAAATGTGACCTCACAGCCCTGGCTCTGGAGGGACTGGCAGGTCTTGCGCACGGCGTCGTGCTCGGCCGCGCTTGTGATGATATGCCGCAGCTTGTGGCGCTGGAGGTACACCGCGCCCCGGAGGGCAAGGTTGTCCGCCTCGGTGCCGCCGGAGGTAAAGAGGAGCTCCTGGGGCTCACAGCCCAGGGCGGCGGCCACGTCCTCACGGGCTCCCTTCAGCGCGGCGGCGGCGCGGCGGCCGGCGGCGTGGCCGGAGGAGGGGTTGCCGAAGTCCTCCGTCAGCGCCCTTGTGACGGCCTCCACGGCCTCCGGGCGGGGGGCGGTGGTGGCGGCGTTATCGAAATAAATCATATGTGTCACCTTGATTTCACGCGTTGCGTATACTATAATGTCTGATTATACATCAAAAGGAAAGAGACAACAAGAGGCAGTTATGAGGATACACATTCACACCCTGGGGTGCAAGGTCAACCAGTTCGAGTCCCAGGCCATGGAGACGCTGTTCACCGCCCACGGGCACGAGGTCACCGCCGATGAGACGGGACTGGACGCCGTGGTGGTCAACACCTGCGCCGTCACCGGCGAGGCGGGACGCAAATCCCGGCAGGCGGTGCGGCATCTTGCGGAGCGCAACCCCGGCGCGGTCATCGCCGTGTGCGGGTGCTGGAGCCAGGCCGACGGCGAGGACGCCAGGGCGCTGGCGGACGTCGTCTACGGCTCCGGCGACCGGGCGGGGTTCGTGGCGGCGGTGGAGCGGGCGCTGGAGGCGCGGCAAAGCGTCTTCGCCGTGGACAGCGCTTTCGCGCGCCGGGATTTCGAGCGCCTGCCCGCCGGGAGCGCCGAGGGGCGCACCAGGGCGCTTTTGAAGATCGAGGACGGGTGCGTCAACTTCTGCGCCTACTGCATCATCCCCTATACCCGTGGGCGTGTGCGGTCGCTGGAGCCGGACGCCTGCGCCGCCGAGGCGGAGAAGCTGGCCGCCGAGGGGTATCGGGAGATCGTCCTCACAGGCATTGAGATCGCCTCCTACGGCGCGGACCTTCCCGGCAAGCCCACCCTGGCCGACGCGGTGGAGGCCATCGCGCAGGCCGCGCCCGTGTGCCGCGTGCGGCTGGGGTCTTTGGAGCCGAGAGTGGTGACGGAGGAATTCTGCCAAAGGCTCGCCGCCCTTCCCAACCTCTGCCCCCACTTCCACCTGTCCCTGCAAAGCGGCTGTGACGCCACGCTGGCGCGGATGCGGCGGAAGTACGACACCGCGCGGTTTTACGCCTCCGTGGAGCTCCTGCGCCGGTTCTTCCCCAACTGCGGCCTCACCGCCGACCTCATCACCGGCTTTCCCGGTGAGACGGGGGAGGAATTTGCCGAGACGCTGGCGTTTATCGAAAAATGCGCCTTCTCCTCCATGCACGTCTTCCCCTATTCCGTCCGCCCCGGCACCGCGGCGGCGGAGCTGGAGCAGCTGCCACGGGCCGTCAAGGAGGCGCGTGCCCGCGCCGCCGCCGCTGTGGCCGCCTCCATGAAGGCGGACTTTCTGGCCCGTCAGGTGGGCCTTGTCCTCCCGGTGCTCTTTGAGCGGGAGAAGGCCCCCGGCCTCTGGTCCGGGCACACGGGGAACTACTGCGAGGTCCTGGCACGGGGCGAAAGCCTCCACAACACTGTGGCAAATGTACAAATCGCGGACGTTTCCGGCGGGGCGCTTTGGGGAAATGTCCTCTTGTAAAACGCCCCCGGTTTCGGTATAATTTACTTCGATAAAGAAAACCCGGAAAGGACGTCCCGCCATGTTCAAGGAACGCGTCTACAACTTCTCCGCCGGCCCCTCCATGCTCCCCGTACCGGTGCTGGAAAAGGCCGCCGCGGAGATCACGAATTTCAACGGCTCCGGTATGTCCGTCATGGAGATGAGCCACCGCTCCAAAGCGTATCAGGATATCTTCGACGAGACGAAGGCCCTCCTCCGGGAGGTCCTGTCCGTCCCCGACAGCCACGAGATCCTCTTCATGCAGGGCGGCGCCACGGGCCAGTTCGCCGCCGTGGCCATGAACCTCATGGGGACGACCGGCAAGGCCGACTACGCCGTCACCGGCAACTTCTCCGGCCTCGCGGCCAAGGAGGCCAAGAAGTACGGCCAGGTCCATATCGCGGCGGACACCACGCCTGTAAACCACACCCGCGTTCCCCGTCAGGAGGAGCTGGACCTTACCCCCGACGCCGCCTACTTCCATTACTGCGCCAACAACACCATCTACGGCACGGAGTGGGACTACACCCCCAAGGCCCCCTGCCCCGTGGTGGCGGATATGAGCTCCAACATCCTCTCCAAGCCCGTGGACATCGCCGCCCACGGCCTCATCTACGCCGGGGTGCAGAAGAACATGGCCCCCGCCGGCATGGCGGTGGTGATCATCGACAAGGCCCTCGCGGGACACGAGCTCCCCTTCACGCCCACCGTCCTCAGCTACAGGACCATGATCGACAAGGACTCCATGTACAATACGCCCCCCACCTTCAACATCTATATGCTGGGCCTTACCCTCAAGTGGGTGAAGGAGATGGGCGGCCTTGCGGGTATGGAGGCCCTGCGGGAGGAGCGCGCCGGGATGCTCTACGACTTCCTGGATAACTCCCGGCTTTTCACCGGCTGCGCAGAGCCGGCCGCGCGCTCGAAGATGAACGTCACCTTCCGCACCGCCTCCCCGGAGCTGGACGCCGAGTTTGTGAAGGATGCCGCCGCCAGGGGCTTCGTGAGCCTCGCCGGACACCGCATTGTGGGCGGTATGCGGGCCTCCGTCTATAACGCCATGCCCGTGGAGGGCGTGCGCAGGCTCGTGGATTTCATGGGCGCCTTTGAAGCGGCGCATCAAAACTAAATCAGAGGTAGAAACAGTATGATCAAGATCAAGACCATCAACAACATCTCCCCCGCCTGCAAGTCCATTCTGGATCCGAAAAAGTACGAGGTGGGCGAGGACCTGGAAAATCCGGAGGTCATCTTCGTCCGGGCCAGCTCCCTGCTGGAATATCCCTTCGGCGACCGGCTTTTGTGCGTGGCCCGCGCCGGCATCGGCGTCAACACCATCCCTCTGGAGAAGCTGGCCGAAAAGGGCGTGGTGGTCTTCAACACCCCCGGCGGCAACGCCAACGGCGTGAAGGAGATCTTCCTTCTGGCCCTGGGCATGGCCTGCCGGGACATCCTGGGGGCCATTCAGTGGGTCCTCAACTTTGACACCAGCGAGCGGGACGTCTCCGTGGTCATGGAGAAGGTCAAGAAGAACTTCGCCGGCCCCGAATACATGGGCAAGAAGATCGGCGTCATCGGCATGGGCAACGTGGGCCGGCGGGTGGCCAACATCTGCCAGCACCTGGGCATGGACGTCTACGGCTACGACCCGTACCTCTCGGTGGACGCGGCCTGGGCTATCTCCAACAAGGTGGTGCGGGTGGACCGTCTGGAGGACCTTTCCGACTGCGACTTCCTCACCCTCCACGTCCCCCTCACCGACGAGACGCGGGACATGGTCAATACGGAATTTATCGCCAAAATGAAGGACGGCGTGCGCATCATCAACTACGCCCGCCAGCAGGTGGTGAACGAGGAGGCCATTCGCGCCGCCCTCAACACCGGCAAGGTGGCCCGGTTCGTCACGGACTTCCCCACCAACACCCTCATCGGCACGAAAAACGTGGTCATGACCCCGCACCTGGGCGGCACCACCTGGGAGAGCGAGGAAAACTGCGCCGTCATGGCCGCCCGGGAGGCCGTGGACTACATCGAAAACGGCAACATCAACAATTCCGTGAACTTCGGCCGCGCCGTCATGGCTCCCTCGAAGCTGGCGCGCCTTTGCGTCTTCCACAAGAACGTCCCCGCCATGATCGCCAAGATTACCGCCGCCGTCTCCGGCGCGGGCATCAACATCGAAAACATGGTCAACGCCACCCTCAAGGGCGGCAAAATCAGCTACACCATGCTGGAGCTGGGCGAACAGCCCGACGCCAGCCTCGCGGACGCCGTCCGGGCCATCGGCGGCGTGGTGCGCGTGCGCGTCATCGACGCCAAATAAAAATCTCAGCTCTTGACCTGACTACACACGAAAGGCGGTGGAAACCGTGGAAAGGATCCTTTTGATTGTCAACCCCGTCTCCGGCAAGGGACGGGTGAAGACCGTCCTCATGGACCTGCTGACGACCCTTTGCGCCGGCGGCAACCCGGTCACCGTCTGCATCACGGAAAAGCGCGGGGACGCCAGCGAATACGCCCGCCTCTACGGAGCGCGCATGGACCGGGTGGTGATCACCGGCGGCGACGGGTCCCTCAACGAGGTCATCGGGGGCCTCATGCGCCTAGAGGCCGAGGAGCGGCCCATGATCAGCTACATCCCCATGGGCACCACCAACGACATGGCCACCTCCCTGTCCATCCCCAAATCCCCCAAGGACGCCATCACCACCTTAGAGCCCGCCAACCACACGCCCCGGATCATCGACGTGGGCCAGCTGGGGGACGAGTATTTCGGCTACGTGGCCTCCTTCGGAGCCTTTATGGACGTGCCCTTCTCCACCCCCCAGTCGGCCAAGAACACCTGGGGGTACCTGGCGTACCTTGTGGAGGCCGTGGGACAGCTCACCGACATCACCGCCCACCACTCCCGTGTCATCTACGACGACGGGTACTTTGAGGGCGACCTTCTCTTCGGCTTCGTCACCAACTCCCTGCGGGTCGCGGGGGGTCTGGTGCGCTTCACCGAGGACAACGTGGCCCTGGACGACGGGCTTTTTGAGGTCCTGCTCATCCGCAAGCCCAAGAATCTGGCGGAGCTCAACGCCACCGTAGCCAACATCCTCAAGAAGAACTTCACCGGCGAGAACCTGACGCTCCTGCACACCAGCCGCATCTCCTTCGAGTTCGACGAGCCCGTCCAGTGGACCCGTGACGGCGAGGACGGCGGCGTCTTCCAGCGCGTGGACGTCATCAACCACCCCCGTGCCGTACGCATCAGCGTGAGGGGGGAGCTGTGAGCGCCCGTATTTTGGCCGTGGGCGACGTAGTCGGCGCCGGCGGCGTGGCCTTTTTGAGCAAGCGGCTGTGGAGCTTCCGCCGGGAGCATCATATCGACTTTGCCGTAGTCAACGGCGAGAACGCCAGCGTAGTGGGCATCAACCCCCACGAGGCCGCGGAGCTCTTCGCCGCCGGCGCGGACGTGGTCACGTTAGGCAACCACGCCCTCCAGAAGCACACCATCTTCCAGGTCCTGGACGATAACCCCCGCCTTCTGCGCCCGGCCAACCTCTCCCCCCTCACCCCCGGCATGGGGTACGGGACGTATGACGCGCCCTTCGGCAGGGTGGCTGTCGTCAACCTCATCGGCCGCTGCGGCATGGACTTTGGCCCCGACAGCCCCTTTTATGAGGCGGAGCGCATTTTGAATAAGCTGGACGCCAACGTCATCCTGGTGGACTTCCACGCCGAGGCCACCAGTGAAAAGGCGGCGCTGGCGTGGCACCTGGACGGGCGCGTCGCCGCCCTCTGGGGCACCCACACCCACGTCCAGACCTCCGACGCCACGGTTTTGCCAAAGGGCACCGGCTTCATCACGGACCTGGGCATGACCGGCCCCGCCCTCTCCATCCTGGGCGTCAAGCCCGAGCAATCCGTGGCCCGCTTCCTGGGCGCCCCCAAGCGCGTCCCCTACGCCGAGGCCCCGGGCCCCTGTAAAATGGAGGCCGCCATCTTCGACATCGACCCCCAGACCGGCCACTGCCTCCACGCCGAGGCCGTGCGGGTAAGCTGACCTTGCGGGCGGGTTTCAAAAACCCGCCCCTGCATTTTTATTTTCTCTCTTTTAAAAACCGCAAAAAGGTGATATAGTAAGAGAACACGTCTACGAAAGGGGATGCCGCGCGGTGGGGAAGAACAACAGCACTTTTTCTTATACCAATCTCAAAAGGCGCGGCTGGTCGGATGATCTGATCGCGCGGCTACTGCCGGAGCCCCGGTATGTCACCAACGGCGCCAAGGGGCGCTTTCGGGTCTGGCGGCGGCGGGACGTGCTGGACGCCGAGGAGACGGAGATTTTCAAGACCGGCCAGATCCCCGAGGGGACCCCGGAGCCGGAGCGGCGGCAGACGCCGGCGGATGTGGCGGGCTACCGCAAGGTCTATAACGCCCTCTGGAAGCGCGCGGAGAAGGACGACTCCCCCGCCTGGAAGCTGGCGGGCATCTATCACCGGGCCTTTTTGGCGCGGCTCAACGTCACACTGCCCAACGTCCCCCTGCGGCAGGCCGTCTCATGGTTTTCGGAGTTCACGGCCCTGGAGCGCCGCTATAGCGCCCAGCTGGTGGCAAACGGGCTTCGGTGCGCCGTCCGCGGCGCGGGGATGCTGGCGCGCCACGCCAGGAGCGACGAGTGCGCCGGGCTTCTGGCGCGCTATGTCCCCACGCTCTACGCCATTGCCGAGGGCGCCATCGGCGAGATCCAGGGCCCCCAGTCGGAGGAGGCGCTCAAGGATCTTCTGAATATGCCGGACTTTCCCGTCACCATGCTCTTCAGGGACGGGCTTTCCAAGGTCTGGTCCGTCTGGTATGTGCCCCGTGCCATCCGCACATCCCTCAGCCTCCTCATGGCCCTGAATCCCAGGGACGAGTACCCGGAGGCCCGCGCCATGGCGCGGCATTTCATCCTCCACATCGGCGGGACCAACACCGGCAAGACCTACGCCGGCCTTGTCCGGCTCATGCAGGCCCCCACCGGCGTCTATCTCGGTCCCCTGCGTCTGCTGGCCCTGGAGGCCCAGGAGACGCTGCTGGACGCCCGGGTGGACTGCTCCCTGGAAACAGGCGAGGAGGAGGACCACCGCCCCGGCGACACCCACGTGGCCGCCACGGCGGAGAAGCTGGACCTGAAGCGCCGCTTCGACGTGGCGGTCATCGACGAGTGCCAAATGATCTCCGACCCCGAGCGCGGCTACGCCTGGACACGGGCGATTTTAGGCGTCCTGGCCCCGGAGGTGCATCTGTGCGCCGCGCCGGAGGCCAGGGACATCCTCATCCGCCTCATCGCCGGCTGCGGCGACACCTACGAGGTCATCGAGCACGAGCGGCAGGTGCCGCTGGTGCCCATGCGGTCCGTGATCTCCCCGGACCGGATCCAGCCGGGGGACGCCCTCATCACCTTCTCCAAGGTGGGAGTCCTTTCCGTGGCGGAGGAGCTGCGTAATCACGGCAAGGAGCCGGCCATCATCTACGGCGCTCTCCCCTACGCCACCCGCCGGCGGCAGATGGAGGGATTCCTCAACGGGGATATGAAATACGTCGTCTCCACCGACGCCATCGGCATGGGCCTCAACCTCCCCATCCGGCGGATCATCTTCATGGAGACGGAGAAGTTCGACGGCAAGGAGCGCCGGGCGCTGCGGCCCGAGGAGATCAAGCAGATCGCCGGCCGCGCCGGCCGGTACGGTATGTATTCCCGGGGCTACGTAGGCGCCACGGAAAACCTGGCGTTCATCAAGGCGGGCCTCGTCGCCCCCGTGCCGCCCATTGAAAAGGCGGTGGTGGGCTTTTCGGACTTCGTCCTGCAGGTGGACTTCGACCTTCTGGAGGTCCTCACCGAGTGGAACAAGCTTCCCACCGTGGAGCCCTACGTCAAGCTGGACATCAGCCGCTACATCACCGTCATCACCAAAATGCGCGAGCAGGGCATGGACTTTTCCAAGGAGGAGGAGCTTCGCGCCGCCAACATCCCCTTCGACGAGACCAGCGAGGACCTGCGGGAGCTCTTTTTCACATACCTGCGCCAATACCGCCGGGGCGAGCCCATCAGCCAGCCGACGCTGAACGTCGAGGAGCCCACCCTGCCGGAGCTGGAGCTCCACTATAAAAAGCTGGACCTCTACTTCTCCTTCTCCAAGGCCTTCGGCCAGACGGTGGACGAGGACAGGCTTTACGAGGCCCGTGAGCTGGTGGCGGAGGAGATCAACGAGATCCTCCTCACCCGCCTTAAAAGCAACATCCGCTTCTGCGCCGTCTGCGGCAAGCCCCTGAGCCTCTACCACAAGGGGCGTCTGTGCGACGCCTGTTTCCGCCGCACCCGTAACCCCGGTCCCAGGCGGCGGTCTTCCTAAAAATTTCCTCCTTTTTCTTGCGTTTTTTGTTATTTTACACCAAAAGCATTGACAAAAATCTCTAATCGGTGTAAGATAGTTGGATTCAAAAGGGAGAAAGGAGGAGCGCGGATGGAAGAATTGAAGGAGCTTCTGCTGTCTGAGCGTGCCCACCGTCCGGCCATGGAGGTACGGGACGCGGTAAAGCTCATCTACCAGAACGAGTTTGGCGGCGGACACCTCATCGCCGACCCTGACCGGGCTCAGGCGTGGCTCCGGGAGGAACTGGACAGGTGCGCCGAGACGGACGCGCCCTTGGTGGAGCCCATCGGCAATGGCCTGGTCCGTGTCAACCTGGCCCCGGCGCGGGGCCGGCTCACGCCGGAGACGCTGTTTTCCATGTTCTTCCTCTCCTCCGCCCAGACTCGCGGCTCCATGGAGGCCTTTCGGGAAAAGCTGGCGCTTCTCTATGCGCTGGGCTTTGAAAAGGGCGAGGTGGACGAATTTCTGGACGGCTACGAAAAGGCCGGATACCCGCCTCTCTCCCATTCGGACGCCTACCGCGCCGCCTACGCCCCGGCCTACCGGGTGGTTTCGGAGCGGTACGCCCGCTGGATGGATGTCTATAGCGCCGTGGACCGGTTCTCCCGGTTCGCGGGCCCCGTCCTTATCGGCGTGGACGGTATGTGCGCCTCCGGGAAGACCACCCTGGGAACGGCCCTGGCGGAGGTCTATGACGCCAACCTCTTCCACGCCGACGACTTCTACCTCCCCCAGGAGCGGCGCACCCCGGAGCGCATGGCCAGCCCCGGCGGGAATATGGACCGGGAGCGCCTGAGCCGGGAGGTGCTCTCCCCCCTGAGCCGCCACCGGGACGTAGTCACACGCTGGTACGACTGCGGTGCCCTGGAATACGGCCCTTGGCGGGAGTTTCCCTATAAGCGGGTCAACGTGATAGAGGGCTCCTACTGCCTCCATCCCGACCTGGCGGATGTCTACACCCTGAAGATCGCCGTGCGCACCACGCCGGAGACACAGCTTGCGCGTCTCAACGCCCGTGGGCCGGATATGCTGGGGTCCTTCATCTCCCTGTGGATCCCCCTGGAAAACAGGTACTTTGCCGCCACGGACCTTTGGTCCCGCGCGGATATGGTCATCGACACTTAATATTTAAAGGAGCATCCCATGGAAAAAGCAAAGGTCTATTTCACGAAAAAGCTCTCCCCCGAAACGGTGGTGGAGATGTACAAGGTCCTGGGAGTCACCCTCCCGGGGCGCGTGGCGGTGAAGGTCCACTCCGGCGAGGAGGGCAACCAGAATTACCTCCACCCGGAGTTCATGCGCCCCATGGTGGAGTACGTCCACGGCACCGTCTGTGAGACGAACACCGCCTACGGCGGGGCCAGGAGCACCAACGCCGGCCATTTAAAGCTCCTCGCCGACCACGGCTGGAGCAAGTATTTCACCGTGGACCTCTTAGACGAGCACGGCCCGGACGCCGAGCTTCCCATCCCCAACGGCAAGGTCCTCAAGCGGGACATCGTGGGCAAGGACCTTTTGAACTATGACTCCCTTCTCGTCCTGGCGCACTTCAAGGGCCACCCCATGGGCGGCTACGGCGGGGCGCTGAAGCAGCTCTCCATCGGCTGCGCCTCCGCCGCCGGCAAGGCCAACATCCACTCCGGCGGCACAGACCTGCACCCCGGCTCCTGCTGGAAAAACCACGCCACCAAGGACGGCTTCACCGAGGCCATGGCCGACGCCGCCAGCGCCGTCTACCGCCGCTTCGAGGGCAAATGCGCCTTCGTCAGCATGATGTGCAACCTCTCCGTGGACTGCGACTGTGTCTCCGACGCCGAGGACCCCTGCATGAAGGACATCGGCACCCTCTCGTCCTTAGACCCCGTGGCCCTGGACAAGGCGTGCATGGACCTCATCGACGCAGCTGTGGACGACCCCGGCCAGAAGCACTTCCTCCAGCGCGTCGAGTCCCGCCACGGCCGCCACACCATCGAAGCCGCCGCGGCCTTGGGCTTCGGCTCCAACGAGTACGAGCTCATCCGCCTCGACTGACCCCACACCCCCGCCCCGGCGCTCCCGCCGGGGCGGATAAAAATATCACCCCCGCGGCGGCGGGAAAAACGGTTTGCGGCTTCGCCGCATTTTTTATTTCCCACCCGCCCTAGCCTCCCCCCTTGGGGGAGGTGGCGCGTAGCGCCGGAAGGGTCCGCCCCACGTCACCACCCCTGCCGCTTCGCGGCTGTCCCCTCCGCAGGAGGGGCTAATGTGTCGAGAGCGGGTGCGGTTTGCCGGGACCGCACTATCACCCAACGTTCGCTTCCCCCCTGCCCCCCTCCTACGAGGAGGGGGCCCTGAGACGGGGGCGGGTGCGGTTTATCGGAACAGCTCCGACATTGCACTCGTTTTGCCCCTCCTACGGAGGGGTGGCCGAGCGAAGCGAGGCCGGGGTGGTGCTGCAATCCGCTTATCGGAACCCCCAGCGACGCTCAACGGGCTCGAATACCCCGCCGCCGCGGCAGCACCCCTTTTTCCGAAAAAGGGGTCAAGGGGAATAAGGTTGCGGCGCTTCGCGCCGCCTTTATATAAAATTGCGCCGCAAAGCGGCGCAAAACCATTTTGACCCCCTTTGGGGCAAAAGGGGGGTAGGGGGAATTCGAGCCCCCGTTAGCCTCCCCCTCGGGGGAGGTGGCGCGAAGCACCGGAAGGGCCGCCGCGCGGACAAATCAAATCTGCGCCGCAGGCGCAAACCTTTTTAAGCCCCCTCCTCGTAGGAGGGGGGCAGGGGGGAAGCGAAGGTTGGATAACAGAGCGGCATCAAAAAATCGCATCCGCCACCGACAAAGAGCCCTCCCCGCGGGGCGGCTGCGCCCGCAGGCGCGGAGATGGAGGGGCAGGGGTGAGGTGGGAGCCGAAGGGCTGCAACCGGTCCAATGAACGCCCCCTCCCACCTCATCCGGCGCTGCGCGCCACCTTCCCCGCCCTGCGGGGAAGGCTGAAAAGGTTGCGGCTTCGCCAGTTTTTTTACCCCCACAGCGCCGACAGCATCGGTACGATCTGCTTTTTCCGGCTCATGACGCCGGGGAGGAAGGCTTCGCTGTCTTGCAGCTCCACGTTGAACGCCTGGGCGAAGACGTCCTCGCCGCCGAGGCACAGGACGCGCGTGCCCTCCAAAAGCACGTCGGTGAGCATGAGCATCACCATGGCGTAGCCGTTTTTGGCTTTGATCTCCCCCATGGCCTCCAAAAACTCCGCCTTGCGCTTTAGATGCCGCCGGGAGTCCATACAGGTGATCTGGCCGATGCCGAAGGCGTGCCCGGCGATGTGGAACTCCTTGAAATCCGTCATGAGCAGCTCCCCCACGGGCTTATCCTCCGGCGCGGAGGCGGAGAAGATGAACCGCCCCAGCTCCTCCAGGTCCAGCTCCGCGAGGGCGGCCAGCCGCTCGGCCATCTGCCGGTCGCGGCGGGTGGCGGTGGGGGATTTGAACATGACGGTGTCCGAGACGATGGCGGCGGCCATGAGCCCCGCCAGCTTCCGGGAGGGCATCAGCCCCCGCTCCTGGTACATCCCGGCGATGATGGTGCATGTAGAGCCCACCGGCTCGTTGCGCACGTAGATGGGGTTTTGCGTCTGGATATCCGCCAGCCTGTGGTGGTCGATGATCTCCAAAATCTCCGTCTCGTCCAGGCCCGGCACGGACTGGGCCAGCTCGTTGTGGTCCACCAGCACCACCTTTTTCCGCCGGGGCCTCAAGAGGTGGAACCGGGAGAGCGTCCCCACCACCCGGTCGTTCTCGTCCAGGATGGGGTAGCTCCGGTAGCGGCTTTGCAGGACCACCTCCCGCACGTCGTCAATGTAATCGGTGAGATGGAACGCCTCGATGTCCCGCCGGGTGGCCAGGCGCTCGGCCGGGATAGCCTGGAAAATGCGCCGCACGACCCGCAGGGCCTCATAGGGCGTGGTGATGACGGTAGTCTCCCCCGTCTCCAGCCCCTCCGGCACCCCCGCGCGGCACAGCACCACGCAGTTCACCCCCGCCTCCACGGCGGCCTTCAAGATCTCCGGCTGGTCGCCGCAGATGAGCACCGTGTCCTTCGAGCGGAAGATGGGCAGCTGCGCCCCCTGGGGCAGGGCCAGCACCACCTCGCCGGTGACGGAGTTGCGCAGGCTCCCCTCCCCCACCGTCTGCCCCTCCAGCACCGAGAGGATGTTGAAAAGCGGCACGTCCCGCAGCGTCGGGTCGCCGATGGTGGCCACGTCGTAGGCCGCGATGTCCCCGGCGGTCATCATTCCCAGAAGCCGCCCGTCCTCGTCGGCGATGGGGATGGCGGAGATGTGCTTGTCCTCCTCCATGGCCGACCAGACGCGGCTGGCCGTCACCGCGCCGCTCAAGATAGGCGGCACGTCAAAATCCAGGTCCCGCACCTGGGTCCTCATGTCCTTCACATAGACGGGCGGCTCGAACCCGAACCGCTCCAAAATCTTCTGCGTCTCGTCGGACAGGTGCCCCAACCGCGCCGCCACATACTGCCGCTCCCCGGTGGAGTTGCGCAAGGCCGCGTAGCTCAGCGCCGCCACCACGGAGTCCGTGTCGGGGTTCCGGTGCCCTGTCACAAAGATCTGCTCCATAAACGCTCACTTCCTTTGGAGCTATCATACACTAAATTCCCCCGCCTGTCAAAAAATCTTTGCCCTTTCTTGAAATTTCCCCCCGTTGCTGTTAGAATGGGGAAAAAGCTCGAAAGGAGGGACGCAGATGGAGGACAAGCGCTCGCTTCTGCGCCGCGTCTTCGGCTACGCCTCCTTCCGGGAGGGCCAGGAGCCGCTCATCGACGCAATCCTTCAGGGCCGCGACGTCTTCGGCATCATGCCCACCGGCGGGGGCAAGAGCATCTGCTACCAGCTCCCGGCGCTGATGCTCCCCGGCCTCACCCTGGTGGTCTCCCCGCTCATCTCCCTCATGAAGGACCAGGTCACCGCCGTCACCGCCCTCGGCGTCCCGGCGGCGTACATCAACAGCTCCCAGACCGCGGAGGAGGCCCGCGCCGTCTTCGCGGGTCTCCGGCGCGGGGACTACAAGCTCCTCTACGTGGCCCCGGAGCGGCTGGAGGCCGAGGGCTTCGTCGCCGCCGTCCGGGAGGCCAACGTCACGCTCCTGGCGGTGGACGAGGCCCACTGCATCTCCCAGTGGGGCCAGGATTTCCGCCCCAGCTATCTGAAGATCCCCGCCTTCCTCCGGCGGCTCCTCCGCCGCCCTGTAGTGGCGGCCTTCACCGCCACCGCCACGGCCCAGGTCCGGGAGGACGTGATACGCCTTCTGGAGCTGCGCGCCCCCGTGTGCGTCACCACAGGCTTTGACCGGCCAAATTTGCGCTTTGACGTGCTCCACGTCTCCGGGGCGGAGAAGGACGCGGCCCTCTCCACGCTTCTCCGGAAATTCCGGGACAGGAGCGGCATCATCTACTGCTCCACCCGCCGCGCGGTGGAGGACGTCTGCGACGCCCTGCGAAGCGCCGGATACCCCGCCACCCGCTACCACGCCGGCCTGGAGGACGAGGAACGCCGCCGCAACCAGGACGATTTTCTCTACGACCGCGCGCCTATCATGGCAGCCACCAACGCCTTCGGCATGGGCATCGACAAGTCCAACGTGGGCTTCGTGATACACTACAACATCCCCAAGTCCATGGAGGCGTACTACCAGGAGGCCGGCCGTGCCGGACGGGACGGCGCCCCGGCGGACTGCGTCCTCCTCTTCAGCCCCGGAGACATGCGTACCGCCAGGTACCTCATCCAAAACTCCAACGAGAACCCGGACCTCTCCGAGGAGGAGCAGGCGGCCCTTCAAGCCCGTGACCTGGAGCGCCTGCGGCGCATGGAGGGCTACTGCAAGACCCGCTCCTGCTTCCGGGCGTACATCCTCGACTACTTCGGTCAGGCCCACCAAAGCCGGTGCGGCAACTGCGGCAACTGCTCCGACGACCGGGTGGAGGCAGACGTCACCCGCCAGGCTCAGATGGTCCTCTCCTGCGTCCAGCGCATCCACAGCAAGCTTGGCTATTACGTGGGCGTCACCGCCGTGGTCCACTGCCTCGTGGGCAGCCGCAGCCAGAAGGTAGAAGCTCTGGACCTGGCCTCGGTCCGCACCTACGGCCTCATGAAGGGCACCACCAAGACCGACGTGCGGGCCCTCATTGACGAGCTCATCGCCCAGGGGTACCTGGTGATAGAAACCGAGCACAGCACCCTCCGCCCCACCCAAAAGGCCCGGGCGGTGCTCTTCGAGGGGGAGCGCGTCACCATGTCCCTGCGCCGGGGCGAACGCAAGGCGCTCACCGGCGGCGGGGAAAAGAAGGTGCGGGTACCCCAGCCCGCCCCGGTCTACGAGCCGGACGACGAGGACAACGACCTGCTCACGCGCCTGAAGCTCCTGCGCCTGCAAATCGCCAGGGAGGAGGGGGTCCCCCTCTACGTCATCTTCTCCAACGCCACCCTCCTGGAGATGACCCGCCAGCGGCCCCGGACCATGGAGGCCCTTCTCGATATCCCCGGCGTGGGCACCGTCAAGGCCCAGCGCTACGGCCGGCTCTTCCTGGAGGCCATCCGGGGAGACTGACCGCCGTTTTCCATTTTCCCACATTTTCTTCTTGAATTTCCGCGGGCGCGGCGCTATACTTTTACTACTGTTTCTTTTGCAAAGCAAACAAATTAACAAAACCGGAGGAACCGCTATGCGCAAAAAGCTTCTTTCCCTGCTTCTTGTCCTGTGCATGGTCCTGGCTCTCGCCCCCGCCGCTCTGGCGGACGACGTGCGCGAGACGGACTTTCTGGACGAGCAGACCCACGCGGATGTGGACTACGCGGACATGGAGATCGTGGAGGTGACGGAGGAACAGTTCCTCGCCGCCATCGACGACACCCGGGCCCTCATCACCGCCCACGCCGCCAACGAAACGGTCCTTGACGCCTTCCACAAGGTGACGGGCCTGATGGACACCATCGACAGCAACCTGACGCTCCTGAGCCTGCGCAACTCCGCCGACGTGAACGACGAGGCGTCCCAGGAGGAATACAAGGTCTACGAGGCCCTTTACTACAAGATCCGCGACCCCTTCCTGTTCCTCATCCAGGACCTGCTGAAGTCCGACTGCCGGGACTATTTCATCAAGACCGACCGGCTCACCGAGTCCGATGTCATCGCCTACGAGACCTTCCAGGAGCTCACCGAGGAGCAGGCCGCGCTCAACCAGAAGATCACCGAGTATCAGCTTGCCTACTCCGCCGCTGGCGAGGATGACGAGGACACCATGTATGAGATGTTCATCGCCGTCCGGGACGCCAACATCGAGTCCCTGAAATTCCAGGACACCTATGACACCTACGCCGAGCTGGCCTACGCCGAGATCTACGGCCGCGACTACACCGTGGAGGACGCCCAGGCGTTCTTTGAGGCCGTCAAGACGTACATCGCCCCCTTGTCGAAGGACTTCCACACCATCGCAGACCTGGAACAGAACGCCGGCGACGAGGCCGTCTGGGATGTCCTTTACGGCGATTACACCACCGACGAGACGCTGACACTCATTCGCCCGTACCTGGGCCAAATATCCGGTGAGCTTCTGGAGGCCTGGGACTACATGATCGGCCACCGCCTCTATGACATCGGCTTTACCGACACTGTCAAGGACGATCAGGGCTACACCACCATGATCCGCGGCTACGGCGCGCCCTTCTTCTTCAACACCCCCACCGGTACGCTCTTTGACTTCACCACCACCATCCACGAGTTCGGCCATTACAACAACTACTTCTGCCACCCCCACGACTGGAACGAGGGCCAATGCTCCTTTGACGTGGCGGAGGTCCATTCCCAGGGCCTGGAGCTCCTCTTCACCCAGTTCTATGACGACATTTTCGGCGAATACAGCCAGATCGCGGAGGATTACGTCATGGACAACATGATCGCGGCCGTCATCACCGGCGCCCTGGTCGGCGAGCTGGAGCTTTACGCCTACAGCTCCCCCGACGTGACCGTCGATATGATCAACGAAAAGTACGATGAGCTTCAGAGCGAATACGACATCTCCCTCATCCCCTGGATCGAGATCCCTCACATGACCCTCCGGCCCCTCTACTACATCAGCTACGCCACCTCCGCCATCGGCGCCCTCTCCTTCTGGGACACGGCCCAGGAGCTGGGCTTCGACAAGGCCGCCGACCTCTATCTGGAGTTCGTCAGCCAACCCTACTACGGTGAATTCCAAGAGGAGTTCGAGGAGATCCTAGGCGTCAACCCCATGGACGCCGACTACATCTCCGCATTCGCCGAGGACCTCTACGAGAGACTGGACGTGGAGGAAAGGCAAAATACCACTTGCCTCTTCCCCGACGTGACCGCCGCGAATCCCTATATCGGCAGCTACGTGGACTGCTATAACTACGACCTGATCCACGGCAGCGGCGACGGCCTCTTCCTTCCCGAGAAGGCCGCCACCCGTGCTGAGACGGTCCAGGCATTCTATAACCTCCTCTCTCAGCTCCCCCTTGGGGTCGATGACGAGGAGGAGAGCCCCTTCACTGACGTCAACGGCAAGTGGTATGAGGAAGCCGCCAACTTCTGCGCCGCCGTGGGCATTGTGAACGGCCGCGTCAACGATAAGGGCGAGTGCGTCTTTGACGGCGACGTCCCCATCACCCGCGAGGAGCTGGCCGTCATCGCCTACCGTGCCCTCACGCTTTTCTTTGATGTCCCCACCGACCCCAACCCCGCGCTCGCCGGCGCCCCCGTCTCCCCCTGGGCCGCCGACGCCATGAACGCCTTAGTCAACGCCGGCTGGCTCGACCCCACCACCGATCCCCACCGCGTCGAGACCCGCAACTCCATGGTGGTCATCCTCCACAATGTCCTCCTCAGCTTCATCTGATCCCCCTCTCTTCAAATCTAAGCATATTATACCACAAAACAAGCATTTTGTCAAGTAATTTTTAGTATCCCAACCGTGGGCGGTCCCCAACCCCGCCCACGTGTTTTTTTATCTCCCGCGCCCGCCAAAGCCCCGCGCCATCCGGCGCGGGGCTTTTTTGACCCATTTTTGATATTTTTTTAACGAAACCCTTGACATTTGCCCCGAGACTTGCTATACTACTCAAGGATTTTGTCCCATATGAGACAGTTTTGGGGGTGAAAACCGTGACGGACGGCGAGCTGGCGGTCCTGGCCGGGACCTTTCTCTTCCGGGGGCTGAGGGCGTCGGAGATCGACGCGGCCCTTGCCGGGCGCGGCGCGGAAAAGCGCGTGTACGCCCGGGGCGAGGTGATTTACTCCCCCACTGGCTTCCGCCGGGAGCTGGGCATCCTCCTCAGTGGTAGCGTCACGGTGACCAAGGGGGCCCTCACCGTCAGCGCCCTTACCGCCGGGGACCTCTTCGGCGCGGCGGCGCTCTACACCGACGAGGGGCGCTACGTCTCCACCCTCACCGCCCGGACGGCCTGCGAGGTCCTGTTCCTCTCCCAGGAGAGCGTGGACGGCCTCATTGATACCTCCCGCCTCATCCGGGAAAACTACCTCCGGTATCTGGCCCAGCGCATCCGCTTCCTCTCGGCCAAGGTGGACGCCCTCAGCGTGGGCACCGGGGAGCGAAAGCTGTCGGCCTACCTCCTGCGCCATGTGGACGAAACGGGCCGCCTCACCGTCCGGTCCATGACGGAGCTGGCCTCCACCCTGGGCATTGGCCGGGCCAGCCTCTACCGGGAGCTTGCCAAGCTTAAAGACGCCGGCCTCATCGAGCACACCGGCAAGACCATCCGCGTGTTGAAACCGGAGCTTTTGAAATAGCCCCGTTATGCAGAAAGGAAACCGTTATGAAAAAGCTTCTCATTTTGTTCCTCACCCTCACCCTCGTCCTGTCCCTGGCCGCCTGCGGCGGGAAGGAGGAGAAAAAGGACGCCGACGAGCCTGTCAGCGTAAACTTTGCCGTCCTCACCGGCCCCACCGGCGTGGGCGCGGTGGACCTGTGGGAGCGGTCCGACGCTGGCAAGACCGCGGACAAGTATACCGTCACCGCCGTGGCCGACAACAGCCAGATCCAGACCGGCCTCATCAACGGCGACTATGACATCGCCGCCGTGGCCACCAACGTGGCCTCCGCCCTCTACAACAAGACGGAGGGCCAGGTCCAGGTCATCGCCATCAACACCCTGGGTGTCCTCTATATCCTGGAAAAGGGCGACACCGTCCACGCCGTTACCGACCTCAGGGGCAAAACCATTTACTCCCCCGGCCAGGGCGCGAACCCCGAGTACGCCCTCAAATATATCCTCACCCAGAACGGACTCACCGTCAGCACCCCCACCGAGGAGGTCGCGGACGCCGACGTGAGCATCGTCTTTGACGACGCCAGCGTCATCCAGACGAAGATGGCCGCCGGGGAGATCGACCTTGCCATGCTCCCCGTCCCTGCCGCCACCGCCGTTCTCCTGAACAATACCGACGTCCGCTCCGCGCTGGACATGACGGCGGAGTGGGATAAGCTGGGCACCGGCGGCCAGCTCACCATGGGCTGTGTGGCCGTCCGGGCGGAGTTCGCCAAGGCCCATCCTGACGCGGTGAAGCGGTTTTTGGAGGAATATGAGAAGTCCATCAACGCCGTGAAGGTCGACGTGGACCACGCCGCCCAGCTGTGCGAGCAGTACGGTATCGTCCCCAAGGCCGCCATCGCCAAAAAGGCCATTCCCGACTGCTCCCTCACCTTCCAGGCCGGCGCGGCTATGCGCGCCACCCTGGAGCCCTACTACCAGGTGCTCTTTGACGCCAACCCCGCCTCCATCGGCGGCAAAATGCCTGACGACGGGTTCTACTGGAATGCGCAGTAAGCTCCTCAAAAACCTCATACGCCTTTTGGCCCCAGCCGTCTTTTGGCTGGGGCTGTGGCTCGTTGCCGCCGCGCTCATTGACCAGCCCCTCTTCCTCCCCGGTCCGGGGCTGGTGTTTTCCACCCTATGGGAGCTTCTGGGGACGGGACGGTTCTGGGAACACGTCCTTTGGACCCTCCTGCGGGTAGTCTCCGGCGCCCTTCTGGGGGTGCTCGCAGGGGTGTCCGCGGGGGCTCTGACAGCCTTCCTGCCCCCCGCCGACACCCTCCTCTCCCCCGCCCTCCGGGTGGTCCGCGCGGTCCCCGTGGCCAGCTTCATCGTCCTGCTCCTCCTCTGGGTGGGCTCGGACTGGGTCCCCGTGGCGGTCAGCGCCATGATGGTGACGCCCGTGGTGTGGGAGAATGTCCGCGCGGGCCTCGCCTCCCCCGGCCGCGATCTTTTGGAAATGGCCCGCGCTTACGGGATGGGGCGTTTTCGTAAGCTCCGCGTTGTCTACCTTCCCGCCGCCCTGCCGTATCTCAGGAGCGGCGTTCTCAGCTCCCTGGGCCTTGCCTGGAAGTCCGGCGTGGCCGCCGAGGTCCTCTGCACCCCCCGCCGCGCCGTGGGCACCCAGGTCTACTACGCCAAGCTCTATCTGGAAACACCGTCCCTCTTCGCCTGGACCGTCACGGTGGTGGCGCTATCGCTGCTGCTGGAGTGGGCTGTCCGGCGGGCTTTGCGGAAAAAGGAGGGGGGCGGCGGCAATGAAGCTTGAAAACGTCACCTTCGCCTACGGCGAGAAGGTCATCCTCCAAAGCTTCACCCTGGAGCTTCCCGACGCCGGCGTCACCGCCCTGTCCGGCCCCTCCGGGTGCGGGAAGACCACGCTTCTGCGGCTCCTGGCGGGGCTGGAGACACCGCGGGCCGGACGCGTGGACACGCCGGGGCTTGCGCGGACCGTCTTCCTCTTCCAGGAGGACCGGCTCCTGCCGCGCTTCACCGCCGCCGGACAGCTCCGGGCGGTGCTCCCCCGCGGGGCCGACCCCCTCCCGGCCCTTGCGGCGGTGGGGCTGGAACGGGAGGCGGACACGCCCGTGGAGGCCCTTTCCGGCGGGATGCGCCGCCGCGTGGCCCTCGCCCGCGCCCTGGCCGCGGCCCCCGGCAA
>CANQSD010000025.1 GCA_947626385.1 uncultured Oscillospiraceae bacterium | reverse complement strand
AACGGCGCGGGGTTCTCCAACCGGGAGGTCGTGGCGGCGGCGCGGCGCGTCACCGGGCACCCCATCCCGGCGGTCATTGGGCCCCGGCGGGCCGGCGACCCCTCGCGGCTGGTGGCCTCTTCGGAGAAGGCCCGGTCCGTCCTGGGCTGGGACCCCAAATTCGCCGACCTCGACACCATTATCGCCACCGCCTGGACCTGGCACAAAAGCCACCCCCACGGCTACGGCGCGTGAGAGGCGTTTTACGCCGAGTGCTCCGCCTGCGGCGCGACGAAGGCCGAGCACCTGAGGCCATCCGCCGGGCCGCGGAGAAGGGCATCCTCGCCGGCATCCGCGGGTCCAACGGCAATCTCTACATTGCCCCCGCCGCAGCGGAACCACCCCTGCCGCTTCGCGGCTGTCCCCGACCTTGGAGGGGCTGGCGTGTCGGGGGTGGGTGCGGGAAACGTGACCACGGAGGTCGTTGAAACACGGGCCGCCAAGAGTGGCGGCCCCTACGGCATAATTGGGGCGGATTCGTTTTATCGGAACCGTTCCAAAAACACACCTTGTAGGGGCCGCCTCTCTTGGCGGCCCGCACGCTGTAAGTCTCGTTTACCGGAAGCCCCAGCGACGCTCAACGAGCTCGAATACCCCGCCGCTGCGGCGGCACCCCTTTTTCCGAAAAAGGGGTCAAGGGGAATAAGGATGCGGCGCTTCGCGCCGCGTTTATAAAAATTGCGCCGCAAAGCGACGCAAACCTTTTTGACCCCCTTTGGGGCAAAGGGGGGTAGGGGGGATTCGAGCCCCCGTCCCCGCCGCAGCGGGAAATAAAAAATGCGGCGAAACCGCAACCTTTTAAAAGCCCCCTCCTCGTAGGAGGGGGGCAGGGGGGTAG
This sequence comes from uncultured Oscillospiraceae bacterium, assembly GCA_947626385.1. Lineage (GTDB taxonomy): Bacteria > Bacillota > Clostridia > Oscillospirales > Oscillospiraceae > RUG626. The sequence continues at coordinate 20,976 of CANQSD010000025.1, read as the reverse complement.
CGAGCGTGGGATGACAGAACGGTATCGACAAACCGCACCTGCCAAAGCCTCCCCCCTCTTGCGTTTTCCCTCCGGGTGGGCTAGAATAAAGCTTGAGGTGATCGGGATGCGGGACTATAACCGGGAATTTGAAACGCTGACGGCGGGGCTGGAGGGGAGGCCGGGGCTTTTGCTCCATGTGTGCTGCGCGCCCTGCGCAAGCTCCGTGCTGGAGCGGGTGTACCCCTTCTTCGACGTGACGCTCTACTACTGTAACCCCAACATCCAGCCCCGGGAGGAATACGACAGGCGCGCCGGGGAGCTGCCCAAGCTCCTGCGGGCCGCCGGGATGGAGGACGTGGCCCTGGTGATCGCCGACTACGACGAGGCCGCTTTCCTCGCCGCCGCCCGGGGGTCGGAGGGCGAGCCGGAGGGGGGCGCGCGGTGTACGCGGTGCTTCGCTCTGCGGCTGGGCGCGTCGGTTTCCTACGCCGCGGCCCACGGCTTTTCGTATGTGGGCACCACCCTCACCGTCAGTCCCCACAAGAACGCCCCGCTCATCAACGATATCGGGGAGCGCCTGGCCGCCGGGAGCGGCGTTCAATGGCTTCCCTCGGATTTCAAGAAAAAGGACGGCTATCTCCGGTCCATCCGCCTGTGCCAGGCCTACGGCATCTACCGGCAGAGCTGGTGCGGGTGCGGCTTTTCCCGGACGGATCCGTGATTTTTCCATCGGCCCCTTGCCAAACGGGCCCCGGTATGGTAAGATACCTCCGACAGGTTTCCACACCCTGTCCAGCCGCGTGAAAAAACGTCCCCGCCGCGGCTTCTAAAAACAAAAAATGGAGGTTCCTATCCATGAAAAACAGCTTTTCCGTCCGCAAGCTCGCCATCGGCGCCGTGGTGGCGGCGATGTACACCGTTCTGGGATACTTTGGCGACATCTTCGGCCTGACCTTCGGGCCGGTGCAGTTCCGGTTCGCCGAGGCGCTGACCGTCCTGCCCTTCCTCTTCCCGGAGACGGCCTGGGGGCTCTTTGTGGGGTGCGTCCTCACGAACCTCTTGAGCCAGTACGGCGCGGTGGACATCGTTTTCGGGTCCCTGGCCACGCTCCTGGCGGGGCTCCTGACGGCCCGGTGCCGGACAAAGTGGCTGGCGCCCGTCCCGCCGGTGGTGTGCAACGGGCTCATCACCAGCGCCGTCATCGCCTACGGCACCACGGGCTTCACCGGGGCCTTCCCGGCGGTCTGGGGCTACAATATCGTCTCCATGGTCCTGACCGAATCGGTCATCTGCTTCGTCCTGGGCCTTGCGCTCATCGAGGCGCTGGAGCGCTCCGGCGCGGCCCGGCGTCTGGGCGGCAGAGTCCCGCGCGCGGCATAATTTTTACGGAGGTAACGAAGATGCGAAAGACCGCTCTGCTCATCATGGCCGCCGGCATCGGCTCGCGCTACGCGGGGGGCATCAAGCAGCTGGAGGCCGTGGGCGCGAAGGACGAGCTCATCATCGACTACTCCATCCACGACGCCCTCATGGCCGGGTTCAATAAGATCGTTTTCGTGATCCGCCGGGACATCGAGGCGGATTTCCGGGACCGTATCGGGGACAGGGTGGAGCGGATCTGCGCGCGCCTCGGGGTGGAGACGGCCTACGCCTTTCAGGCGCTGGGAGATATCCCCGCCGGCTTCGCCGTCCCCGACGGCCGCGCCAAGCCCTGGGGGACGGGGCAGGCCGTGCTGGCCGCGAAGGACCTCCTGCGCGAGCCCTTCGCCGTCATCAATGCCGACGACTATTACGGCAAGGCGGCCTTCCACAAGCTCCACGACTGGCTTGTCCGGGACCACAGGGACGATGAGGCCGCCATGGCGGGCTTCATCCTCAAAAATACCCTCTCGGAAAACGGCGGCGTCACCCGGGGTGTGTGTGAGCTTGCCCCCGACGGCCGGCATCTGCGGGACGTGGCGGAAACCGGCGGCATCGCCAAGACGCCCGACGGCGTCACGGCCGGCGGTGTGAGCCTGGACCCGGACGCCTACGTCTCCATGAATTTCTGGGCCTTCCCCGCCGCCGAGGGCCGCGCCCCGGCGTACCTTACGGCGCTGGAGCGGGATTTCGCCGACTTCTTCCGCCGCGACGTCCCGCATGATCCCCTCAAGGCGGAGTACCTTCTGCCCATCCACATCGGCTCCCTCCTGCGGGCGGGGCAGCTGACCGTGGAGGTCCTGGAGACCCCGGACCGTTGGTATGGCATCACCTACCGGGAGGACCTCCAGTCCGTCCGCGACAACTTCCGCCGCCTCATCGACGGCGGGGCGTACGCAAAGGACCTGTACAGCGATTTGCCGGGGGCGGAGGCGTAAACCAAAAAGCACGGGCGGGTTTCGGAACCCGCCCGTTTTTTGATGCCTCTCTGTCGACCCACGCTCGCTGCCCCCCTGCCCCCCTCCTACGAGGAGGGGGCGAAAAAGGTTGCGGCTTCGCCGCGGTTTTGGATTTGCCCGCTGCGGCGGGGACGACCCTTCCGCCTCGCTTCGCTCGGCACCTCCCCCAGGGGGGGAGGTTAACGGGCGGGTTTGGAACCCGCCCCTACCAAAAAGGTTTGCGCCGCATAGCGGCGCAATTTTTTATAAAGCGGCGCGAAGCGCCGCAACCTTATTCCCCTAACCCCTTTTCGGAAAAACTACGCCCGCAGGCGTGTTTCGGAGGCCAACCGCCCCGCAGGGGCGGCTCTTAGGCCGGAGATGGGGTGCCGCCGCGGCGGCGGGGTATTCGAGCCCGTTGAGCGTCGCTGGGGCTTTCGATAATCGGATTGCAGCACCACCCCGGCGCTTCGCGCCACCCCTCCGTAGGAGGGGCAAAAGGTGCGTTGTCGTAACGGTTCCGAAAAACCGCACCCGCCTCCGTCTCAGAGCCCCCTCCTCGTAGGAGGGGGGCAGGGGGGAAGCGAGCGTTGGGAGATTGAGCGGTTCCGACAAAACGCACCCGCTCCCGTCACGTTAGCCCCTCCTAGGTCGGGGACAGCCGCGAAGCGGCAGGGGTGGTGACGCAGCGGTGGGCCCTTCCGGCGTTTCACCCCACCTCCCAAAGATTCGGCGTGTCGGAGGCCTTCTCGTAGGTGAAGCGCTCGCCGTTGGGGAGGTAGTCCCAGGTGCTGTCGGTGAAGGTCACCGTGGCGGTGGCGCCGGAGAGGGTCACGGTGCCGGCGATGGGATTCCCGTCGGGGTCCGTGGCGGTGAAGGCGAGGCCCTCGCCCTCCGGGCGGGCTGTGCCGTCGGTGAACTGAGCCAGATGGACGATGCTGATCTGGACGGTGTAGGTGCCGTCACCGTTGGCGGCGATCTCCAGCCCCGGCGTGCCGCTGGCGGCGTCGGTGTACTCGCCCACGAGGTCCGCCTCCCCGGCGGACGGGGTATCGCCGGCCTTCGTGATGTCAAGCCCCCGCTCGCCCAGCTGCGGCTCGCCGTTTTCCAGGGAGATGAAGGGCGTGAACTCCGCCCGGTCGCCGTTGTACGTCAGGGCAATGGTGGCGTCGGAGAACACGTCGCTGACGTTGCACCGGACGATGAAGGGTCCCACGTCGGCGACCTCCCCCCGCAGGGAGGACTGGGATGTCTCCACGTCGTTGACGTAGAGGGACATGGTCATCCCGTCATACCGGGGAATGACGAGGTAGAGGTCCCCGTCCGAGACGGTGTAGGTGGGGATGTCCGGCGTGTCCAGATATTTCTCCGCGTAGTAGTCGAAGTCCTCCGCCTCCTGATAGCCCAGGTACGCCGCGGCGTAGAGCTGCCCCTCGGCAAAGGGGATGGCGTCCCGCTTTTCGTGGGCCGGGGGAACCGTGGGCTCCGAAGCCTCCGTCGTGCCGCCGCTCGGGGGTGTACTGCCCTGGGTCGTACCGCCGCCCTGGGTCGCGCCGCTGCCCGATGTCTCCGGTCCGCCCCCGGCGGCAACGCACCCGCACAGCAGGCCGGCCACCAGCAGGGCCAGGACAAGGAAGGAAATTTTTCTCATATCTACCCCTCCTTTTTGCGTTTTTCGCCCTCTTATTATACCTCCCTCCCCCGCAAAACGCCAGCCAAATTTTGTGAAACTCTTGTGAACGCTTTTTCACTCAAAAAACCGCTCGGCCTTGTCCCGGATGCCCTCCTTGAAGGCTGCCAGGGACTCCGGCGTCTCGGCGACGCGGTAGGGGCGGGACTCGGGGCGGTCGGGCTTGGACTCGTCGTAGTCGGCCCGGTCGAACCAGACGGCGGCCTTGATGTGGCCGTAGCGGGGAAGCTCCCGGAACATATCCCGGATCCAGCCGGGCTTGTCCCCGCCGATGGAGGAGGACGCGAACTCCGTGATCATCCAGGGGAAATCGGCGAAGTGGGGCAGATACGTTTCCTCGATCTCGTCGTAAATGTCCCGGAAGGACCGCCATTTTTCGCCGGTGACGTCCTTATAATAGGTCCCCGTGTTGTAGCCGGTGACGCCCAGCATCTGGACGTATCCGTTGCCGGGGTAATAGGCCAGGTACGAATTCCACCCCGCCGGCGGGAAGTCCTCGTCGTTGGGGTTCCAGACCCAGATAAGGTTGTGGACGCCCCGGGCGGCGAAAAAGTCGTAGATATACCGCCAGACGGCGACATAGATGTCCGGGTCCGAGAGGTTCACCACGCCTGAGTAGCTGGTCCAGTCGGAATTCATCTCGTTGTTGAGCCGGAAAAGCACCGGGCGGCCGAAGGCGGCAAGGCCCTCGGCGATTTGGGCAAGCGCCCCGTCATACGACCCCTTCAGGACCTCCAGCATGGGGGACGCGGCGTTCAGGTCGGAATTGCTGTTGACGGTACACTGGAGCGTCAGCTCCGTCAGCTTCCCCTGGCCGTACCACGCCTCCATCTGCTCCAGGGGCAGGGGCGCGTTCAGCTGGAAGTAGGTGAGGGCCAGGGCGAGGCGGTGGTCCAGCGCCGTCTCCAGCCCCGCGAGGTCGTGGCTGAAGGCGCCGAAGTAGGGCGTTTCCGCCCCGCGAAGCTTCTCATAGGCCGCCCTGGTCTCCGCCGTCCAGCCTTCCGGGAGGACGGGCGTGAAATCCGTCTCCAGCCGCTTCTTTTCCAGGGTGATCCGGGGGGCGAAGCCCGCGATGAACGCCTCCACCGCCGCTTGTGCCTTTTCCGGCTCCCGGCGGCTATTATACTTGAGCATGGCCCGGAGGAAATAGCGGGTGCCGGGGACATCCCTGGTGACGTAGGCGTAGGTGTCCGCCATGCCCTCCGGCAGGGCGTCCACGGTCACGGTGAGCACCCGGCAGTCCCCGGCTTCCCCGTCCCGCAGGACGGTGACGCCGTTGGCGGCCTGCCACGCCGGGTCCCGGACAAAGCGGTCGAAGGACTCCGCGATGTACGCGTCCTTGCTCGGATACGGCGAGCGCTCCACGGAGATGACCGCCTTCAGGTAATCATTCTCCGCCACGGTGTACGCCGCGCTCCGGGACTCGTCCACCGCCATGTCCTCCGGCCAGACGGCCCGGAAGCTCAGGTGGTCCCCCACCAGGTCAAAGGCGTCGTAGAAGAAAACGAACCCATAAACGCCGGCCGCGACCACCAAAGTGACCGCGGCGATGAGAAGTCCGATAAAAAGCTTTTTTCTCTTTTGTTTCATACCCGTTTTGCCTATTTATACTGTGTCCCCCGGCCGCCGGGCCGGGGCTTTTTCTCCCGGACCTCCACCCGGTCCTCCTCCACCAGGATGATGTCGTCGCCGATGCGGCGGATGGCGTCCCAGGGGATGACGATGTCGTCCTTCTGCCCGAAGAGCCCCAGCACCTTGTACGCCCCCGGCACCACCAGCGCCGTCATCTGCCCGGTGGAGGCGTTGAAGACCCCGTCGGACACATACCCCAGCCGCACGCCGGTGTTGACGTTGATGACCTCCTTATACCGAAGGTCCCCGATCCTTTGATCCATGCGAACCCCTCCCTTGATGGGAGGATATGCGCCGGACGCCCTTATCAGAACCGCCAAAGGCGCGACACCAGCGCGCGGCCGCGCTCGATGACCTCCGAGCAGGCGAGGCTCAGTGCCAGCAAAGCCGGGAGGGCCAGGAAGACCACAAGGAGGTCAGGGCTCCACAGGAGCTTGACGAACCAGTGCTGGGAGGTGAAGTAGCAATAGATAAAGGAGTGGAGCATGAAGATGTTCCCGCTGTGGCGGCCCAGGTACGCGAAGGCCGTCCCCAGGTACGGGATAAGGCTCAGGGTACACCGGAGGAAGAGGAGAATGGCCACGGCGAAGAAGGTGTCAAAGGCCAGCCCCACCTGACTGCGTATGAGGGCCGTGAGGACCACCGCCAGGGCCGTAAGGCCAATGGCCGTCCAGCGGCGCTTGTGGGCGAAGGCGGCAAATTTGGAAAGAAGGTCCCGCTGGGCCAGGAGGATCCCCGCGCAGAAGGGGAAGAACCAGTAGATCTCCCGGCAGGTGTCCCAGACGTTGTTGCCCAGGAAAAGGTAGAGGACCAGTGGCACGGCGGTCACCGGCAAAACGAGGTACGGCGCCTTTTTCACGCCCCAGTGGAGGAGCGGGAAGGTCAGATACAGCGCCAGCGCCGCCTCCATGTACCACCAGGTCTGGTTGTAGGTGGGCGTTCCCAGCAGGGGCCGGAGGGCGAAGAACTCCGCGCAGGCGTTGGCAAAGCCCCGCAGGCCCGTGCCGTACACGGCCCAGGGGGCAAACTCCGGCCGGGCGAAGAAGATGCCCAACAGGGCAAAGAGCGCGAAAACCAGCCAATAGGGCCGCATGAGCCCCAGGGTGTGGCGCAGGGTGAAGCGTCCCGGCTTTTCGCCCTTGCGGGCAAAGCTCACCGTGAGCCCGTAGCCGCTGAGCACCACAAACAGCGCCACGCAGACCTTGGAAAGGGTGGCGACGGTCAGGGGCGGGTAGGTGTGGAGAAGGTCGATGGGCGCGGGGGCCACGCCCATGTAGAGATGGTGGATGAGCAGGAGGATCACCGCCGCGGCCTTGGCGATGTTGGTGTCCCGCTTCGTGTAGCCTTCCGAAAGAGCCTCCATGCCGCCGCCTCAGTTCAAAAAGTCCTTGAGCTTCTTGCTTCTGGAGGGGTGGCGCAGCTTCCGGAGGGCCTTGGCCTCGATTTGGCGGATGCGCTCACGGGTGACGTTGAACTCCCGGCCCACCTCCTCCAGGGTGCGGGTGCGGCCGTCCACGATGCCGAAGCGAAGCTCCAGGACCTTCTTCTCCCGGGGCGTCAGCGTCTCCAGCACCTCCATGAGCTGCTCCTTCAAAAGGGTGAAGCTGGCGGCCTCCGCCGGCTCGCTGGCGGCCTCGTCCTCGATGAAGTCGCCGAGGTGGCTGTCCTCCTCCTCGCCGATGGGCGTTTCCAGGCTCACCGGCTCCTGGGCGATCTTCAGAATGTCCCGGACCTTGTCCACGGGCATATCCATCTCCGCGGCGATCTCGTCCGGGGAGGGGTCGTGGCCCAGCTCCTGCAAAAGCTGGCGGGAGACCCTAATGACCTTGTTGATCGTCTCCACCATGTGCACCGGGATACGGATGGTCCGCGCCTGGTCGGCGATAGCGCGGGTGATGGCCTGGCGGATCCACCAGGTGGCGTAGGTGGAGAACTTGTAGCCCTTCTGGTAGTTGAACTTCTCCACCGCCTTAATGAGCCCCAGGTTGCCCTCCTGGATGAGGTCTAAAAACAGCATCCCCCGCCCCACGTACCGCTTGGCGATGGAGACGACCAGACGGAGGTTGGCCTCCGCCATGCGCTTTTTGGCCTCCTGGTCGCCCTCGGCCATGCGGCGGGCCAGGTCCATCTCCTCCTCCGGCGTCAGGAGGGCCACCTTGCCGATCTCCTTGAGGTACATCCGCACCGGGTCGTCGATGGCGAAGGAGTCCGACAGAGCGTCGGTGCTTTCCAGCTCCTCCCGGGTGATCTCGTCGATGTCGTCCAGGTCCTCGAGGCTGACGTCGATGTCCTCTAAAAGCTCCAGAGCCTCCTCGTCGGTGGTCTCCACCCCCAGGGACTCCAGCCGCTCGTAAAACTTATCGACGGTCTCCGGGTCCAGGTTCATGGTGTCCAGGACGCTCAGCTCCTTGGAGGTAAGGGAGCCCTTCTTCTGCCCCTCCTTGATGAGCGCCTCCAGCTTGTCGAGATTCGCCTGCTGGGTGTCCTTTGTGACGTTTGTTTTTTCTTCCATGCTTTTATCCTCCAAGCCCTTTTTTCTTTTGGTAGTTCTCTCTGATGGCCATGATGTCCCTGTCTTTTTTTGTTTTGAGGCCCTCGCGACGGATGACTTCTATGTAATCGCCCATGGCCTCCCGGGCGTTGGCCGCGTTCACCGGCTCCTGCAAAAGCCGCGTCAGGTGCGCGCACTCGTCGGGCTCCAGGCCCGCCATGAGCACCGCCGGGGAGACGGCCTCATGAGCGGCGGCTTTGGCGCGGATGGTCCCGAAGAGCTTCCCCAGGAAGGGGGCGGTGAAATCCTCCGGCTCCAGGCCGGCGGCATATTTGATAAGCTCCGGGTCCCGCAAAAGCGACTTGACGACCCCCTCCTCCGCCAGGGCGGAGGGGACGTTGGCGTAGCGGATGCGCTTGGAGTCCGGCTGGGCCGCCCGCTCCGGGCGCATGACCGCGCGCTCGGCGTCCTTCTTATTCTTCCCGGCAAGGCCCCGGCGGACGATGCGCAGCTGCTCGGAGACGCTCTCCCGTCCCACGCCGGCCAGCTCCGCCACACGGGCGACGTAGACCTCCGCCTCCAGGGGGTTGAAGCTCTCGGCCAGCATCCGGATGGCCTCCTGCAAAAAGCCCAGCCTCCCGGCGTCCGTATCCATATCGTATTTGGCCTTCACCGCGTCTATTCTATACTCCACGTGGTTGGCGCTGCGCTCCAGCAAAAGCTGGAAGGCGTCCGGGCCCTTGGCCTTGATGAACTCGTCCGGGTCCTTGGCCCCCTCCATCCGCAGGACCCGCACCTTGAGGCCCGCCGGCTCCAGAAGCCCGATGGCCCGCTGGGCGGCCTTGACGCCGGCGGCGTCGGAGTCGTAGGCGATGACCACGTTCTCCTTGAAGTGCTTCATAAGCCGCGCCTGGTCGGCGGTGAGGGAGGTGCCGAGAGACGCCACCGCGCAGTCGAAGCCCGCCTGATGGAGCATCACCACGTCCACGTTGCCCTCGGCTAAAATGAGCATATCCCGCTTGGAGCGCTTGGCCAGGTTGAGGGCGAAGAGGTTTCGGCTCTTCTGGAAGACCGGCGTGTCCGGGGTGTTGAGGTACTTAGGCTCCCCGTCCCCCAAAATGCGGCCAGAGAAGCCGATGACGCTGCCGCGCACGTCGATGACCGGGAACATAAGGCGGTTGCGGAAGACGTCGTAGGCCCCGCCGTTTTTGCCCTTTTTGGCAAGGCCGGCGTCGATGAGGTCCCGGTCGGTGTAGCCGCGCTTGCGCATCTCATTGGTGAGGGCGTACCAGTCGTCCGGGGCCGCGCCCAGGCCGAAGATCTTGGCGGTCCTCGGCGCGATGCGCCGCTCCCGCATATACGCCGCCGCCGCGGCGCCCTCGGGCTTGGAAAGATTTTCGTAAAACCACCGGGCGGCGGCGCGGTTGAGCTCCAGAAGCCGCGTCCGGCGGCCCTGGCGCTCCTTGTCGTCCTCGCTCTCGTCGGGCATCTCCATCCCGGCCCGCCGGGCCAAAAACGCCACCGCGTCCCGGAAGGGCAGATTCTCGATCTCCATGATGAAGCTGATGACCCCGCCGCCCTTGCCGCAGCCGAAGCAGTGGTAGATCTGCTTGTCCGGGGAGACAGAGAAGGAGGGCGTCTTCTCCGAATGAAACGGGCACAGCCCGAACTGGTTGGCCCCGGAGCGCTTGGTCAGCGTCACGTAGTCCGACACCACGTCTACGATATCCGACCGCGCCACCAGCTCCTCGATAAAGCTGTCAGGGATCGCCACTCTCTCCACCTCCTTTCTAAACTGGCTCGAAAGCCCGTAGGGCTTTCGATGCCAAGGGGAACGTGCGGGAAAAATTTCTGAATTTTGCGAAATTCAGAAATTTTTCCCTGCTGTTTTGCTCCGCGCACTCGCTTCGCTCGCACACTCCGCAAAACAAAAGGTATTTTTTCCGACGTACATGCCGCCGGAAAAAATATTGAATTGGGGTTTTCGAAAAGCCGTTTTCTTTCACGGAATTTCAAGCCCGTCTATTTCACCGTCCACGCCATGGGGACGAAGATGCTGTTGTGGACCTCGATGGCGTAGGGGTCCGTCATGCCCGCCACGTAATCGGCGGCGGCGCGTTCCGGGCCCTCGGTGTAGACCGTTTCCAGGTATTCTGCCGACATTTTTGCCGGATTTTTAACGAAATAATCAAAAATCCCGGAAAGGAGGCCCAAAACCTTCTTCTCCTCCCCCTTCACCACGGGATTTTTGTAGACCCGCTCATATAAAAAGTCGGAAAAGACGTCCACGGCCTCCGCCACCTCCGCGCTCATGCGCACCACGCCGGAGCTTGTCCCCTGGGCGATGACGTCCTCCACGATGGTGTTGATGCGGGTGCTGTACCGCTTGCCCAGGACCTCCCGGACCGTCTCGGGGATGTCCTCCCCCCGGAGGGTGCCGGAGCGGATGGCGTCGTCCACGTCGTGGTTTATGTAGGCGATCTTGTCAGAAAGCCGCACTACCTGTCCCTCCAGCGTGGCGGCCAGGGGGTCGCAGGTGTGGCGCAGGATGCCGTCCCGCGTCTCCATGGTCAGGTTGAGGCCCCGGCCGTCCTTCTCGATCTTGTCCACCACCCGCAGGCTCTGCTCATAGTGCCGGAAGCCCCCCAGGTCCGCCAGAAGCTCGTTGAGGGCCCGCTCCCCGGCGTGGCCGAAGGGCGTGTGGCCCAGGTCGTGCCCCAGGCCGATGGCCTCGGTGAGGTCCTCATTCAGGTTGAGGGCCCGGGCGATGGTCCTGGCAATGCGGGTGACCTCCAGCGTGTGGGTAAGGCGCGTGCGGTAGTGGTCGCCCTCCGGCTCCAGGAAGACCTGGGTCTTCTGCTTTAAGCGCCGGAAGGCCTTGGAGTGGGTGATGCGGTCGATGTCCCGCTGAAAGCAGGTGCGCACACCGTCCTCCTCCTCGGCGTGGAGCCGCCCGGCGCTTTGTTCCGCCCGGACGCCGGCGTCCGAGACGATGAGCCGCTCCAGCGCCTCCCGTTTTTCCCGTATACTGCCCAAACCGATCGCCTCCTCCTTCGCATTATCTTATATACGCCGCAAAAAACAAAAATCCTTTGTTTTTTTCAAAATTTTTTGTGAACGATCCCATGGGAAAACGGGCCGGAGACGGAAAAAAGTGTTGACTTTCCCGGCCCGATATGCTAGAATACTAGCTTGCCTGGGGTTTTTGCGCCCATTTATGGGTAAACTACCCTTGGGTAAAAACCGATTTTTTGAGAAAGGAGGAACACAATGCCCACCATTAACCAGCTCGTCCGCAAGGGACGCCAGACCAGCGTCTACAAGTCCACCAGCCCCGCGCTCCAGAAGGGCCTCAACACCCTGAAGAACCGCGCCACGGACTTGAGCTCCCCCCAGAAGCGCGGTGTGTGCACCGCCGTCAGGACCATGACCCCGAAAAAGCCCAACTCCGCTCTGCGGAAGATCGCCCGTGTGCGTCTGACCAACGGCTTTGAGGTCACGGCCTACATCCCCGGCGTCGGCCACAACCTGCAGGAGCACTCCGTGGTGATGATCCGCGGCGGCCGTGTCAAGGACCTCCCCGGTGTCCGTTACCACATCATCCGCGGTACCCTCGACACCCAGGGCGTCAACGGACGTATGCAGGCCCGCTCCAAGTACGGCGCCAAGCGCCCGAAGGCCGGCAAGAAGAAGTAAGCGCATCCCCAACAGCGTCCTCGTTGTTGTGTTTATATATAATGTACACACCTCGGGGCGCAAACTCGGCTTTTGTGGCCGAGAGTACCTGTGAATTCTTTTTAAGAAGGAGGGAAGCAAAGTGCCCAGAAGAGGTAATGTTCCCAAAAGAGAAATTTTGCCTGATCCTGTTTACAACTCCGTGCTCGTCACGAAGCTTGTGAACTCCATCATGCTCGACGGCAAGAAGGGCGTGGCCCAGAAGGTGGTCTACGGCGCCTTTGACATCGTCAAGGAAAAGACCGGCAAGGAGCCCCTGGAGGTTTTCCAGGCCGCCCTTGAGAATATCATGCCGTCTCTGGAGGTCAAGGCCCGCCGTGTGGGCGGCGCCACCTACCAGGTGCCTATCGAGGTCCGTCCGGCCCGCCGCCAGACCCTTGGCCTCCGGTGGCTGACCAACTACACCCGCGCCCGCGGCGAGAAGACCATGCGCGAGAAGCTGGCCGCCGAGATCATGGACGCCGCCAACAACACCGGCGCCTCCGTGAAGAAGCGCGAGGAGACCCACCGCATGGCCGAGTCCAACAAGGCGTTCGCGCACTTCCGTTGGTAAGCCTTTTACGGCATTTTCGCGATTTCCAGCGTTATTTTGAGTTTGGTCCCGGGCCGTCGGAGCCCCGGACGCATCAGGAGAAAGAATTTTTATGCCCAGACAGTATTCCTTAGAGAGAACCAGAAACATCGGCATCATGGCCCACATCGACGCCGGCAAGACCACCACCACGGAGCGCATCCTCTTCTACACCGGCCGCACCCACAAGCTGGGCGAGGTCCACGAGGGCGCGGCCACCATGGACTGGATGGTCCAGGAGCAGGAGCGCGGCATCACCATCACCTCCGCCGCCACCACCTGCTTCTGGAAGGGCACCCGCATCAACATCATCGACACCCCGGGCCACGTGGACTTCACCGTGGAGGTGGAGCGTTCCCTGCGCGTGCTGGACGGGTCCGTCACGGTGATGTGCGCCAAGGGCGGCGTGGAGCCCCAGTCCGAGACGGTGTGGCGTCAGGCCGACACCTATCACGTCCCCCGGATGATCTACGTCAACAAGATGGACATCATGGGCGCGGATTTCTTCAACGTCATCCGCATGGTCCATGAGCGCCTCCACGCCAACGCCGTTCCCATCCAGCTGCCCATCGGCAAGGAAGCGGATTTCCGCGGCATCATCGACCTCATCGAGATGAACGCCGACGTCTACTACGACGAGCTGGGCCAGGATATGCGGGTGGAGCCCATCCCCGAGAACATGAAGGACATGGCCGAGGAGTATCGCATGAAGCTCCTGGAGGCCGTGTCCGACTTCGACGACGAGATCATGGAGAAGTACCTGGAGGGCGAAGAGGTCAGCACCGAGTCCATCAAGGCCGCCATCCGTAAGGCCACTATCGCCAACAAGATGGTCCCCGTGGTCTGCGGCACCTCTTACCGCAACAAGGGCGTCCAGAAGCTCATCGACGCCATCGTGGACTATATGCCCTCGCCTCTGGATATCCCGCCCATCAAGGGGACGAATCCCCAGACCGGCGAGGAGGACGAGCGTCCCGCGGACGACGACGCCCCCTTCTCCGCTTTGGCGTTCAAGATCATGACCGACCCCTACGTGGGGCGGCTCAGCTTCTTCCGCGTCTATTCCGGCACCGCCGAGGCCGGCGCCACGGTGATCAACCCCGTGAAGCGCCAGCGCGAGCGGCTGGGCCGCATCCTTCAGATGCACGCCAACCACCGGGAGGACATCGACAAGGTCTACACCGGCGACATCGCCGCCGCCGTGGGCCTCAAGAACACCACCACCGGCGACACCCTGTGCGACCCGGACCATCAGATCGTCCTGGAGTCCATGGAGTTCCCCGAGCCCGTCATCCGCGTCGCCATCGAGCCGCGCACCAAGGCCGGCCAGGAAAAAATGGCCATCGCGCTGTCGAAGCTCGCCGAGGAGGACCCCACCTTCAAGACCTACACCGACGAGGAGACGGGTCAGACCATCATCGCCGGCATGGGCGAGCTCCACCTGGAGATCATCGTGGACCGCCTTCTCCGGGAGTTCAAGGTGGAGGCCAATGTGGGCCGTCCCCAGGTCAGCTACAAGGAGACCATCAAGGGCACGGCGGATGTGGACACCCGCTATGTCCGCCAGTCCGGCGGCAAGGGCCAGTACGGCCACGTGAAGATCCGCATCGAGCCCAACGAGTCCGGCAAGGGCTACGAGTTCATCAATGAGATCACCGGCGGCGCCATCCCCAAGGAGTATATCCCCGCGGTGGACGCCGGTATCCAGGGCGCCATGCTCTCCGGCGTGGTGGCCGGCTACCCCGTGGTGGACGTGAAGGTCCACCTCTACGACGGGTCCTTCCACGAGGTGGACTCCTCCGAGATGGCCTTTAAGATCGCCGGCTCCATGGCCTTCAAGGAGGCCATGGCCAAGGCCGACCCCACCATCCTGGAGCCCATCATGAAGGTCACGGTCATCGGCCCCGACGAGTATATGGGCGACATCATCGGCGACATCAACTCCCGCCGCGGCGCCGTCACCGCCACGGAGATGGAAAACGGCACCGTCCGCGTCACCTGCGACGTGCCCCTCTCCACCATGTTCGGCTACTCCACGGACCTCCGGTCGAAGACCCAGGGCCGCGCCAACTACTCCATGGAGCCCAGTCACTTCATCGAGATCCCCAAGAGCCTCCGGGACGAGATCGTGAAAAACCACGGCTCCGCCAAATAAACGGCGGGAAAGCCCACAAAACAGTTGCAAAATTCCCGTGAATGTATTAGAATACACTCAGAATTTGAAAACACCCTTTTCCAAAAACATTAAGGAGGATAAGTACCAATGGCTAAAGCAAAATTCGAGCGCACCAAGCCCCATGTAAACATCGGCACCATCGGCCACATCGACCACGGCAAGACCACCCTGACCGCGGCCATCACCAAGGTCCTGAACATGGCTGACGCCAGCGCCGCCACCTACACCGCCTATGACCAGATCGACAAGGCCCCCGAGGAGCGCGCCCGCGGCATCACGATCAACACCGCCCACGTCGAGTATCAGACCGCCGCCCGCCACTATGCCCACGTTGACTGCCCGGGCCACGCCGACTATATCAAGAACATGATCACCGGCGCCGCTCAGATGGATGGCGCTATCCTGGTCATCGCCGCCTCCGACGGCCCCATGGCCCAGACCCGCGAGCACCTTCTGCTTGCCCGTCAGGTGAACGTGCCCTACGTGGTCGTCTTCCTCAACAAGTGCGACCAGGTCGACGACCCCGAGCTCCTCGAGCTCGTCGAGATGGAAGTCCGCGAGCTTCTGGACAAGTACGAGTTCCCCGGCGACGACACCCCCATCATCAAGGGTTCCGCGCTGAAGGTCCTGGAGTCCAACTCCACCGATCCTCATGCCCCCGAGTATGAGTGCATCTGGGAGCTGATGGACGCTGTCGACAACTATATCAAGACCCCCGACCGCGCCGCCGACCAGCCCTTCCTCATGCCTGTTGAGGACGTCTTCACCATCACCGGCCGCGGCACCGTGGCCACCGGTAGAGTTGAGCGTGGTACCATCAAGATGAACGAGAAGGTCCAGATCGTCGGCCTCATGGACGAGCCCCGCGAGACCGTCGTCACCGGCATCGAGATGTTCCGCAAGCTCCTGGACTACGCTGAGGCCGGCGACAACATCGGCACCCTCCTTCGCGGCATCGCGAAGAACGAGGTGGAGCGCGGCCAGGTCCTTGCCAAGCCCGGCTCCATCCATCCCCACACCAAGTTCCACGGCCAGGTCTACGTCCTGAGCAAGGACGAGGGCGGCCGCCACACCCCCTTCTTCAACAACTATCGTCCCCAGTTCTACTTCCGTACCACCGACGTCACCGGCGTCATCACCCTCCCCGAGGGCGTTGAGATGTGCATGCCCGGCGACAACGTGGAGATGGACGTGGAGCTCATCACCCCCATCGCCATCGAGCCCGGCCTCCGCTTCGCTATCCGCGAGGGCGGCCGTACCGTCGGCTCCGGCGTCGTCACCAAGATCAACGAGTAAAAAAGCTGGCTTTGAAGGCCGCGTTGCGGCCTTCAAATGCCAAGGGGATACGTGCGAAAAAGGATTCGGAAATGTCTGCGGACATTTCCGAATCCTTTTTCTGTCGTTTTGCGGCGCGCACGGCCCCTTTGGGGCCGCACATTCCGCAAAACAAAAGGAATTTTTTCCGACGTACATGCCGCCGGAAAAAATGCTCAATGGGCGGCGGGAAAAAGGTTTGCGGCTTGCGCCGCATTTTTTATATTCCCACCCGCCCACCCTCGCCGCCACGTCACCACCCCTGCCGCTTCGCGGCTGTCCCCTCCGTAGGAGGGGCTAACGTGTCGAGAGCGGGTGCGGTTTGTCGGGACCTGTCTGTCAACCTACGTTCGCTTCCCCCCTGCCCCCCTCCTACGAGGAGGGGGCTCCGAGACGGGGCGGGTGCGATTTATCGGAACCGTTCCGTCACGCAACGTGGCACGGGCGGGTTTAGAACCCGCCCCTACTGCTTCCCGGAAGCTCCAGCGACGCCCAACGGGCTCGAATACCCCGCCGCTGCGGCGGTACCCCTTTTTCCCAAACAGGGGTCAGGGGAATAAGGTTGCGGCGCTTTGCGCCGCTTTTATAAAAATTGCGCCGCAAAGCGGCGCAAACCTTTTTGACCCCCTTTGGAAACCTTTTTGACCCCCTTTGGGGCAAAGGGGGCAAGGGGGATTCGAGCCCCCGTCCCCGCCGCGGCGGATAATAAAAAATTGCGGCGAAGCCGCAACCTTTTAAGCCCCCTCCTCGTAGGAGGGGGGCAGTGGGAAGCGAACGTTGGATGACAGAGCGGTTCCGACAAACCGCACCCATCCCTCTCACCCCTTCAAAAATCCCCCCGCGCGGTCCTGCGGGCGCAATGGGAGGCCGCGGGAGATGAGGGCGTCGGCTTTGAGGGCCACCAGGTTCACGTCGGAGCCCAGGGCGGCGGCGATTTGGTGGGTGTCGCGGCCCTCGCGGATGGCGTCCAGGACGTCCTCGTCGGGCAGGAGGAGCTCGGCGGCGAAGATGTTGGCCTCGTACTCCATGCGGTCCGTGCCCATCTCGAAGATGTTGAACTCCTGAAAGCCCCCCAGCCGCTGGGCCTCCAGGCGGTGGAGGCAGTGATGCCCCAGCTCGTGGGCCAGGACGATGCGCTCCATGGCCGGGTCCAGGTCGGATTTGATGAAAATGAAGGGGTTGCGCATGACGATCTTGTACGCGCCCTTCTGCCTCTCAAAGGGCCGCACCAGGACCTCCACCCCCAGCGAAGCGCACAGCTCCTTAGGGTCCCGGGTGCCGAACCGTGCCGCAAGCTCCCGGACGCGCTCGGCGATCTCTTGGATCTTAATATACATATCAGTCACCAAAAACGGAAAAATCCCCGAAAATCAGGACTCTTTCGCGTATTTCCGGTTCTTCTCCTTGGCGATCCAGTAGGCGTCCTGGATGGCGCGGAGCATCTCGTCCTTGTCCTCGTCGTTGAGCTCCCCGCCGGCGAAGAGGGCCGTGGCCTCCCGCACCAGGGCCTCCGCCTGCCGCCGGCCAGAGGCGCCGTAGCGCTCCCCGGCCAGGGAGACGAAGTCCTCGTCCTCGGTGAGCAGGTAGTTGACGTCGCACCCGAAGAGGGCCGCCAGCTTCACGTAGATCTCCCGATTCCGGGGGTACACCCCCTCCTGCTCGTAGGACCCGTAGGCCCGCCGGGAGATCCCCGCCGCCCGCGCCGCCTCCTCCTGGGAGAGCCGCTTTTCCGCCCGCAGCGCCTTCAGCTTTTCTCCAAATTTCATGGTCGCCCTCCTTGAGAAGTTAAACTTCACGAAAGATAAAATTTCCTCTTGACAAGCGAAGCTCAACCGCCTATAATGGGGTCAGATGGGAAGTTCACTTTCCCATATTGTACATCAAACTTCCCCGGCTGTCAAGAGGTGAGGCGGAAAAATGTCGTATATCAGCATCGACCTCAAGTCCTTTTACGCCTCCTGTGAGTGCGTGGCGCGGGGGCTGGACCCGCTGAAGGCGCGGCTCGTGGTGGCGGACGAGGAGCGGACGGACGGGACCATCTGCCTTGCGGTGTCGCCGGCGCTGAAGGCCTACGGCGTGCCGGGGCGGCCCCGGCTCTTTGAGGTGCGTGAGCGCCTGCGGGAGGTGAAGGCCCGGACGGGGGAGGAGGTGGACTTTATTGTGGCGCGGCCCCGGATGGGGCTCTACGTGGACGTGTCCACGAAAATCTACGCCATTTACCTCAAATTTGTCTCCCCGGAGGACATCCACGTCTACTCCATCGACGAGGTGTTCATCGACGCCGCGCCCTATCTGCGCCCCCGCCGCCAGAGCGCGGAGGACCTGGCCATGGAGATGATCCGCGCGGTCCTCCATGATACGGGCATCACCGCCACGGCGGGGGTGGGGACGAATCTCTATTTGGCCAAGATCGCCATGGACATCGTGGCCAAAAAAATGCGGCCCGACAGAAACGGCGTGCGGATGGCCAGCCTTACGGAGGAGAGCTACCGGCGGCTTTTGTGGGACCACCTGCCGCTGACGGATTTCTGGCAGGTCGCCGGCGGCACCGTCCGGCGGCTTCAGAAGCTGGGCGTCCACACCATGGGGGAGCTGGCGCGGCTGAGCCTCACGAACGAGGACGCCCTCTACCGGACCTTCGGCGTCAACGCGGAGCTCCTCATCGACCACGCCTGGGGGCTGGAGAGCACCACCATGGCGGACATCAAGGCGTACAGGCCGTCGTCCCAGTCCCTCAGCGCCGGGCAGGTGCTCACCAGGCCCTACCGCTTTGAGGAGGCGCGGATCGTCATCCGGGAGATGGCGGAGGAGCTGGCCATGGAGCTCATGGAAAAGGGCCTGGTCACCGACGGCGTAGTGGTGCATCTGGGCTACGACCGGGAGAATCTCGACTGGGACGGCCCCAAAAAGGCGGACCACTACGGCCGCTTCGTCCCCGCCTCCGCCCACGGCACGGCGGGGCTGGCGGCCTTCACCGACGAGCTGGAGCCCATCACCCAGGCGGTGCTGGGGCTCTTCGACAGGCTTGCCAACCGCGCCCTCACCCTGCGGCGGCTGAACGTGGCCGTCATTCGCCTGGAGCGGGAGGAAGAG
Organism: uncultured Oscillospiraceae bacterium; assembly: GCA_947626385.1. Taxonomy (GTDB): domain Bacteria; phylum Bacillota; class Clostridia; order Oscillospirales; family Oscillospiraceae; genus RUG626. The sequence goes on along the minus strand of CANQSD010000025.1, from coordinate 1,935 downwards.
CGGCCGGAGCAGCTGGACCTCTTTGACAGCTTCGAGGCCCGGACCCGCCGCCGCGCCCTCCAGCGGGCGGTGCTCACGGTGCGGGACAAGTACGGCAAAAACGCCCTCCTGCGGGGGCATGACTTTCTCGAGGGCGCCACCGCCAGGGAGCGCCACGAACAGATCGGAGGACACAGAAAATGAACGAGTATACAGACCTGCGGGACCGGAAAAGGGCCTGTTCACCCCGCCCGCGAATGGACAGGGCCGACCGGGCCAAGCTCTTTGCCCCCTACGCGGCCCTGAAGGGCTACAATGAGTCCGCCCACGCCATGGAGCGCCGCCTTGTTCCCCGCCCCGCCCTGGCGGAGGACCGCGCCGACCAGCTGGACCGCCGCCTCCGAGCCCTCCGCCGCGGCGACCCGGTCACCGTCACCTGGTTCGAGCCCCTGAAAACCGAAAACGGCCGGGAGCTGGGCCAATACCGCACCGTCTCCGGCACGTACCTCGCCTCCCACCCCGCCTTCGGCATCCTGGTCCTGGATGTCGCCAGGATCGAGACGGGGAATATTTTGGACGTGGGGACGAGGTGAAGGGGAAGCGGGGACATGGAACCCGCCCCTACAGTTTTAAATTGCCCCCCATCAACGCCGTAGGGGCCGCCGTCCTCGGCGGCCCGTGTTGCGATGACCTCCGACGTCATTTTTGTGGGATAACTTTCCATTTCTCCTGTAGGGGCGGGTTCTAAACCCGCCCGTGCGGGGTCCGATAGACGTCCCCACCCTGCCCATCGCTTCGCTCGGGCACCCCTCCCGGAGGGAGGGGCTTTGGCGGGTGCGTTCATCGGAACCATTCTGTCCTCCCACCCTCGCTTCCCCCCTGCCCCCCTCCTACGAGGAGGGGGCGAAAAAGGTTGCGGCTTCGCCGCAGATTTTGATTGCCCGCGCGGCGACCCTTCCGGCGCTTCGCGCCACCTCGTCTCCGGCCTAAGAGCCGCCCCTTTGGGGCGGTTGGCCTCCGACACGCGCCTGCGGGCGCAGCCCCAAGGGGGAGGCTAACGGGGGCTCGAATCCCCCTTGCCCCCTTTCCCGGAAAGGGGTTAAAAAGGTTTGCGCCGCAATGCGGCGCAATTTTTAAGGCGGCGCGAAGCGCCGCAACCTTATTCTCCTTGACCCCTTTTTCGGAAAAACTACGCCCGCAGGCGTGTTTCGGAGGCCAACCGCATAGGGTCCCCACGCGATTGAAAATCGCGTGGGAAAGGAGGAGCCAAGCCAGCGCCTGAAAGCGACCGAAGGGAGCTTGAAGCAAAGCAGCTTGAGCGACGACGTGGCGGCTCTTAGGCCGGAGATGGGGTGCCGCCGCGGCGGCGGGGTATTCGAGCCCGTGGGGCGTAGCTGGGGCTTTCGATAATCGGATTGCAGCACCACCCCGGCCTCGCTTCGCTCGGCCACCCCTCCGTAGGAGGGGCAAGAGGGGGTGCATTTTTGAAGCGGTTCCGAAAAATGCACCCGCCCCCGTCTCAGGGCCCCCTCCTCGTAGGAGGGGGGCAGGGGGGAAGCGAGCGTTGGATGACGGAACAGTTCCGGCGAATGGCACCGCCCCCGACACGCCAGCCCCTCCTACGGAGGGGACAGCCGCGAAGCGGCAGGGGTGGTTCGTGCGGCGGCGGGGGCGGGCGGGTGGGAAATCAAAAAAATGCGGCGAAGCCGCAAACCTTTTTCCCGCCGCCAATCGATCCATTTTTTTCCGGTGGCGTGTACGTCGGAAAAAATACCTTTTGTTTTGCGGAGTGTGCGAGCGAAGCGAGTGCGCGAAGCAAAACAGCAGGAAGACCTCCCGGAAAAGCCCGCAGGCTTTTCCGGGAGGTCTTCCGCACGCATCCCCTTGGCATTGAAAGGCCGCAAAGCGGCCTTTCAAGCCAGACCCGTGCGGCGAGGGGCGGGCCCATTTATAACC
>CANQSD010000024.1 GCA_947626385.1 uncultured Oscillospiraceae bacterium | reverse complement strand
CCCGTGGAGTTCATGCGTATGCTCCGTAACCGTCCCTGTGTGCCAAATCCCAAGTATCTGCGTATCGTGGAGGAACACAAGGCGGAGGAATGCCGGAGGAAGCTCGACCAGCTGGCCGCACGATTCCCCGGTATTGTCGCGCTTGTAACACACGACCAGGAGGAGATCGCTCCGGATGAGGAGTGATCACGTCTTAGGTTGTGTTACATAGGAGGTTAGCTATGTTTGTTGATCAATCTGAACTTCTTAAAGTTCTTGTCCGTGCTCTTTATATCGCCTTTTGTGGCTCTTTTGAGCGTATTCCCTGTGTGTCTGGATCATGTAATCATGATTGTGACGCCTGTTCTCTCCGTGAGGGTTGCTGTACTGACTGTATTCATGTAGATACTTCGGATTGCCCTTATCATGTAACTCGAAAGGAGCTGCTATGAAGCGTACTCTCAAGATCATCTGTGCCGCCGCCTTTGCCTCGGTGCTGGACCTGGCGGTTATTGTGCTTGTGCTGCTGGGCCTTAAGCTGCTGGTTGACTCCGGCGTCTTCGTCCTCCAGCTGCTGGCGGCGCTGGTGCTGCTCTTGCTGGCCGTCGCCGTCCTGGCCGGCGCGGTGATCCTGACGGTCTGGCTGCTGAGGCATAAGAAAAAGCCGTGAGGGCGTCACGGCTTGATCTTTTGAGTAGCTCTGGAAAGCGTCGAGCACAGGCGCGTCGCCCGCAGGCGAAGAGCGCATAGCGCAGACCTTTACAGAGCGGCGTGATTCAGTGGCTTTTTCAAGCTGTAAAGGTCTTCAACGACCTTTTCTACTTTATCCCATGTTCCCGCTTGTACTGGTCATACTCGGCCTGGGACATATAGTGGCGCGGCTCCTGCGGCTGCTGTGCTGTTCTGGCGGCCTCCTCGGCTGCTTTTTCGGCCTCCCATTTCTTGCGTAGGCGCTTTTCATAAGGTGTTAAATGCCCGTGTTTTCTGTCTATTCTTACAGCTATGTAGAACAGCGTATATGCAAGTAGGCTTCCCAATAGTTCTAAGATCCACTTTTCCATTTCCATCCTCCTTGGTGGTGTTGATTTTGAAGCTTCTGAAACGTATTGTAACACAAATATTGGTGCTTGTCACCTGTATTTCTATATGCGTAACGTCTGTTTTTGCTGACTGGTATAATGATTTAGCTTATGGCTATACTCAATCTACTTTAGGTAGATGGCTTATTCATGCCGGACTTGATGGTCTTGGTTGGGCTGGTGATATTGCCTTTCCGGAGGCTCCTGGACTTGGGTCTTTTTTGGCAGGTCTTGCAGAGAACGGCATTGACACCCTTGCTGACTATTACGCTGCTGGTTATTCCGATGATGATCTTTATGACTACTACGACGACTACGTCTCTTCCCTTCCTTCTGCAACTATCTCATCTATTGATTCTGGTCGGTTCTCACTACCGCTTACTGTTAGAAAAGGGTTTCGTAATCCGTCTGGTTCGGTTATCTCTTCTGGTATTAATCATTTGGAATTTTCTCATCCTGGATACAGCTCTTCTGAAAAACGGGATGATGTTTCTATTTTCTTTGATGACGTACATTTTACCGTTCCTGTGTCTGGATACTATGACTTTTCATTAACTGTTTCAAGAACAGATTTCCTCAGTTATGCTTTGGCTATTTGGTTGTATCGTTCTGATTCTTCTGAGCCTCTATTTAAGATTGGACCAGGTGGTAGTAGCTCTGACTGGTCTTATTCTGGCTCTTATTCTGAAAACGGTTCTTTTGTTACTTGGAAGTATAAAAAATTTTCATCTTCTGGTTATTTTTTAATTTCAGGCGTTGATTATTATTTAAATTGCAGTTCAATTTCTTGTCTTGACGTTTATGGGAATAATCAGAGATTTGGCTACCCTTGTGTTTTTGATGTTGATCTAAGTATTAAACCCCATGATTCTTCAGGGTCTGTTTCTTTTCCTTCCTCTTCCACCCGCCCCACCTACATCACCAACGCCATCACCAACTACAACTCCGAAAACAACGAGTACAACTACTTCATCGGCAAGGTAGACAACTCCAACAACGTCACCAACGTCTTCAACGTCAATATCTTTGACGAAACCACAAACGAGTTCCGCGATCCTTACACGGACAAGCCCTATCAAGTCACAAACTGGGTCTATGACTACGCCCAGCGTCTCTACGTCCTCACCCTCGCCGACGATACGCTCCTGTATAACGGCAAGCCCGTCAAGAACCTCGTGATCTGGTATGCAGACAACGCCCTCTATTACATCGGCCTGGATGACAGCTATACGGACGGCAGTGAATGGACAGACCATATCGTCTTCACCGACGCCTTCCAGTATGTCATAGCCCAGAAAAAGGACAGCTCCGGCACCGGCGCTGACGGCCATAAGCACGTCTTCACCAGCGAGACGACTACCCCGCCCACCTGCACCGGCACCGGCGTCCGTACATACTCCTGCCAGTTCTGCGATTACTCCTACGACGAGATCATCCCCGCCGCCGGTCATCAATGGGAGGTCACCGAAGTTAAGGATACGGAATTCAATGACAACGGCGATGTCACCGCGGCCGGTTATACCCTCTACACCTGCGCCGTGTGCGGCGAAACATATAAGCAATGGTCGAATACCGGTCAACCCGGTCCGCCCACCGGCAACACCGGCACCGGCTCCGGAGGCGGCGGCTCCGGATCAGGCTCTGGCAGCTCCGGCGAAGGCTCGTCTTTCTGGGAAAAGATCAAGGACGCTGTTTTCGGCGCTCTCGGCGACCTGCTGGAAGCCGCGCTCTCGCTGATCACCGACGTCCTCTCCGCCGTCCTCGGCCTCGTCAAGGACCTCTTGTCCTTCCTCTTCGGCTTCCTCTCAGATACCGTCATCAAGGGCATCACCGATCTCTTCTCCGCCTTCGGCTCCATAAAGCTTGAACTGCCTGAGGGCGTCGCCAGCGTCTTCGGCTTCTTCTCCGGCGTGATCCTCGCTCTCCCCGCGGAGATCAGATCGCTCCTTATCTTTGGCGTCGCCGCCTTGTTCCTTATCTCCATCTTCAAGATGGTCAAAGCGTAACACAAAGAGATCTTCGACGCATCGAGCCGGCTTCTCAATCTGTAATATAGGAGGCTTTCCCATGTTCGACGCTTTCCTTACCCTTTTCTCCTGGCTTCCGCCGCCCCTGAACGTCATCGCCTTCGGCGCGGTCTGCGTGCTGGTGCTGGTCACCATCATCAAGCTCATCGCCAAGATCATAGATATGCTGCCATTCACCTAAAGGAGGTTTCCATGGAAATACTGGACATTCTCAAGAGCCTCTTCGCGTCTGTCTGGTCGCTCTTCACCGGCGTCCTGGTCCCCGGTCTTGGCGTCTCCTTCGGCGTTTTCTTCCTGGCCGTAGCCGCCATTAAGCTCTCCCTGCTCATACTCAAAGCCGCTCTTGGCATCGGCGACGGCGGAACAGGCTACCGCTCCGGCTCCGCCAGGAATCCGAAGATCTCCGAAAACAGAAGAGGTGACGAATATTGAAAGCCCTGTCCTTTACGCTCATTTTCCTTGTGATCATGGCGACAATGGCCTTCCCGGCCCTGGCTGCCGCTGAGGAAGCTCCGCAAGACGTTTACCTCACCGTCGAGCCTGACGCCTCTGAGGGCCCGCTGACGGCCCTGCATGAAGCGATCGTCTCCATCTTCGGCAAGTACACCCCGAAGACGCAGACCGTCACCCGGCACCTTGCCGACGGCACGGAGGTCACATATACCGAGTACGTCCCCGGCCTCGCCGGCGTAGACTTCGAGTGGCTGTTCTCCGTCGCCGTCTTCGCTCTGGTCATCTTCTGCGTATTCAAGCTGATCGGAGGTCTACTGGGCATATTCCAGAAATTCCGTTAAAGCCTGCTCTGTGTGGCTGTTTATAAGAAACCCGTTTGTTTGGAGATATCTGTCCTCCACTATATAGAAAAGCTGGATCCACCCCTCCATCGCTCCGTCCACAAGGAAAAGAAGTATGTCCCGATCTTCACGTTCATAACTTCTCCAGACACGTTCCACAAATTCCTCTTTTGTGGAAACACCGTCTGACCATAGGGGATAGCCGGATTTCGTTTGATCCATTGCGAGAGAGTAAGCAAAATCCATATACTGCTCAATATCTTCTTTTGTGGCCTTTACTAGCATTCTCCTATACCTCCGCAAACTCTCAATTTGTTGAACAGTCACCCAACCGATATTTAATATTGTATCACACAAATGTGAAGAAATCTATCACTCTTTAAGCACGGTTATCAAAATCTTTTCCTTAATTCTCTATGTATGTCGAAAAGAGAACGCTCCTGCAATTTTGTCTTGTCCAGATCGTACCTATCCGCTGTCCTGACTAACCATATTGGCAGTAGACTATTATTTATGGTTGTGACCGGGAACATAAGGTCGATTTAAATGCGGCGCGAGCCGCGGCCTTTCCCCGCCGGCGCAAAGTCGGGGTTTATTTCTGGCGGGGAGTCTGCTATAATGGAGAAAAACACGCTGGGAGTCTGGTATGAAAGAATTTACCGTCAATCGCAACGACGCGGGGCAGAGGCTGGACCGGTTTGCGGGGAAGGCGGCGCCGCTCCTGCCGGAGGCACTGCTGCAAAAGTATATCCGGTTAAAGCGCCTCAAGGTCAACGGCAAGGCTGCCAAGCGGGACGCGCGGCTTGCCGAGGGCGACGTGGTGGCGATGTACATCGGCGATGAGTTTTTTGAGCGGCCCACGGAGGAAAATTCCTGGCGGCGGGTGAACGTCCCGCGCCTTCAAGTGGTCTACGAGGACGAGAATATTCTCCTGGCGGATAAGCCCGCCGGGGTGCTGTGCCACGCCGGGGACGGCGGGGAGTGGAATACCCTCATCGACCACATCAAGGCGTACCTCTATAACAAGGGCGAGTGGGACCCCATGCGGGAGAACTCCTTCGCCCCCGCCCTCGCTAATCGCATCGACCGGAACACCCAGGGGCTCGTCATCGCCGCCAAGACCGCCGAGGCGCTGCGGGTGTTGGATGAGAAGATCCGGGACCGGGAGATCGGAAAATTCTACCTTGCCGCCGTCCACGGGACCATGGACCCGCCGGAGGGGGAACTGACGGGGTTCCTCTTCAAGGACGCCAGGCTCGGCCGGGTGTACGTCCGGCAAAAGCCGGAGCCGGGTGCCAAAAAGGCGGTGACGCGCTACCGGACGCTGAAGGTGAAGGGCGGTCTTTCCCTGGTGGAATGTGAGCTCCTGACCGGCCGGACCCACCAGATCCGGGCGCAATTCGCCGCCGCGGGGCATCCCCTGGTGGGCGACGGGAAGTACGGCACGGACAAGGCAACCGCCGCCCTGCCCGGTCAGGCGCTGTGCTCCTATAAGCTGCGCTTTGACTTCAAAACCGACGCCGGTTCGTTAAATTATCTCAAAGGCAGGGAGTTTTGCCTGCCGAATCCGTCTTTTGTCGAAAAATATTTCTAAACGCGAAATATTTGTTGACAAACAAGTCGCAAATCTGTATATTTATCACGGTATCCGTGAGGATTCTTGGTTGGAAGCTGGGGTCTTCACGGGTACTTTTTCTAATCTGTTCGGAAACCGGAAAAAACGGTTCCGAGAAAAGAGGGGGAGGATAATGTCCAAAGAACTCATACGTCTTCAGGACGTAACCCAGGTCTTCGACGGCGAGACCGTTCTGGACCATGTGAACATCTACTTCAACGACAGCGAATTTCTCACGCTTTTAGGCCCGTCCGGGTGTGGGAAGACCACCATGCTGCGGATCATCGGCGGCTTCCAAACGCCGACCAGCGGGGACGTCTTCTTCGACGGCCAGCGCATCAACGATGTGCCGCCCTATAAGCGCAAGGTGAACACTGTCTTTCAGAAGTACGCCCTGTTCCCACATCTCAACGTCTACGAGAACGTGGCCTTCGGCCTCAGGATCCCCAAGGAGGCCGAGGACGGGAGCCGGGAGAAGATCAAGCTTTCCAAGGAGGAGATCGACGCGCGCGTCCGGGAGATGCTGGAGGTGGTGAGCCTGAAGGGCTTTGAGCACCGCTCCATCGCCTCTCTCTCCGGCGGCCAGCAGCAGCGCGTAGCCATCGCCAGGGCCCTGGTGAACCGGCCCCGCGTGCTCCTTCTTGACGAACCCCTGGGGGCCCTGGATATGCGTCTTCGCAAGGACATGCAGCAGGAGCTCAAGCGCATCCAGCAAAGGCTTGGCATCACCTTCATCAACGTCACCCACGACCAGGAGGAGGCTCTGGCCATGTCCGACACCGTGGTGGTCATCAATGAGGGCGTCATCCAGCAGATCGGCACCCCGGAGGATATATACAACGAGCCGAAAAACGCCTTCGTGGCGGACTTCATCGGCGAGAGCAACATCGTGGACGGCATCATGCGGGAGGATAAGGTGGTGGAGATCTTCAACCGCCGCTTTGCCTGCCTGGACGCCGGCTTTGAAAAGGACGAACCGGTGGACGTGGTCATCCGGCCCGAGGACGTGGACATCGTCTCCGAGGCGGAGGGACAGCTGCGCGGCGTGGTGACGGCCGTCACCTTCAAGGGCGTCCACTATGACACCATCGTGGACTTCTACGGCTTCAAGTGGCTCATCGAGACAACGGACTACTGCCCCGTGGACTCCCACATCGGCATCAAGATCGACCCCGACGGCATCCACGTCATGAAAAAGAGCAAATATTCCGGCATGTTCGGGGACTACTCCTCCTATTCCGAGGAGTACGACGAGATCAACGACCCCACCCTTGTTGAAGTGGACGAGGAGGGCCGGGACGATGAGGAATAAACGCGGCTGGTTCGCCTTTCCCTACGTCATCTGGATGGCCCTTTTCGTGGTCATCCCCATCGTCATTATGCTGGTCTACTCCCTCACCGTGGAGGTGGACACCGCCGCCGGCACGGCGCTGACGGGGTCTTTGGAGAACTTCACCGGCATGACCCTCTACGCCAGCGTTTTCGGGCGGTCCTTCCTCCTGGCGGTCATCGCCACGGTCATCTGCCTTTTGATCGGCTACCCGGTGGCGTACCTCATGAGCCGGGAGGGCCCCGGCTTCCAGCGGGTGGCCATGGCGCTCATCATGCTGCCCATGTGGATGAACTTCCTCCTGCGGACCTACTCCTGGATGGCGATCCTGGAGAATAACGGCCTTCTCAACCAGCTTTTGCGCAAGATCGGCGTGATTGCCCTCTACAATAAGCTGACCGGGGCGGACATCGACCACTTCCAGATGCTGCGCACCTCCGGCGCGGTGGTGCTGGGCATGGTCTATAACTACCTGCCCTTCATGATCCTGCCCATCTACACGGTGCTGACCAAGCTCGACCACCGGCTCATCGAGGCGGCCCAGGACCTGGGGGCCAACTCCTCCACGGTCTTCCGCCGCGTCACCCTGCCGCTGTCCCTTTCCGGCATCATCTCCGGGGTCACCATGGTCTTCGTGCCGTCGGTGTCCACCTTCGCCATCTCCCGGCTCCTCGGCGGCGGGACGCAGATGATGCTGGGCGACCTCATCGAGAACCAGTTCCTGGGCGGGGCCTACAACCCCCACCTGGGCGCCGCCATCTCCATGGTGATGATGGTCATCGTCGTCATCTGTATGCTCATCATGAACCACTTCGGTGACGGTGAGGGAGAGGCGGTGATGCTCTGATGAAGAAAAACAGCCTCGGCGGCCGGTTCCTCATTGGGCTTTGCTTTCTCTTTCTCTATCTGCCCATCTTCCTGCTGATCATTTTCAGCTTCAACAAGGGCGACTCCAGCGCCGTCTGGAAGGGCTTCTCCCTCCACTGGTACGCGGAGCTCTTCCAAAACCGCCTGGTGCTGGACTCCCTGGCCACCACGCTCCTTGTGTCGCTCCTGGCCACCGCCATCGCCACCGTGGCCGGCACCTTCGCCGCCGTGGGCATCTACAGCCTCACGAAAAAGTGGCGCGACCCCGTTCTGGTGGTCAACGACCTCCCGATGATGAACGCGGACATCGTCACCGGCGTCAGCCTGTGCCTCTTCTTTGTGGCCTTCTTCCACGGCTGGGGCTCCATCGCCCACTGGATCAACTCCCGGCAGGACCTTTTCACCCTGCCTGAGCAGCTCCATCTCGGTCTCACCACCCTCGTCCTCGCCCATGTGTGCTTTGACATCCCCTACGTCATCCTGAACGTGGCCCCGCGCCTGAGGCAGATGGACTCCAACCTGGTGGACGCCGCCCAGGACCTGGGCTGTACATGGATGCAGGCGTTCGTTAAGGTGATTTTGCCGGAGATCAAACCCGGCATCGTCTCCGGCGCGCTCATCGCCTTCACCATGAGCGTGGACGACTTCGTCATCTCCTACTTCACCGCCGGTTCCTCCGTCCAGACCCTGTCCATGAGCATCTACGGCATGACGAAAAAGCGGGTGACGCCGGTGGTCAACGCGGTGAGCACCATCATGTTCCTGGCGGTCCTCATCGTCCTGGTCATCAACAACATCCGCTCGGCCAAGCAGGCGCGCCTCGCCGCCAAGCGGGCGTCCTTCGAGCCCGTCCGGGAGAATCCCCGGGTGGAGCGGTTCAAGGAGTGGCTCTACACCCCCAAGGGCCGGCTTGCCCGCCGCCTCACCGCCGCCCTTTTGTGCGTGGTCTTCGTGGGGACCACCGTGTTCCTCACCGCCTTCACTCAGAGCCAGCCCGTGGTGAACGTGTGCTCCTGGGGCGAGTACATCGACGAGGACCTGATCGCGGAGTTCGAGGAGCAGACCGGCATCCGCGTCAACTACCAGACCGCCGAGTCCAACGAGACGATGTACTCCCTTCTCAAGTCCGGCGGCGCGGACTACGACGTCATCGTCCCCTCGGACTATATGATCTCCCAGCTCATCGAGGAGGGGATGCTGGCGGAGCTGGACTACTCCCAGATCCCCAATTTTGAGCTCATCGACCAGCGCTTCCGGAACCTCCCCTACGACCCGGAGAACAAATACACCGTCCCCTACACCTGGGGCACCGTGGGCCTCATCTACAACGCGGCCCTGGTGGACGAGGAGATCACCAGCTGGTCGGCGCTCTACGACGAGCGCTACGCCGGCCAGGTCCTGCTCATCGGCAACTCCCGGGACGCCTTCGGCATTGCCTTAAAGTACCTGGGGTACTCCATGAACACCACCGACGAGAATGAAATTCGCGAAGCCTACGAGCTGGTGGCGGACGCTTACGAGCGCGGGGTCTTCCAGGGCAAGGTCATGGACGAGGTCTTCCAGGTCATGGAGGGCGGCAACGCCGCCATCGCCAGCTACTACGCCGGGGACTACCTCTCCATGCTGGAGAACAACGAGGACCTCAGGTTCGTGGTCCCGGAGGAGGGCTCCAACTGGTTCGTAGACGCCATGTGCGTCCTCAAGACCGCCGACAACTACGACAACGCCATGAAGTGGATCAACTTCATCGCCTCCACGGACGCGAACCTCCGGAACATGGACTACATCTGGTACGCCTCCCCCAACACCGAGGCCCTGGAGCGCTACCCGGCCTGGTACGAGGAGCAGTACGAGGAGCCCCTGGACCCCGAGATCTACGAGATCATCGCCGCCCCCCAGGACGTCCTGGACCGCTGCGAAATGTACCTCTGCCTCCCCAAACCCACCCGCGTCCTCTATAACGACCTGTGGATCAAGCTGGGAATCTGACCCCCATCAAAAGTTCGCCCGCCCGGTATACACCGGACGGGCGGAATGCTGTCAGAGAAGATCTTTATGAGGCCGCAATGGCGGGAGAATACTTTACTATACTAAAATGTTCCACGTGGAACATTTTAGTATAGTAAAGTATTCGCTACTTGATCCTCCATCCCTCGTCTTCGAGGCGTGGCTTTTTAAAAGATTTGCGCCTGCGGCGCAGATTTGATTTGCCCGCCGCGGCGGGAACGACCCTTCCGGCGCTTCGCACCACCTCCCCCAAGGGGGAGGTTAAAACTCCCTCATTGAGCCATTTTTTCCGGCGGCATGTACGTCGGAAAAAATTCCTTTTGTCGCCCAAGTGTGCTCCGCAGGGGCGCGCGCAGGGCGACAGCAGGAACCCCCCGCTCGAATTCCGCAGAATTCGAGCGGGGGGTTCCGCACGTTTTCCCCTTTGGCATTGAAAGGCCGGAACGGCCTTTCAAGCCAGTTCGCTAAAGCTCTCCTTCCCCGCGCCGCAGAGGGGGCAGGTGAAATCGTCGGGCAGGTCCTCGAATTTGGTGCCGGGGGCGATGCCGTTGTCGGGGTCGCCGACGGACTCATCGTATTCCCAGCCGCACAGGTCGCATACGTATTTCATGGGTGGTCCTCCTTTCAGTATTATGTTAACTTATTTGATAGGCTCAAAGTCCGCCGCGCCGTGCTTGCACAGGGGGCAGACGAAGTCCTCGGGCAGCTCCTCGCCCTCGTAGACGTAGCCGCAGACCTTGCAGACCCAGCCCTTCTTGCCCTCGGTCTTGGGCCTGGGCTTGACGTTCTGCTGGTAGTAGGTGTAGGTCATGGTCTCCTTGTCGGACATGACGCGGGCCTCGGTGACGGAGCAGATGAACATGCCATGGGTGCCCAGGTCCACGTATTGCTCCACCTTCAGGGACATGAAGGAGTTGATGTACTTGGGCAGGAACGCGAGGCCGTTGTCGCTTCTCAGGACCTCCATGCCCTCGAACTTGTCCACGTTCCGGCCGCTGCGGAAGCCGAAGCACTCGAAGACGGAGAAGGGCGCCTCCACGGAGAGGCAGTTGACGTTCATTTTCCCGGTCTGCTTGATGATGTGGTGGGAGTAGTTGTCCTTGTTGATGCACACCGCCACGCGGTTGGGCTGGCTCGTGACCTGGCTCACGGTATTGACGATGAGTCCGTTGTCGCGCTTGCCGTCGTTGGATGTGACCACGTAGAGGCCGTAGCCGATCTTGAAGAGGGCGGTGAGGTCGTTCTTGTTGGCGGTATCGCCGTTCTGGGCCACGTAGTCGCGGCTGAGCTCCTCCGCCAGGGCGTCGAGCTGCGCCTTGCTGTCGTCATTGAGGGCAGAGAGGATGCGCACGGTGGTGTCCGTCCAGGTGATGTTCTTGCAGCCCTCCATCATGGACTTCATGACCTTGGCGGCCTGGGGGGCCCAGGAGCCGTTTTCGATGAGGCCCACGGTGCGGTTCTTGTAGCCCCGCTCGGTGAGGTGGTTGATGAACTCCCGCATGAAGGGGAAGATCTCCGCGTTGTAGGTGGTGGTGGCCAGGACCAGCTTTCCGTACCGGAAGGCGTCCTCCACCGCCTCGGCCATGTCGTCCCGGGCAAGGTCGGTGACAACCACCTTGGGACAGCCGCGGGCGCGGAGCTTGTCCGCCAGGAGCTCCACGGCCTTCTTCGTGTGGCCGTAGACGGAGGTGTAAGCGATGACCACGCCCTCGCTCTCCACGGCATAAGAGGACCAGATGTTGTAGAGGTTCAGGTAATAGCCCAGGTTCTCCGTGAGCACCGGCCCGTGGAGGGGACAGATGATCTGGATGTCGAGGCCCGCGGCCTTCTTCAAAAGCGCCTGGACCTGAGCACCGTACTTGCCCACGATGCCGATGTAGTACCGCCGCGCCTCGCAGGCCCAGTCCTCCTCCACGTCCAGCGCGCCGAACTTGCCGAAGCCGTCGGCGGAGAAGAGCACTTTGTCCGTGCTGTCGTAGGTGACGATGACCTCCGGCCAGTGGACCATGGGGGCGGTGACGAAGGTGAGGGTGTGACGCCCCAGCTCCAGGGTGTCCCCCTCCCCCACCACGACCCGGCGGTCCTCAAACTCCGTGCCGAAGAAGTTGCGCATCATGGTGAAAGCCTTCTGGGAGGAGACGATGACGGCCTCCGGGTAGGTGTTCATGAAATTGGCAATATTCGCCGAGTGGTCCGGCTCCATGTGCTGGACGATGAGGTAGTCGGGCCGGCGCGCACCCAGCGCCTCCGAGAGGTTGTCCAGCCACTCGTGGGTGAAGTTCCGGTCCACCGTGTCCATGACGGCAACCTTGTCGTCCAGGATGACGTAGGAGTTGTACGCCATGCCGTTGGGCACCGTGTACTGCCCCTCAAAGAGGTCCACCTTATGGTCGTTGACGCCCACGTATTTGATGTCTTTTGTAATGTTCATGCAAAAACCTCCCTTTGGAATTTCCAACCCCACCATTTTACCACCTCCCGCCCGGTTTCGCAACCGTTGGAGGAAAAGTTCTTGGGGAAAATAAAAAAAGCCTTCGTGCGAAGGCGTGGTGTCGAGCGAAGCGGGACAGAGGAATTGGAAATTTCGATACAGCTCTCATGTCCCACGTTCGCTTCCCCCCTGCCCCCCTCCTACGAGGAGGGGGCGGGGACGGGGGCTCGAATCCCCCTTGCCCCCTTTGCCCCAAAGGGGGTCAAAAAGGAGCGCCTTCGGCGCAATTGAATACAAACGCGCCGCAAAGCGGCGCATCCTTATTCCCCTGACCCTTTTTCGGAAAAACTACGCCCGCAGGCGTGTTTCGGAGGCCAACCGCCGCGCAGCGGCGGCTCTTAGGCCGGAGATGGGGTGCCGCCGCGGCGGCGGGGTATTCGAGCCCGTTGAGCGTCGCTGATGCTTTCGATAATCGGATTGCAGCGCCACCCCGACCTGGGAGGAGCAAAAAAGCCTGCCGTACGGGCCGCCGCCCACGGCGGCCCGTACAGTGGTGTTCGGGGTGGGTCAATGGTCGGGGGACGGGCCGCCGGGGACGGCGACCCCTACTATTTGGGGAGGGCGCGTTTTTTGAAGACGACTGCCAAGGCGGCGCAGGCGGCGATGGCGAGGGCGTAGGGGACGGCGTACAAAAACGCCGTGCTCGCGGGGGCGCTGTAACCGGCGTACTTTGCGCCCCAAAGGAGCTCGCAGTAGTTGTACGCCACCACCGCGCACATCACATCGGACAGCAGGACCGCCAACGCGGCAAAGAGGGTGGACAGCTTTTTCATGGGAAGACTCCTTTCACCTTTTTCCGGAGCCTTTCAGGAGCAGGACGGCGCCGGCGGCGACGGCGGCCGCGCAAAGAAGCAGATAAATACCGTTGCCGTCCAGGGCGATCCGGGAGGATTCGCCGATCTCGGCGGAGGCCGCGGGGCTGAGAAGGGACAGCAGACCCCAGATCACCAGGCAGACGACCCCGCCGACGCAGACCGTAAGGCCCACAAGCCGGCGCGTGCGTTCCGACGCCGGCGCGGGGGCGTTTTGCTCTCCCGGCGGCGCGTTCTCGATTTGGCCGTCGTCCTCCTTCATGAGACTGTCCAGGGAGACGTTGAAATACCGGCTGATGGCGATGAGCTTGTCGCTCTCCGGGGTCGACGCCCCCGACTCCCATTTTGAGATCGCCTGCCGGGATACGTTCAGCCGTTCCGCCAGCTGCTCCTGTGAAAGGCCGCTCTTTTTACGAAGCGTGTACAGCTTTTCTGAAAGCGCCATAGTTCCTCCTTTCACGTCGAGCATACCAGCCGTACCGGTAGAACGCTATATATACGGATAGGCAATTGCGCAACCGGTGGTTGCGGACCGGTCAGTTGTTGCTCCTCGTCTTGCCGAGGAGCTGGAGGAGGCGGAGGAAGAGGTTGATGAAGTCGAGGTAGAGCTGGAGGGCGGAGTAGACGGACGCCTTTTCCAGGAGCTCCCCGTTCTCGGCAAAGTAGGCGTAGTTTTTCTTGATCATCTGCACGTCGTAGGCGGTGAAGGCCACGAAGAGGGCGATACCCGCAAAGCAGATGAGCGTCTCCATCCCGGAAAAGCGGAAGAGCGCGGAGACGAGCCCCATGAGGAGCAGCGCCACCAGTCCCCCGAAGAGGATGGGCCGCAGACGCCCTAAGTCGCTTTGGGTCCTCATGCCGTACAGGGCGAAGAAGCCGAAGAAAAGCGCCGTCAGGCCGAAGACGGTGATGAGGCTGGTCATCTCAAACATCAAAAAGTACATGGAGAACACAAGGCCGTTCAGCACCGCGTAGGTGAAAAAGAGCGCCCTCGTCACCCCCACCGGGCGCTTGAGGATGCTGACGGAGAAGGCGATGACCACCACAAGCTCCGCCACCGTCACCGCCAGCACCACCGCCGGGGACGCCGCCAGCATAGTGGCCGCGTCCGTCAGGCACAGGCCCGCCGCCACCGCGAAGGTCACCGCGAGCCCCGCGAACATCCACCCGAAGGTCCGCGAAAGGTACTGATTGAACGTCACCGCCGGCGTCACGCCGCCATAGGGCCGCCACTCGTTTTGATCCATATAAAAAACTCCTTTCAAGCTTTTTCCTGATTCTTATCTTATCATCTTTTGAAAAAAATACAATCCCTGCCGAAAAAAATTGTCAATTAGGTGTTGACATTTGTTATCCAACGTGGTATGGTTAGGATAACAGCTGTTAACCAATACGCGAGGAGGCATTTTTTATGGCAAGACTGTCACTGTCCGACGGCGAGTGGAAGCTCATGAACCTGCTCTGGGACAACGCCCCCCTGACCATTGGCGCCATGGTCGGGGCGCTGGAGAACGACACCGCCTGGACGAAGGCCACCGTCAACATCATGCTTGGCAGGTTGGCGGACAAGGGGGCCGTCCGGGTGGACGCATCCGGGAGAGCCAAGCAATACTATCCCCTTATCAGCCGCGACGACGCGGTGCGGCAGGAGGCGAAAAACACGCTGGCGCGGGTCCGGACGGGCGGTCTGGGCCTTCTCGTCAGCACCATGGCGCGGGACTGCGAGCTCACGGATCAGGAGATCGACGAGCTCTACCGCATCCTCAAGGAAGGGAGAAAAGAATCATGAACGAGCTTATTTGGATCCTTTCATCCAGCGTGCTTATTTTGGCCGTTCTTTTGATCCGGGCGCTCTTCGGGCGGAAGCTGCGCCCCGGCCTGCGGTACGCCCTCTGGGCGCTGGTTCTGGTGCGTCTGCTCCTCCCCGGGAGCTTCTGGACCAGCCCCGTGAACGTGGAGGCCCCTGTCTCCCACACCCAATTGGGGCAGGACCTGGACCTCCTCCGGGAGGTGGAGGCCGTGACCTACTCCCCGGCGGGGCAGGTCGCCGGCACGCCCGCCAGGCCCGCAACTGAGGGCGAGGAGGCGGAGCAGCCGGTGATCCTGGCCCAGGACGTGACGCCGGAGCGCTTTGAGCGGCTTCGCTCCACCCTGAGTCTGCGCAACGTGGCCGAGACGGTCTGGATCGCGGGCAGCGCGGCGGTGTTGGCTGTCTTTGCCGCCACAAATGTTCTATTTTATGTCAACCTCCACCGACGGAGGCATCGTCTCGACCTGGACGCCCCCGCGCGGGTCTACGAGGTGGAGGGGCTGGAGTCCTCCTGCCTCTTCCTGAACGCGATTTATGTAAACTCTGAGACAGCGGCGGACGAGACAAAGCTACGCCACGTCCTGGCCCACGAGCTCAGCCACCGGCGGCACCTGGACGGCCTCTGGGCCCTCGCCCGGTGCGCGGCGCTGACTGTCCACTGGTTCAACCCCTTGGTCTGGCTGGCGGCGTCCAAGTCCCGGCAGGACAGCGAGCTCTTCGCCGACGCCGGGGCCCTCCGGCGGCTGGGCGAGGCCCAGCGGGAGTCCTACGGCGGGACGCTCATCAGCCTCTCCGTCCACAACGCCCGGGCCGTGTCGCCCCTGTGCGCCGCCACCGCCATGGCCGGCGGGAAACGGTCCCTCCGGGAGCGGGTGGAGCTCATCGCCCGCAGGCCGAAGGCCACCGTGGCCGTCCTCCTGGCCGTCGCCTTCATCGCCGGCGTCGCCGTAGGCTGTACCTTCGCCGGCGCGGCCTTCGAGGAGCCCGAGGCGGGCGGCGAAGGCGCTGTCGATCCCGCCGGGACGGGGCCGGCGGAAACGGGGCCGGCGGTCACAGCTCCCACCGCGACGGGGACTTCCGATTCGGCCCAAACGCCCGAGCTTTCGGTCTATGAGAGCGCGGCGCTGAACGTTTCCCTCCTATACCCCGCGTGGTGGAACGGGACCGTCACTCTGTCCGACGGCCGGATCAGCGGTGACCTATTTCCCGGCCTGTCCGAAAGCGTGCCCTGCGTCCGCATCGACCTCAGGGAGGACGTCTTCGGCGTGCCGCCCTATGACGCCTTTGACCAGAACGTCGTCTTTGACTACGGCATAGGCTACGTCTACTGGTCCCCCGCCGGCGTGTCCGGCCCGGAGGCGGAATACGGCGCCAGAGTGACCCTGTACACCGCCGGGGACGGCAGCGAGCTTCGGTGCTTCCTGCCCATGAACACAAAGCTCAACTGGCTGGGCGCCGACGCCGGCTCAGACGGTGACCGGATCTTCAACGCCTATGATACCATCGAGTGGGACATTCGGACCGGGAGCCTGACCGCGCGTGTGGCGGACGGCTGGGAGCCCGTCTTTCCCGAGAACGGTCCCCTCTCCCAGGAGGACCTGGAGGCATGGGCGGAGCTGCTGAGGACCGATATCTGTGACAACGACGGCAATCTTTTGGGGGTCTCCCCGTTGAACGGTTTTTTCCGGTCCGACTGGTCCGACCCACGGGACTTGAATTTTCAGTTGTTCGTTGACTACTTCATTACCGGCGAGGAACTGGACGCCGACTCAGACCCCGCCGAGCGGGAGGCGGTCCACAGGGCCTACCGGGAAAAATACGACGCGAAGGTGGACACCCCCATCCATGTCCTACGCCTTCAGGACGTCAACAGCATCCTTGGTTGCGCCGGCATCACGGTGGATGACCTTACGGAGGACTGGCGCGCCAGTGTTCTCTACCTCCCGGAATACGACACCATCTACACCTTCACCAGCGACTTCGACCCCGGCTATTTCATTCCCCTCTCCGGCGAGCGCGTCGGCGACACCGTCACCCTCTACTCCGCCGACCACGTCCTCACCATCCACACGTCCGGCAGCTTCTGGCAGCTTATGTCGCACCTGCCTATATAACCCGAGGGAATTATTCCGTGATGATTTCCGTCGCGCCCGCCCCGACAAAAATGCCCCTCCCAAAGGGAGGGGCGGGGGGTGGGCGCGATTTTTTTGCGGGAGCGCACGGTTATCCAGCGCTCGCTTCCCCCCTACCCCCCTCCTACGAGGAGGGGGCTTAAAAAGGTTTGCGGCTTCGCCGCAGTTTTTATTTTCCGCTGCGGCGGGGGTCAATCCTTATCCTGATCGGAGACCAGGATCTTGTAGAGGAGGGCGTAGAGGGTGGCGGAATCCTCGGGGGTGAGGGGGGTGTAGGAGGCCATCTCGGCGGGGACGGAGAGAGCCTTGTCGCGCAGCTCCAGGCCGCGGTCGGTGACGCTGACGATGAGGTTGCGCTCGTCCTTGTCGGAGCGGGTGCGGGACACCAGGCCCTTGTGCTCCATCTTCTTCAGGAGCGGTGTGAGGGTGCCGGAGTCCAGGTACAGGCACTCCCCCAGCTCCTTGACGTTGACCTGACGGCGCTCCCATAACACCATCATGGCAATGTACTGGGTGTAGGTGAGGTCCAACCTGTCGAGATAGGGCTTGTAGCGCTTGATCACCTCACGCGAGCAGGCGTAAAGCGGAAAGCACAGTTGATTGGACAGCTTCAGCGATTCGTATTTCTTGTCTTCCATGTTTCTCCTCCCAATTCGGATCTGTATATATTGGCCCTCCGGGGAGGGCCTTATCCGTTTACTAAAGAGCTTACGCGCCGGCAAATTTGAAGACGGCGCCGATGACGGCGGATACGCCGATGAACAGGATGGGGTGGAGCTTCTTCGTCCACTTCAGCTGCGTGCAGACGAAGACCGCCAGGCACAAAAGGAGCGACGGCCAGCGGACGGCGGCGGTAAGGCCCCCGGCGGCGCCGAAGTCAAAGAGCACGTTTTTGGCAACGCCCAGGCCGGCCGCGCAGATGAGGGCGGTGGAGGCGGGGCGAAGGCCGCGAAAGGCGGAATCCACCAGCCGCGAGGAGCGGAACCGCTCCAGCACCTTGGCGACGATGAGGATGACGATGATGGAGGGGGCGATGAGCCCCAGAGTGGTGATCACCGCGCCGGGAATCCCCAAAAAGGGGCCCTGGGCGGAGCCGATGTGGAAGCCCACGTAGGTGGCCATGTTGACGCCGATGGGGCCGGGGGTGGACTCGCTCACCGCCAGCATGGTGGTGAGGTCCGCATCCGTAAACCAGCCGGTGGCGGCGCCGATGTCCCGCAAAAACGGGATGGTAGCCAGTCCCCCGCCTACGGCGAAGAGGCCGGTCTTGAAAAACTCAAAAAAGAGGCGCAGGAAGATCACTTCTTCTCCCCTCCCCTCCTGCCGTCAGGCAGCCAGAGGATGAGCCCGGTGACGCCGGCCAGGACGATGAGCACCGCCGGCGAGCAGAGGGTATCGAGGGCCCGGCCCCACCAGGTCTGGGGAAAGGTCACGAAGCTCCCCACCGTGGCCAACACCGCCACGGCGGCGAAAATGCAGACGCTGGGGGAATTTTTGAGGGTGGACTTTCCCAGCTTCAAAACGCTGGAGGCGATGAGCGCCACGACGCAGGCGTTGACGCCCGCCAGGGCGTTTTGCACCACGGGGATGTCCGCGAAGTTCACAAGGAAGGCCGCGATGAGGGAGATGATCACAAGGGACGGGAAAACCACCCCCAGGGTGGTGACGATCCCGCCCAGGACGCCCTTGTGCTTATACCCGATGAAGGTGGCGGTGTTCACCGCGATGACCCCCGGCGTACACTGGCCGATGGCGAAGTAGTCGGTGAGCTCCGATTCCGTGGCCCAGCCGTTTTTTTCCACGATCTCCCTTTGCAAAATAGGCAACATGGCGTAGCCCCCGCCGAAGGTCATCACGCCCACCTTGGCGAAGGTGAGAAACATTTTCAAAAGCTCCATGGTCTTCTCCGGAGAAACGGCGTGGGCCGTCCTTGATTGTTAGTCTTTTAACATTATAACATCATTTGACACGAAAAGCAAATTACAAACAATTACAGCTTTAGAGATTGATTGGAAAGGTAAAGTAAATCATACCAATTCGGTAGGTTGTCTTGATTCCCGCCGCTTTTTGCGGTATCATGGGACACGCGGAAACGCAAATCCTGCAAAAGTGGTGATGGTATGAAAAAGAAACTGCTCTCTCTTGCGCTGACGCTGGTCCTTTCGCTCACGCTTGCGGCGACGGCCCAGGCCGGGAGCCGGTATACGACAAGCGCCGGGGCCCTGCGGGCCGCCGATTTCACCGGCGACGCGGCCCTGGCCGCCAAGCTCGACGCGGTCTTTGCCGGGACGCCGGAGATGTACGAGGATATCCGGTGCACGACCAGGGCTTCGGCGCCCATCGGGAGCCGGAACGTGCCGTTGGGTCGGACGTATTACGTCAAGAGCGCAAACGGCCAGGTCTATTCCGGGACCTCCTGCTACATATACGCCAACGCCGTATACGCCACGCTCTTCGGGGACGTGCCCTACCACGGGGAGGACGCGGGGTGGAAGAACTCCTACACCGCCGCCAGGAACCTCTCCAGCGCCTCTTACAGCGAGTTTCAGCGCCTGGGCATCGGCTTCGGGGCGCTGCTGCGCACCACGTCCAACGCCGACGGGTCCTACAACGGCAACGCCGGACACTCTCTGATCATTCTGAAATATGACGCCAACGGCATCACGTATCTGGAGGGGAACGGCGACGGGAAGGGCCTCATCCGGGTGACGGAGCGCAGCTGGGACACCTTCAACAGCACCTCCGTCAGCGGGCGGGGGTATAAGATCAGCTTCATCGTCCAGCCGAAGACGGCCGCGCAGACCCGGACCCCGGCGTATGTGGGCCGCATCGGGAAGGTCAGGAGCTACGGCGGGCAGTTCCGGGATGTCCGCGCCGGGGACTGGTTTTACAGGTTGGTGGCCGGGGCCTATGAGACAGGCTTCGTGGACGGGCGCGCCCCCACCCTCTTCGATCCGGAGGGGAATGTCACCGCCGCCGAGGCCGTGACGCTTTGCGCCAGGTTCCTCTCCCTCTACTACGACGACCGGTGGGACTTCGGCTCCTCCGGGGCGTGGTATGAGGGGTATTACGACTACCTGAGGCGCTGGGGCATCGACACGTCCTTCGCCGCTCCCGGTGAGAGCGTCACACGAGGGGAGTTTGCCCTGCTCATGGCCCGGGCGCTTCCTCAGGAGGCCCGGGGCGGCGAGATCGACACCGTCTTCCCGGACGTACCCGCCAAATATCAAAGCGCCGTCACGGCCCTCACGCGGTGCGGGGTGATCACCGGGTCCGGCGGGCTCTTCCACCCCTACGACCCCCTGACCCGCGCCGAGGCGGCGGCGTTCCTGGGGCGCATGGCGGATAAATCGCTGCGGGCCGGTTAACCGATGATGTCTTTAAGGGCCCGGAGGGCGTTTTGTTGGGCGATCTTCTCGGCGGTCCTTTCGCCGAAGGCGACGGCGATGGCCTCTATAAAGCGCTGTTGGCCGCCGCAGTCGCCCCACTCCAGCTTTGATTCGATGCCGTCGTAGTCGGACCCCAGGGCCGCCACGTCCTCGCCGCCCACGGCCACAAGGTGCCGGAGGTGGCGGATAAGCTCTGAAATGGCGGTAAGATCGTCCTCGAACCGGCGGGAGACAGGGTGCAGGAAGGCGTTGCAGTAGTTGAGTCCGACAACGCCACCGGAATCGGCCACGGCGCGGATCTGGACGTCCGTCAGGTTCCGGCCGATGTCGCACAGGGCGCGGCAGCAGGAGTGGGAGGCGATAAAGGGCTTTTTGGTATGCTTCGCCACGTCCCAGAAGCCGCCTTCAGAAAGGTGCGACACGTCCACGGCGATGCCCAGCTCGTTCATGCGCCGGACGCACTCGATGCCGAAGGGCTTGAGGCCCAGGGCGTGCTTTTTGGGGTCGCCGCTCTGTGGGAAGCCCAGGGAGTTCTCATAATTCCAGGTGAGGGCCACCATGCGCACGCCCTTGCGGTAGTAGTCGTCCACGTTTTCGATCCGGCCGTCCAGAGTCACACCGTCCTCCACCGTGAGGATGGCGCTGACCTTGCCGGCCCTTTCGTTTTTCTCGATGTCGGCGACGGTATAGGCCGGGGCGAGGGCGTCGGCGTTGAGGGCGAGCTCCCGGAGATAGGCCGCGTAGGCCCGGTCAAAGTACGCCGCCGGGTCGTCAGGCAGGCCGGACCGGCGGGCGGCGTCGTGGGTGGGCACGAAGATGGCGAAGCACTGGGCCAGGACCTGGCCCTTTTGAAGCTTTTCCAGGCTAATGTGGGCATCCTGAAGGTCCCTGAGGTGCGCGCCCTCGTAAAAACGCATGATCGTGTCGCAGTGGAGGTCAACGGTCTTCATCAAAAGTCCCCCTTTTTTGTTCTTTTTTAAATTATAAAGGAAACGCCTTTCGTTTACAACAGCAAAATCGGAAAAAGGCATCCAAAAACCGGCAGAAGAATAAAAGCGTTGGGAGGCGGGCATATTAAGGGCGCGAACAAAAAAGGAGGGATCACATGATGATCATGGACAGGATCGCCCTTATCCTCTTGATAATCGGCGGCATCAACTGGGGCCTGGTGGGCGTCTTCAAGTTTGACCTGGTGGCCTACCTCTTCGGCGGACAGACCGCCTCCATCAGCCGCGTCGTCTACACGCTGGTGGCCCTTTCGGCCCTGTGGTGCATCTCACTCCTCTTCCGGGACCGAGTGGAATCCAAGGAAAATTCATAACAAAACCGCAGGCGGGGCTGTCGATGCCCCGCCTACATAGTTTCCCCCGCCCGGGCGCTCCAGATTCCGCCAGTTTTTGGGGCGTATCAAAGGCGCGGAAGACGCAAATACTAGCGGCGCACCAAAAAAACGGTCAACGACCTTAAACTTGGAGGTTTCAATGAAAAAAGCAGGCATATTGGCTCTGGCGCTGGTCATGGCGCTCTCTCTTGTAAGCTGCGGCAATTCCGACGCGGACCGCTCCGACAACACCAAGGACGGCGTCATCGGCGACGGTCTGGACGACGTGGGCGAGGACATCAAAAAGGCCGGCGACGACATCCGCGACGCCGTGGACGACGTCACCGGCATGGACCGCGACACCAATCATGGCAGTGTCAACGGCGGCACAGGCAACGGCGGTACGGGCAACGGCACCGTAGGCAGCGGCAGCACCGGCAGCGGCACCGTGGACAACGACATGGACACGAACAGCAGGACCGGAAACGGCACGGGAACGGGCATGACCCGGTAAACGGCGCCGTTTCAAAACCGGCGTTCCCGTCTTAGCCTTCCCCGCAGGGCGGCTGCGCCCGCAGGCGCCGGATGAGGTGGGTGCGTTCATCGGGACCTCTCAAAGCCCTTCGGCTCCCACCTCACCCCTGCCCCTCCCCGCCCCGCGGGGAGGGCTTTTAAAAGGTTTGCGCCGCCTTGCGGCGCAATTTTAATAAACGCGGCGCAAAGCGCCGCATCCTTTCTGAAAGGCTCCCTTTCGTAAAGGGAGCTGTCGAGCGAAGCGAGACTGAGGGATCGAAGGTTGAGGCTCCGGAGCGGTCAAATAGACGCACCCACCCTGGCCGGCGCTGCGCGCGGCCACCCCTCCCGAAGGGAGGGGCCAGCCTGTCGAAAAAGGCCTGCGGCCTTTTCCGACAAAGGGAAAACGTGCGGGGAATTTTGCGTGAATTCTGCGGAATTCACACGAAATTCCCCTGCCGTCGCCCTGCGCGCGCCCCTTCGGGGCACACTTGGGCGACAAAAGGTATTTTTCCCGACGTACATGCCGCCGGAAAAAATGCTCGATGTGAGTTTTTTGACAATCTGACCCCTCCCGGAGGGAGGGGCTTTCTAAACCCGCCCGGTTTTTTGGACAGTTGACACAGCGGGGAAAAAGAAATATACTGGGGGAAAATCCATTTGGGAGGTACTTATGGCGGAGATCATG
>CANQSD010000023.1 GCA_947626385.1 uncultured Oscillospiraceae bacterium | reverse complement strand
CCGCTCTCCTTCACCGTGCCGTAATACTTGCCGAACAGCGTGAAGACCCGGGCCTCGTTGGGCTTCACGATCTTGAGGCCGGCCATAAGAATGGGGCAGACGACCCAGCCGGCGACAGCCCCGGCGATGATAAGGAGCGCCCAAGGCATATCCCGCCCGGTGCTCACGCTCAGCACGATCCCTACGATGAACACCGCCGTCCCCGCCAGCACGCCCAGAATGAGCAGGAGCAGCACGAGCCCGCCGGACTTGGGATGGAGCTCTTTTTCCCGGATATCTGTTTTCACGGAAAACCCTCCCTTATTTTTTGTGATATCAAAATAATATCACTTCAATATGGCCCTGTCAAGGGATTTTGACAAAAAAATCCGCCGCGCGGAAAGGGAGCCGGTTTAAATTCCATATGGATTTAGTCGTGCGCAACAGAGCGCTCACTCTAAATCGAGCTTATAATAATGGGCGTCGAACCAGGTTTCTTCTCCCCATTTTTTGTAGCGTGTTTTCCGGTCCGCTGAAAACCCGAATTTGCGAAGGAGCGCGACCGACGCGAGATTGACATCCACCACCTCTCCCGTGACGGACTTGCCGCCCTCCGCCTTGACCCAGCGAATGATCGCGTCGACCATCTCGGTCCCGAGGCCTTCCTTCCAATGGTCCTTCGCGATACAATACCCGATGTCATAATTCCCGTTTTCAGGGAATACGCAGCAGGTGCCGACAGGCGTATGATCCTCCTTCCATTCAACGAGCAGATAATATCCCTCGGGGTTATCTTCCATCTCATCGACGCATTTGAGATACGCTTCATCCATGTTCTCACGGACAGGGTCGCTCATATACCTTCCGTTTTCTTTGTCTCCCCATAGAGACAGCGTAAAGTCTTTATCGGACCTCCGCCAGGAACGGATCCGCAATCTTGGCGTTTCCAGGTTCTTGATCAAAAGCATTGTGTGTTTCTCCTTCCGATCCCGATTCGTCAAGCAGCTTCTCGCTCAACTTTTCACATGATCCCATTAAAAACGCCCCGGCGGTCTTGGCATCGTCCGGAGCGTTCCTGTGTTTTATTTACCTGGTATAAAATTCGTACACCGTGGTGGATTTCAATGTCGCGCCCTGGAGGAAGACGGGGGAGGCGAACTCCGGGAGGTTCACGGCGTTGGGGACGAAGCCCGTTTCCAGGCAAAGGCCGCAGTACGCGCCCAGCTCCCGGCCGTTCTTGCCTGTCTCGACCTTGGTGCCGGGGTCGGTGTAGAGCACCATGGCGGGCATATCGGTGTAGGTCCGCATCCCGCGGCCCACGTTGTAGCTGTAAAGGTCCGCCACGGGCTTGCCGGACTCCTGCTTATCCAGCAGATAAAATTCGTCGTAGCTCACGGGGCCGTCGCCGAAGTAGTCCCCGCCGTACTTCATGGCCTCGCGGATGCACCGGAGGTATGTAAAGTCCGCCGCCGTGCCCCGCACGGGCACGAGGCCGCCGTCGGGGATGCCCTCCGCGTCCCGGTGGACCCGGTTGGACGCGCCGATCCACAGGTCGTGGTCCCGGATGTCGCCGGTACCGGAGAGGTCGAAGTAGGCGTGGTTGGTGGGGTTGAAGACGGTGTCGCCCTGGGCGGTAAACTCATACTCGATGGTCAGGCGCGAAAAATCGTCGAAGCGATACCGCACCCTGGCCTGGGCGCCGCACTCGAAGCCCACGGTGGAGTCGTCGAAGTAGTCCAAGACCACGCTCTCGCCCTCGATGCGGCCGGTCCAGAGCTTCTTGCCGTAGTCGTCCTCCGCGCCGTGGAGGAAGTTCTTCCCCTCGTTGCAGACCAGCTTGAATTCCTTCCCCCCGATGGAGAATTTGCCCCGCTTGATGCGGTTGGCCACGCGGCCGATGACGCGCCCGGCCCTGCCGAAGTCCTCGATGCGCTCGCCGCTGGCGCACCCCAGGCACACGTCGCCCAGCGCGCCGGTGCGGTCCTGCACCACGATGGAGTGGATTATCGCGCCGTACTCGATGATCTGCACGTACTCGCCCTTTTTGTTAGCGATGGTGAACCGGCGGACCTCACGGCCGTCCCGCAGCTTCCCGTAGATATCCGATGTGATCATTGTCGTCCCTCTCCTGCTAAAACTGTCTCACATGATACTGATTCGCTTTCCAAATCAGTATTATAGCACCGCTTTTGAAAAAATCCACCCCTTTTCCCAACTTTTTAAAGAATTTCCAGTTTCGCACGAAAGGCAATGGCTCTGGGGGTGTCGATTCCGTCAAATTTGATAATGTTGGCTCCCCGCTCGCTGTCCGCGCCGGTGACCGTCCCCTCGCCGAAGACGGCGTGGCGGACCCGGAGGCCCACGGGAAGGCCCGTCTGCGCCTGTCCGTCGGAAAGCCGCGCCTCTCTGGCGCTGATGTACGCCCTGGCCTCGCGGATGAGCCCCTCCCTGGGCGGGAGGGTGTAGGTGAGGAGCTTGGGGTCGATGTCCAGCACGAAGCGGGAGGGATACCGGGGCGAGCCGTCCAGATTCCGCCCCTCGGCCTCGGTAAGATAGAGCCGCTTTTCCGCCCGTGTCACCGCCACGAAGGCAAGCCGCCGCTCCTCCTCCATTTTAGGCCGTGTGTTCGTCTTTTTGGAGGGAAAGATCCCCTCGTTCATGGCCGCCAGGAAGACGTAAGGGAACTCCAGCCCCTTGGCGGCGTGGACGGTCATGAGCTTCACCTTGTCCCCGCTGTCCACGGCGTCCTGGTTGGTGAAAAGGGCGATATGCGCCAGATAGCTCTCCAGCGTCCCCTCCTCCCCGCCGGTGACCTCGAAATCGTAGACCGACTGCTTGAGCTCCGCCAGGTTATCGAGCCGCTCCTGGCTTCCCTCGGTCCGCAGCATCCGCTCGTAGCCGGAGTCGTTGAGGATGGCGGACAGCAGCTCCGAGACGGGCCGCGCCCCGCATTGGACGGCGTAGGCGTCGATGAGGGAGACGAACTGCCGGGCCTTCGTGGGCTTGATGAGCTCCTGGTCCAGGTTGGCCTTCAGCGCGGCATAGAGGGAACAGCTGTGCTCGGCGGCGTACTGGCGCAAAAACTCCAGCCTCCGCCGGCCCAGGTCCCGCTTGGGCGTGTTGCACACCCGCAGGAAGGAGAGGTCGTCCTGGTAGGCCGCCATGCGCAGGTAGGCAAGGGCATCCTTGATCTCCCGCCGGTCAAAAAACTGCACGCCGCTGTAGATGGTATAAGGGATTCGGACCCTTTGGAAGATCTCCTCGATGGGCCGGGTCACGAAGTGGGAGCGGTAGAGGACCGCCATGTCCCGGTAGGGCGTGCCCTCCTCCTCGTGGAGCCGCGTCATCTCCCCCGCCATCCAGGCGGCCTCCTCGTCGGAGGTCTTCGCGCAATGGACCAGCACGCCGGGGCCGGAGGGGAGCGTCGCCGTCAGGTCCTTCTTGATACGGGCGGCGTTTTTGTCGATGAGGGAGTTGGCGCAGGCCAGGATCTCCGGCGTGGAGCGGTAATTTTCCGTCATGAGGACGGTCCGCGCGCCGGGGTATTTCTTATCGAAGTCCAGAAGATACCGGACGTCCGCGCCTCGCCAGGTGTAGATGGTCTGGTCCGGGTCCCCCACGATGAAGAGGTTCTTGTGGTAGCCCGCCAGCACCTCCATGAGCTCGTACTGGAGGGAGTCGATGTCCTGGAACTCGTCGATCATGATGTACTCAAGCCGCTTTTGCCACTTGAGCTTTATATCCTCGTGCTCCCGGAAGATGTAGAGCGTGAACTTGATGAGGTCGTTATAATCCAGGGCGAAGCACTTCTTCTCCTGGTAGAGGTAGCCGTAAAAAATGATGTCCTGGGCGGATGTGGCGGTGTCGTACTTCTCCTTGAGGCCGTCCAGGGAGAGGCTGAGCATGTCCTCGTAGTAGTCCGGGCGCTTGAAAAGCTTCTGGATCTCGATCATGTCCCGGGCATTGGCGAAGGTCATGTCCCGGAGGGTGAGGCCCCGTTCCTCGTAGATGATCTGGAGCATCTGGTTGATGTCCGCGTTGTCCAGCACCAGGAAGCTCTTGGGATACCCCACGGCGCTGATATCCTCCTGCAGGACCGTGACGCAAAAGCCGTGGAAGGTGCTGATGTGCCCCGTGTCGTCGTCGCCGGTGAGGTTGTGGATGCGCTGGCGCATCTCGGCGGCGGCCTTGTTGGTGAAGGTGACGCACAGAATGTTGGAGGGCAGGATGCCCAGCTCGTTCACCAGGTACGCGAATCGGTGGGTCAGGGCTCTCGTCTTCCCGGACCCCGCCCCGGCGATGACCCGCACCGGCCCCTCGGTCGCCGTCACCGCCTCCCGCTGCGCCCGGTTCAGCCCCTCCAAAAGCTCAGACATATCCCCACCTCCTTTTTGTTCTATTATACCACAAAAAGCATTGGATTCAAAGGGCTTTCACCAAATTTCACCCTTGTATTTTTCCGCCTTTTCATGTATAGTGAAGAAAAGAGAGGGGGCTTTCCCATGAAAAGCAAGCTTTCATCCCGCCGGGGCTGGGCCGGATGGCTCATCATCGCCCTTGTGCTCGCCCTCGCCGTGACGGTGGGCGTGTTCATCACCCTCACCCACCGGGACAAGGAGCGCGAGCGGGACCGGGCCGTGAAATACGTGACGACCCTTGTGACCGAGAAGACCCAGGGCTGCGTCCCCACGGTGGAGACGCAGGTCCTCCACGACTACGGCGAACACGTCCTCCTGGCCGCCAGATACAAGCTGGAATCCGAGGGCCGGGAGACGATATCCGGCAGTTACCTTCTGGATATCTCCGACCTGAGCCAGCAGATCTACCACATCTCCGAGGAGTACCCCTACGACCACGACTTCACCGAGCTTCTCCACCTCCAGGCCCGCGAGTGGGGCATCATCTAATGAATAATCACCTCTCCCGGCACATACAGTTTACTGTTCAGTGCATTTTCGGGAGTGGTGAACTTGAGATCAAACATCGAGGACCGGGCCGTCGAGCTGGCCCACTACATCATAGACACCCGCGCCACCGTCCGCGCCGCCGCCAAACACTTCGGCGTATCCAAAAGCACCGTCCATATGGTTATAGTTTAATAGAGCGGTTTATATGGTGCGTAGGATAACAATCGGGCAACTCCGTGAATGGGAGTTGCCCGATTGTGTGTTTAGTAATGCATTTGTAATTGAATCTTTGTGGATTTAGTTTATTGATTCTTTGCAAATATTTTGTAGTAACATCATTCTATTAGAATCAATGGGCCGTATCTTTTGTTTCTTAATAATGGCAATCAAGATATTGGCGTCCCTAGATTACTCATTTTATTGCAGCTTGCTTTTTTGAAAAATGATGTAACATAATGCGATTCTGAAAACATATTATTATTGAAGGAATAATTATCGGGAGGGATTAAAGATGCCAACTCAAAAGATTAATTTCTGGTTATTACGCCAAAGATGCTAAATATTTTTTGAAGTATTTAGGTGCCAAAGTAAAAAGCTCTATTTTGTATGGTGGATGAATTCCAACTAAATCCGTACCTCGTTGTTAATAATCACTTTAGGTTCGGAGGATATAAATTAATTTAGCCTTTCATTCTGAATCACCTTATTACATCCCTCATTAAATCTTTTTCATGCTATAGTACAACTTATCATATTAGATTGTGATGCGCTAAATAAATCACTCAAAGAATAAATAAAATGAGGACGACAAAATGACAAATAATAATGAAAAAAGTTTTATAGAGAAGCATCAGCTTTTGTCTGGGGTAGTTGGAGCTATTTTATCTTGCATTATAACTCTCATAGGCGGTTCTGTATTTGTTAGTAAAAACTATGTATCCGCTGATAGTTTTGATGTTTTAATGAATACATATTTTGTTACCCCTGGGCTTGTATCCAAAGAAGTTATAGGTTCAGAACCAAACGAGCAGTTTCAAATTATTGCAGATACCATGTCTACAAATAAGATTGAACTTGAAAACTATAAAAACATTTTAACTGATATTATCATCGGTATTGGAATGGACGAATCTGCTTTAGAAACCGTAACAGCAGAATCTGTTCTTAACGAAATGTCAACTCATGAAGATCAACTACAACGCAATATTGCTGAGCTATCAAAGCAAATTGACTCATTAAAGAGCGAAATAGTTTCTTTGCAAAACGAGAATAAAGAACTACATTCGCAAACAGTAGCAAAAATCCAAGCTGCAACGCTTATTGTTGATGGTGAACAGATTGATGAAAATATTCCCAATTCTGTTGCCGATGTTGACGGCCATCTATATTATTCCGAATCACTACTAAATACATTTTTGAGTGAACCTATTTCATTTGATTTTTCTAAATCAACTGTATTTTTTGGTACGGAGCGGGCAGAAAAAATAGTTTTTCCTGCAAGCATGATAACTCAAAGTGATTTTGCAGTGTATGCTGTTGGTAGCGGCAATTCATTTGTAATGGGGACAGATACATATGATAATGGGTTCGTTAAGCGTTACGGAAATAGTAAACGCTTGTATGCCAATTTAAAGGGGAAGTACTCAAAGATGTCATTCACGGTTGGACATATTGACGGTACGGCATCAGAAAATGTGACCTTATATATTTATGCAAAAAACGGTAATGACAAATATAGGTTACTGAAAACTTATGAATTAACGTATGAGATGTTCCCAGAAGAAAAAACAGTGGAGTTAAATTATGCAGACGGTCTTCAAATTGTTATAGAAGGATCATTTTCCGCTGAGTATGCACTAGCCGATATTTATTTATATCGATAGCATAATAGTATCGGGTAGAAAGCCTAATCCAGTCTGTAACTTCATCTACATTCTACAATAAATGGATACTGTTTACATCATCATATAAGGAGGTTTT
This sequence comes from uncultured Oscillospiraceae bacterium, assembly GCA_947626385.1. Taxonomy (GTDB): domain Bacteria; phylum Bacillota; class Clostridia; order Oscillospirales; family Oscillospiraceae; genus RUG626. Next base: position 15,991 of record CANQSD010000023.1, on the reverse strand, counting down.
ACTTATGATTGTAGCATGGTATTATAATGCAGGAAACAGAGTGTACTGCTGGACAGAATCATACACTATGAGTGCAACTCAGTTCGCTAGGGAAGTTTCGCGTTGCATTGGCAAATCCATTAGCGCCTCTGATGTTTCCGCGTGTGAACGGCAAGCAGATTTGGATTCTAAAAGAAAAATCGCATCAAAATTTATTTACATTAGTTAACCCCCCTCCCTTTTTTACTCATCTGTTTTAGAAGGAAACATTAAACCATAAAATATGTACCCCCAAGGTGTCAGCGTGGTCACCTTGGGGGTACATATTTTGGGAGTATAATCATCTAACTCTACACAGTATTCTATCGATGGAGTTCAATATATATCGGTTTAAGGTTATGTTTCACTGTTTTTTGGGGAAGCATATTTTAATATTCAGGATTCTTGGCACCTTTGGCGCAATTTAAATGCATAGCATTCCGTTTAGAAATACAGCGTATCGCTTTTATCGCGTTTCTCACGCTATTCACCAAATCACATAAATACACACGGCACCAAGGCTTTTTCCAGTCCTTACGTATTGACCGCGTTGCCCTTTTCTTCCCCCGATTTTGCGCAATTTGGGGGTGTTTGTATGCAAGGTTCCATGGTTTCCGCTTTTGTAGTCCTTCACAGTATTATTTTCAAGCGCTGCTGATAGCGTTCAAGTTAATATAACAATGGTTAAATTAATCAATGCTATCTTTTATATTTCCCCGTTTCGTGCTTGTTCAAGAATAGTTTGAATCCTTGCTTTAGTTTTAGTTTTTATTTGCCCAGAGTCAGTAATTTCATCATATGCTAAATGATTCACGTCAAAAGGAACCGATGGACAATTTTTAGATGCTTGAAAATAGAAAACCATCCTTCCGGTTTCCACATGCTTGAGAGCGTACCCAATTTCAATCATCACATTATGGCGCGCACCTGTTAAATCAGCTATGAAGATATCACATTCCCGGATATTATTATACATTTCCTTACGAATATCAAAAGTCCCTGTAACACGAGTCCCCATATCAACAAGTTCAAGATTAAGCTCACAAGCTAACTCTTGTATAGCTTTTAACCTGCATTCTGCACGTTCAGCTTCTTCTTTACCATCATGTTCTGCCGAAGGATACCACCTTGCCAAAAAAGCCTTACGGGGTACATGTTCATAAATTTCGTCATACAAGTTGATTGCTTCCGCAATATGAAGATCCTTTACATTGCCAATATTATTCTTTTTTACCCAAGAGAGAAAACCCCTATATTTAAACTCATTAGTCAACCGATAATACGCCAAAGCGCCAACAACTGCTATGTTTTGTGTGGTAGAAATGATTTCCGATTCTATAAGGGCGTTTTCAATTTCAACTAGTTGAGTCCTTAGTATATTTACTGCTTCATCGCTTTTCTCGATTTGTTTATTTTCCAGCAGGAACCCGAACAGTTCCACAAAAAAACTGTATTTAAATTTGCTGATGTAAGAGTTTATAGCATTAAAATATGTAAAATCGATGGAATCTATCATTTTGCGTGCAAGGTAATACTTCCAGCCAAAGGTAGGATCTGATTTCAGTTTGTCATCCGAAAACACTCTTGGGCTTTCAAGGATCACTCTCAAGTTTTCTTCGAGATTCAGAGGAATCTGCTTTGCGTTGATATTGTGGAAGATAGCCCGTGAATACTGCTCATTTTCCTGCGGGTCCCTGAATAGCAGCAGGCAGAAGGGAACATTGAAATCCGTTGAAACCTCATCAGCGGCGCTCAGCCTGTGATTACCATCAATCCGGGTCAGTTGTGTGTACCCTTCATCAAATCGAAGATGAGCAATGTTTATCCGATCTATTCCCGGCATAGAATTGTACGGGCCAAGTTCATTCTTCGTTTTATTTTGAGAAATATCAAAATTTACCGCTCCAATACGTTTATTCCACGTTTCCCCGGACTGCAATGTCCTATGAAACGAATCAATATCTTCTGCACCTGATTTCCCGTTCGAAAGGTTCATTGATAGAATGATCTCCGGGAAAAACCTGTACTCTCCAGAGTTTAGAAAATTAGCCATTTCCCCTTTATGTGTCTCAATTAGCTCCCGCTGAATCGCAGGGTTAGGTGCGGAAATTGCACTTAACATTTTAAATGAAGCAAATCCGCGCAGGCAGAGAAAGTTACCCATCGAGTACTGTAAAATTCCGCTTAATTTTATCATCTTTATCCCCAATTCTTGTAAAATATTTCCCTTGTGATCTCTTTTACAATGGGCTGCTGTTTTTTCATAATCAAGAGAAGTTTATCTATTGGAACATTACCGAGCAAGAAAAGTTTCACATCACCGTGCAGAAATGTGACAGCTGCAGATGTCTCTATCCGGATATTTTCTTTTTCGACCCTTGAAATAAATTGGTTCTGGTGATGCCCTTCACCCACGAGGTAATCTAAGCTATGCTCATTCATATCACGTAGATTTTTGATATCTTCTTTTGAAATTGAAGAAAAAACTTCGTCGAGTACATTTTGCAGGGTAAAGTTTTGGCTTCGTTGCAATTCAATATTGAGCTTCTGTGTGTATTCAAGTGCATGATTTATCGCAGTAATTAAAAACATTCTCTCCGGGAGAAATGCCATTTCATCTCCATCGGCATCCCACGGCTCTGATCCGCAATTTTGTTCAAATACGGTAATAAACCGCTTTGCCTGAATAAAAACAGCATTCCACCACTGGCAGGTATGGTGAGCCAAATAACACAGTTGACCTCTACTCAATTCATGATCTTCTACGTTCTTGTGCATAGCTTCATCCATCCAATAGTTCTCTATCAAACCAGGCTTTGGCATTATCCCATTCCTGCTCGGCCTCTTGACGAATTCTGCGGGATTCTTTGAGCGCAGTTAAAACAGAATCTGCTAACTCCCGCTGCTTTCCAAACTCGGGTAATACTAAGGGAAACTTCTTCAAGAATAGATCAGGGACTCTCTGTTGTCCGGCTGAGCCGCTAAACATTCCTTGAGCGGCTTCTAAAATATGTTTCTCGGACAAAAGTATCCATAAAAAAGGCATATAAATCTGATTGGTTTTTGCCCTTAAGACGTGAAATTCGGTTGATCCAAAACCATATTCGGTCTGCATATCCGATGCTAAGAAGGACTTTCCATTTTGCATACAGGGAGTAATCTTAGCCCAAAGCAGGTCTCCTTTTTTGAACGGAGTAAACCCGGTTTTTACTTCTGAATAGCTGCACAAGATGTAATCCGCTCGATTCTCCTTGGCATACACGTTGGGCATGGGGACAAATGACACTTCTGTTCCATCTGTCAAGGCGCTACGGTCAATAGTGGGATTAACATCTACATAATTCTCTAATTCTCCGACATACAATGGGTTGCTTTTCAATGTAGAAATAACATCCAATAAATATGCGCTATGAGGATTGCAAAACAGGCCCATTTCCTGAATTTGTTTTAGATTTGTGCAACTGTAGGTAGACGGTAGATATTTTTTAAAAGCAATTCCTAATTCTTCAAAAATATTATCTATTGCCTTTTCAGAAAGCTTATTTGCTTGCTGAAACTTATTCTTGCGTTTTCTTTCGGCTTGGTTCATTTCTTCACACAACTTTTGTTGAACATCAAAAGCTGGCAAAACGATTTCATAAGACTTATATTCCTCTTTGTTTATGTTGGGTTGCCCGGAAGGGCGCTGAATACCATTAACCCATCTTTTATATGAATTGGTTTTTGTATACCAATACACATATTTAGGAAGCACTTTTTTTTGATTGAATCTAAAACGTATACAATAGCCAGCAAAGACAGCTGTACCAATGCTGCCATCATAGTAATACGTTTTTCCAACAGTCGCCCCTGAACGGGCAAACAGGATGTCCTCCTTTTGCAGTAGATGTCTTCCAGAATATGTTTCCGCTGTCATGAATATGTGCTTTTCGTCAATTCCAAAATCATCAAAATCCGTTATCCGAATGTATTTTGGCTGATCTTCATTCACTCGCTCAATTGCGGTGGCAGAAGACCCATAACAAGGTTCTTCAGCAGTTAATTCCCCCAGCGATACCTTGTTTAGTCCGGGTTTGTTTTTTCCTTGAACATATTGTAAATTTCTCACATCAAATCTACTATTAACGTTCCCCCGTTTGACAGCAAAGACACATAGGTCATTTGCATCGGGGGTCACGCAAAAAAAGGGGATGGATCCTTTTTAAATTTCTCAAATCTTTCTACAATTTCATCAAGCTGGGACTCAGTTTGTCTGCCTGTTGCATCGTACCCGATCAGCTCCGGGGCCGCCATAAAAATGGGCTCGTTTTCATCAAGCGCTTCGCCGGCGCTGCGTTTGCGGACAAATATAACAGAGGCCTTTACACCTGCCCCAAAATGCGCGAAGGCACACTGAGGCAAGCTCACAACCGCAAGCAGTTGGAACTTTTCCAAAATAAAATCACGAACATATTGGGAGGAGCTGTTTGTCAGGATGCCATCCGGCAGTACAATAGCAGCCTGGCCTGTACCTGGCTTTAAAAATTGCCAAATGCGTTCTATAAACAGAATCTCCGAACTCTGGCGCGGCCTTACCTTCTCTTTGCCTTTTGCGTCTTTCACCTTTCCAAGCGTATAAGTTGACAGATATGGTTTTTCGGTTTTATATATTGTGGATCCAAAGGGTGGGTTGGTGAGGACCAAATCAAACCGGTTTTTCGCAAAACCCTTGTTGTGATCATGCATTTTTTCAATGCTGTCAAGCGCATCGAAGCTGATCACATTTGTGTGACCGTCGTCGTGAACGATCATATTCATTTTAGCCACACGAGCTATTTCATCGTTGATTTCAATCCCAAAGAGGTGCTTTGAGGCAAAATCGTGCCAGAAATTATAGTGTTCTACAGGCTGTACCTCCAGATTGTAGTATTCCCCGGCCTGCTTGCGCATGAAGTCAAGGGAATGAAGCAAAAAGCCGCCGGAACCGCAGGCGGGGTCAAGCACATTCCAGTCCTGTTCAGGCTTCATCATTTTTACGCAGAACTCGATAATAGGACGGGGTGTAAAATACTGACCAAAATCGCCCTTGAAAAAGCCGTCCATAAACTGCTCAAAAGCGACTCCCTTCACATCAAGATCTGTTTCGTGAAGGTTAATTGCTTCCAAATGGGAAACAACCGTTCGCAGAACACGGTCATCCACCTTAATCGACTCTGTGAATACCTCAGGGTCTTTTATCTTCTGCTCATCATAAAGAGCTCGAATGCGCTCCGCCAATTTTGAAGACGGCTCATGTGTTTTTATCTGGAACTCATATGGAATTCCCTTTTTACGAGCCTTCTTTTCATCACTGATCTTCACAAAAATCAATTTGCATAACTCGCCAAAAGCAGTGGGAGGCGAAAGCCGGCCGCCACCCCACAAGGTATTATGGCACTTCTTTATTGCGGCAATCAGAGTCTCACGTTCGACAGAATGAATATCAGGCGCTATGCATATATTCCCCTTTTCATCGGTATACTCTCCACCTTTATAAAAGCGAAAGGCCTGCGGTTTGCCATAAGCTTTTGGAAGATCAGCAATGATATTTTCCTCTCGCTCCAAAACGCCATATTTATCTGAAACATCAAGTACTCTACGTGTCTCGCCAGCAACTATCATAACGTAGGTAGCACGTAGTTTTATCCACGTTGCATTACCAACTCCCTGCTCAATCGCCTGGGAAAATTCGGCGTCAGTAATACCGTCTTTTTTGCACTCAATAACAGCAAATGGGCGTTTGCACGCATCGTCTTCAAAAACAACTATATCGGCACGGTCTACGGGTAGCCTATCGGGTATCGCGACTTCAATTTTGATTCTGCTTGCAGGGTAATCGTATTGGTAAATCAATTCTGCCCAAACTTCCGCGCGGACTTTTTCCTCAGGATCGCTGAAATTTTCACTATGGTTGTCAGAGGATATGTACGTAATTCTTTGCTTTTCTTCAGCGCCTGTAATATACGCATACCCGTCTTTTATGGCTCTATCAAGGAAGGACATTATTATTACCTCCATCAATTTTCGATATAGGCACGATCAATAAGTGGCTTGGCTTTTTCGAAATCAGCCGAACTGTGAATATGTAATTCGACAGCTCCGCAACCCCAGTGTCCAATATTTGTAACATCTCTTGAAAAACCTTCTTCAAAGGTTACCGTGTTAACATCAATTGAAAGATTTATAACTAGCTTCTTTTTCATTGCTACTACGGTAACAATGTTTTTCATCTTCCGAAATGCTGAGTATAATTTCAGATGCGTTTCACTTACATCATCGCCCAAACTCAATATATAATTTGCCAGATCTTGATACAAAATTTTAATTGGATCATCTGCATTCGCAATTTGTTCCTCAAACGTTTTGTCGGAAGTTTTTGGCTTATGTACGGAATCAGTCTCGGCAATCGCCGTAGCTACATTTTCATTGATTTGTTCGAACATCAGGAGGTCAGGGCCAAACTTCTTATATCGAATCAGGCTGATATTCCTGTTCATCTGTTTGATCGCCGACTCATCATATTTTGTAAAGTCTCCGGCGATACAGACAACTCGGGGCATGGTCCAGTCAATTATCTCGGAGGCTTTCAGCCCCAATTTTTCAATGACCAGAACCTTAAAGCTGTCCTTGTGGTCAAGTAGCCAGTTCAGATAGAAAAGCCCTTGGTTGATGACATTGTCTTTCATGGAACGCTTATATTCAAATATGACCGGGCAGTGGTTTTCATCAATGCCTATGCTATCCATCCTGCCTCCGTCAGTTGTGGGGTATTCAGAAGCCAGGAAAGTTACGCCGAAAAAAGTTTCCATATTGTTTTCGATAACAGTTTGGAGTTCCTTTTCCAGCGTCACCGTACCGCTCTGATATTCTTTTACTTTTCCGTTTATGTTGAATAGTTTGATATCAGCCATGTTTTTTCCTCCCTGCTCTTTTTGTTAGAATCTTTGATTCAGAATGCTCATTTGAATATGTGTATTCAATACTCAGAATTAACGCAATACTATTTCCAAAGGGAGAGTGCATATACATGCCTTTATCCTTTATAAATGCGGTCTTTCAGGTTATGGCAGTTTTTCCATCTATAATGCCATATAAATGACAATTTATAGATTCAAAATCGATGTTATCGATTCCTGCTTCTATAAGTTATGGCAAAACTAATGCCCTATTAAAAATATATCATAAACTCAGGTTTATGGCAAGGTGCGCGATAATGTAGAAAGATTTTCAGCCATAATTTATCAAGAATTCTCGCTCAGCAAAATTCTTCTACATTCGATTGATGTGAAGGAGAGAATTTTCACTACCCACCAGAAGAAAAAGCGGGACGCTCCTGCGTTTCCGATTCTCTCGCCCATTAGACCATGGGCAATTTCGTTTCTGATATTTGCCCCCGACTTTTCGTTTAGTAATCCTTTGAAAAGAAATAGAATGTCATTGTCATAGCATTCCAATAGTTCGGGCGTATCAAAGACTTTTCTAAGCATTTTTGCCTCTGAGGTGTTGTCGTCATTTAATTTGACAATCACTGCACCACATTCCTCTGCGACACATCTGAATAGGTTTTCAACTTGTGGCGCTAAAATGTGAAGTGCCTCATAGATTTCGCCCATCATCCCGTAAAAAAGGCCAGATAGGAATATATTTTCTCTTCCTGAAGGAACAATAGGATTGTTTTCCACAAGAAACCGTAAATCATCTTTTGTGAATTTGAAATTAGCTATCAGTAAATCCTGAGCCCATTTTAATGTGGTTTCACCGCAAATCTGTTCGTATTGTAAAGCCTTGTGATGCATATGCATATTCAATGTTTCTGCATCTTTTTCTGGATTATTGATATCGATTGATCTAATTTGAGCTGTTGTCTGTCCGGTTGATGATATGATTTTGCTGTTAAATAGCTGAGAAAGTGGGTTAGATGCGTCATCCAGCACCTTTTTCTTTAATTTTTCTTTTTTGAAAAGCGGTGTAATCTGTGTAATTCTCAAGATATGTTCTCTAAATGACAGGTTATCAAATAAAGCCATTACATCTTCATGGGTCTTTGATACATCTATACGAGATGTGATTGGAACCATATAATGGGGAATACGTTTTTGTAGTTCTATTAATTTTTTATGTACCTGCTCCCCTAAATCGCGAGCATTGTTGTTACGGTAAAGTTGTATAGCATCTTGTAAATATTGTACTGAGGTAAACAGAGATTGAATATTAGAAGTAGACTCCATCGCTGCTTTTTCCTCCAGATAGAGGGCAAGCCTTCTATTGTTTTCCATTGCAAGTTCTTTATTGCCTTGCCTGATTATTATCTTCGTTTTTAGTTCGAAGGCTTCTCTAACCTTTTGGACATTGTCCGCAATTGATATTATATTATCTATTACTGGTATTATTTCGTCATACTTGTTCCATCTCTTTTGGTCAAGAAGTAGTCCTATTAATCGAATGCTTAAGAACGAGGGATCTTTTCCACCAAGTTCAATAATCTTATCATGTATATTTTGAAGAATTCCTATATACTCCTTTGAATTGATTTGGACAGCCAACTCTGTTGCATTGCTTAGGTACTTGAAACAGCGGCTTCATTTGGATGAGTCAAAAGATATAAGATACAATCGATAATTGCATAAGCAGGCGATATCGGCCATTTCATGGTCTCTTTTTTCACCCCATAAAACCTCTGCGATTCTTGTCCTTATCAGTAAAGGCAGATCTTGTAGACTTATCGAATACAAAATAGTGTAGTCATTGTCCGTCAAATCTTCTACAGAAAACGATCTTGTCCCATCTGCAAATTCCATCATGGGATAAAACTTTATTCCTGACTTCTCATATTTTACTCCCAATGAAGCGATATTGCGTAGTAAAACAAATACTCTTTTATCGGCTTCGTTGTTGAGTAAATTCATTTTTTCGTCTGTAAACGCACCACTTTTAAGCTGTGTCTCTTCCGGAGAAATAATTAATTGCATCACACTATATAAATCCATTGTTGCCCTCACTAACTCAATAAGGCATAAAGGAAATAAACAATTTTTTACTCCAACGCCATCCCAATCATCCTGTCTGCCTCATCCGCCAGGAACAGGGGGATATTCAGCACGTCCCCGTCCAGTTTCAGGTTATCCAGGGAGAAGCGGATGCGGAGCTTGACTTCGTCTGGGAAGAGCTCCTTGAATTTGCGGAGACTGCGGCTGGTGGTGTTGGACTCGGATTTGACCTCCACGGGGAAGATGTCGTTCTCACGCTGGATGAGGAAGTCCACCTCGTAGGGCGGGTTCACCTGGCTCCAGTAGCGGGGCATAACCTCAAATTGGGGGATCAGGGATTGGAGCACGTAGTTTTCGGTGAGAGTCCCCTTGAACTCCGTGAAAAGCCGGTTGCCCTCGCCGAAGGCCGTGGGGGACAATTGCGCCAGACGGCGGAGCAGGCCAACGTCCACAAGGTAAATCTTGAATGCCGACAGATCATCGTAGGCCGCTATGGGCAGGCGCGGGGCGGAGCTGCGGTAGACCTTATGCACGAGCCTCGCGTCCACCAGCCATTGCAGGGCGTCCTCGTATTCCCTGGCGCGAGCGCCCTCCTTCACGACCTTGTAGATGAACTTCTTGTTCTCTCTGGCAAGCTGTGAGGGTATAGACTTCCATATCATCGAGATCTTCGGAAACTCGCTGATGCTGGGATGCTTGGCAAAGTCCCGCTCGTAGGCGCCGATGATGGCGGACAGGGCTTCCTGCATGGCGACAACGTCCCGCTCCTCCGTCCACATCAGCACCGGCTCCGGCATCCCGCCGGTGACGTAGTACATCTTGAGTTTTTCTGTCAGCGGATTGAAAAAGGCGTCAGGGATGGGCTCAATCCTGTCGATGCTCCCCAGATACTCCGCCAGATTCCCGTCGCCGTTTGCCATCAGGAACTCCGTGAAGGTCATGGGGTCGATCTGCATGAAATTGACCTTGCCCACCGGGAAGGACGAGGGCTTGGCAAGAGCGATCCCCAACAGCGACCCGGCGCAGGCGATGTGGTACTGCGGCGCGTTCTCGCAGAAATATTTCATGGAATTGATGACATTGGGGCAGTCCTGGACCTCATCGAAGATGATGAGCGTCTTTTCTGGCAGGATCTTCTGCCCGCTTGCCAGCATCAGGTTTTGCAGGATGCGGTCCACGTCCTTAGTCGTCTCAAAGAACTGCCGGTAATCCTCGTTCTCATCGAAGTTGAAATAGGCGGTGTTCTCGTAGTACCGCTTCCCGAACTCCCGCAGCACCCATGTCTTTCCCACCTGCCGCACACCCTTCAAAATCAGAGGCTTACGGTGCTTGGAGTTCTTCCATCTCAGAAGGTCGTTCATAATAAGCCGTTCCACAGGGCACACCTCACATTTTTATAGGAAAATAGCACAACTATATTCACACTTTTATATCATTATACTCTATATATTAGAAAAAAACAAGTCCATTTGAACACTATGTCAATTTATCTATTATAAAAAAAGAGTCACCCCGCTTTGGCGGGATGGCTCTCATCATTATTGTCATCTCTATTTGGTTGACTTTCAGCGGCAATCATGGCCGCTTCTATTTTTGGCGTGTTGACCTCCACGAAAAGCCCGATCAGATAATTTGCCAGGACTTCGGGAGGATTTGGATCATGGATCCGATAATTCAACTTCCGGCTTTTCATTGTGGGACCACCTCGGTTCTGCTTAATGAATGGTATGAGGCTGCCTGGAAGATCATGACTATTCGTCACAAAAACAAAAGGCCGGACAAAGCCGGTCATGAAAGAAAGGATTTTCTATTTTTCCGAGATATTCATATTTTTGGGGAAGTGTCAGGGGACTGATATTTAAATCAGCGAAGCAAGTCAAATGCTCTTTGTATGTGTTGTAGCTGTATTTTGTTTTCAGCGTGGCAAGACCGCCGCTCGAAATGAGTCGTAGGTCATCGCATAGTCTCTCCCTCATGGTTGGTGATAATTGGCTTCTCTGGACAAGCTCAACGGCGCGGCCCAGCGGGTAGAAATCGCCTCTGAGGAAAATTGGACGGGCTCTCAGCAGGTAATCAGCCTGCCTGTCAAGATTTACCCAATTCTCCCATGTGGGCTGCAGGTCATAATATTGGCGAACATAAGCTATATGTCCTGGAAAACATTGAATTTCCTGCCTGCAAACCTCCGCTTCCCATGGCATGATTTTCTTCTTTTTCTCAACCCTCTCGTGGACCTTGTCGTAAAGCTGGATATGTCTCGACGTACAGAAAAAGTAAATGCTGTGGTAAAGCGGCGACTTATTCATACACCCTATCCGTCTGGGAAGTCCTCTCATAGTCTCAACCAGCGCCTCTCGCCTTTGAGAATCCAGCCGGAAATTATAGTCGTAATCAATGCGGCTTATATGAAAATCGTCCAGAGCCATATCCATTTGTTCAAGCTGGGTTTCCACTGTACTTTTGATTTCAGCAATGTCTTCAAATGTCACATTTATGTGCTTCGTAAACATGTGACAGTTTATTTTTATCCAGATACATGGGGCTTTCGCAGGATCAATCTCTTTAGCCCAATATTTTATTCCTTCACAATTTTGGGGCAGATCATCTTCCCGAACAGGTTTCTCTTTACAGGAATTCTGTTGATATGTAGAATAATTGCATAAGACAATTGTATCCAATTACATAACCTCGTTTCATACATATAATATATATATTATAGAATATTTATATCTATATAATATATATATATCAATCAATTATAGTATATATAATATTTATATATAGAGAGATATAGATAGTATTTCTTATATTCTGATAGATTCATAAAATAACACCTGTTGTACAAGTGTAGTTTTTAAGCATCACTTGATTCTTTACATTAAAGTTCCGAGAAGAATATTTTTTTACTCATCCTTTTCTTCGCGAATCTCCCTCTTGTATTTATAATAGCTCCCTCTGGCACAGCCGATCAAACGAATACAGTCCTTGTCGGCCAGGGCGCCGTTGAAGTCCTTGCTGTATTTGCGTATCAGCTTCTTTGCCTCGACGGACTTTTTTGTGGTGAGCTTTGTCCCGGTCTTCAAGCCGATCTGCTTCCCATTCAGACGCGCCGTCTCTATGCCCTCCCTTGTGCGCTGATGGAGGTCCGCGCCCTCTTTTTCTGCCTGCTCAAAGGCAAGACGGATCTGCTCCTTTGCCAGGGCCAGAAGATATTGGTTGACCCCGGCGAGAATATAGTCCACATTCGTCCCTGTGAGGGGGATGCCGCTTGTCATGGCCTTGCGGTAGACTTCTGTATCGATATAAGGTTCCTTTAAGAACATCAGGGAGACGCCCCGCTGAAACAGATCCTCGTAGATGGCAAAGCCCTCCTCGGCGTTTCTGCTCATGCGGGAGACACTGTCAAAGACAATGACATCCCCCTTGGCGGCCCTCTTATACAGCCTCGTCCAGCTTGGGCGTTCCATCCTCGTCCCTGTGTACTCATCCTGAAGGATCACAGCCGACGGATAAAGCGCTCGGATGTTCCGGATCTGCCGCTCCATATGCTGCTTCGGCGTACTCACCCGCACATATCCATAAACCGTTCCCATGAGAAACCTCCCGGTATCAAATCTGACCTGTCACAGCTTTGTATCAAAGTTAACAGGTTTGTTGAGCGAAAAATTAAAAATACGAATGTCAAAACTGACGCTCGTTTCTTTTGTAACACATCAATTCCCCCACAGCGTCTTTGCGCGCCGTGGGGGAAATCTTTACGCCTTGCGGACCTCCTTCGCCATCCGTATTCCGTCGCGGACGCCCTCGATGTAGATGACTTGGCGCTCTTTCATTACCTTGTCCAGGAAGATCGCCAAATTAACTTTTTCATCGGGGGTTAGCTCGTGGCCCAGAAGGGCAGTCAGGTCCTCTGTCATGTATTCCTCCGAGGAGAGGATGCCGGTTTGGGACAAGTGATTCTGCCGGCTTTCGGCAAGCCAATTCAGGAAGTCCAGGTTTTCTTCATCAGGTTCCAACGCAATATCCATCAGATCGCCTCGGCAAGGTCCGGGATCATGTCGGCGGAGCTTACAAGCTCCATGAACTGGCGGGCATACTCCTTTGCGTTGGCGGCATCAGCGGCGCTGAGAACGCTTGTGGCCTCAAAGTTAAAAAGTGCGTAGGGTTTCCCGGCCTTGCTGGTGGCCTTCTCCAGGGTGATTTTCGTGACCACGGAGCTGATGGGCGTCAGGGTGCTCAGAAGCCTTGTGGAGTATTTGAGAAATCTCGCCTTGCTTGTCACGGGGACACGGACGAGCACCGGGATGATGCTGTTGGGCCTGAGCAGGAAGATCAGCACAGATTCCTTGCAGGCTTTGGCATTACTCTCCCCGTCCTTGGAGCCGAAATCGTTGTACGGGCAGTGGGCGCAGGATTTGCCGTCGTGGGAGATGATGCTGTTCTGGCTGAGGCACACCGGCGGCGTGCCCTCCACCGGGTCAGGGGTGTCCCAATAGGCACGGGGCGTGGTGTAGTCCAGGATGATCCCGGTGAGCTCCTTCTCCGCCTCGTCTCCGGCCAGGCCGGGCACGGAAAACACCGTGGAGCCGCCGGAGGGGGACTTCACGATGTCGAAAAGGTCAAAGGAGAGAGGCTGGTTTTTCAAATTGGCCCGGATCACATCCAGGGCATTGTTGTTCAGGGCCAGATAGCCGGATTCGGAGGGCGTCAGAGCTGTGTTTGCAACGGGATTCTGCAATCCCCGTGCCTTGTCCTCCAAACGGTCTTTGAGCTTTGATGTGTCCATATTTACCTCCAGAATTATACCGCCGCTCTCACAGAGAAACGGCGGTAGGATATTTTGTTTATGTATTTTTGGTAGATCGTTGGGTGTTCCGCTTTCAATGTTTTGCTGTCCAGGCGGTCCTGCACGATGCTTTTCCAGGTGATGATCCTGCCGTTGGCTGTGCCAATTTCGTTGTCGCCCAGCATTTCCTTCAAGCGGTTCTCCGCCTCCTGCTTGCGCTCAGTGACGGCTTCAAGCTGCTCACAAGCCTCGTCGTACTGCGTAAGAAGCGTTTCAGCCACATCTGGCAGCTCGATCTTTGACCGTGGCGTACTGTTGGGAAATCTCTCCGCCAGGAATTTTGCCGAGGCGTCGGAGCCATCCAGGGGCGGGAGTGTCATATTCTGAACGTGCACCCAGAAATCCGCCTCCAGATTGATGAGCATAGAGATCAGCTCCTCATCGCGCTCGACAAACCTCCACTTGAACGTGTTCCCGCCGATGAGGACGGCAATGTATGTGCCCTTATATCCCGTGACGGCCATATAGTGCTGAATCTGCAAGAGATATTCGTCGGGAATGGCGTCGTCCCACTCCCCGGCCTTGTACGCCGAAGCTGTCTTTGCCTCAAAGATGCAGGGGCCGTAGTCCGGGTGTTCGCATACGCCGTCCAGATTCGCCAGCATGAAGGAGTGCTCTACGCTTTGCAAAATCTGTCCCAGCTGCTTTACCTCCATGCCGGTGCGCTTGGTAAATTCGGCACGGACAATGGCTTCAAGAATTGTTCCCCAATAGGCGGCTTCACCCGCCTCCTGTTGGGGTATCTGATTCGTCTTCTCCATCCACAGCTCCACCGGGGACTTGTAGCGGCTGATCCCGCAGATCACGGAGGCATCCGAACCGCCGATGCCGAGCTTGCGGTACTCCAGCCAATCCTCGTATGGAAGATTGTTTGTAGATGTTAGAATTTTAAATGACATACTGCCTCCTTACGCCGCAGCCAAAACCATCTTATACGCCCTGTCAATCATGGGGTTGCCCTCAACAGTGCGCAGGAAAAGGTTCTCGTTGTAGTTCTTCGTCCTGCGGATGGGCTCCGCGTGGGTGGCAAAGTCACTCACCGCATTGACAAAGCGATACCCGTTATTCTCCACATAGGCAAGGTCCGGCGCGTCCCAATATCTGTGCTTCAGGTCCCCTAAGAGCCGGATATTGTTCTTTCGCTGGACATCGGAGAGCTCCTTCGTGACGGGAAAGAATTCTCGCATGAGCTCCAGGGCCTTGCGGTCTGAGAGCCTGATTCGAGACAGCTCCTCAATACCGCGCCGCAGCTCCTTCATGTAGGTGTCCGCAAGCTCCAGCGTCTCCCTGGCCTCATGCACCCGGTACAGAACGTTCTCCGTGTGCTTTGCCGCCCAGGTGCGCCGTGCGGTTCCCAGAGCCAGGTTGAGGGTGTTCTGACAAACCACCCGGATGGGCGTCATGGCCACCTTGATCCCGGAGCTTCCGTCGTGGGAGTTCATCACCACCAGATACGGCGCGATCTCGTCCCCGGCGATGAAATACCTCTGGGGCATCCGGGCCAGCATCCAGACCTTTCTGCCGCCCTG
The DNA here is from genome assembly GCA_947626385.1 of uncultured Oscillospiraceae bacterium. Lineage (GTDB taxonomy): Bacteria > Bacillota > Clostridia > Oscillospirales > Oscillospiraceae > RUG626. Next base: position 593 of record CANQSD010000023.1, on the reverse strand, counting down.
CAATGCCCCGGCAGTCTCATACGTCACGCCCTCGCCCAACAGGTCGTCGGTAAAACGAAAAGCGTCTGTATTCTGCACCACCCTGTACCTGTCCGACACGATGCCCAGGAATGCGCCGTCGTTGTCCCGGAGATTGACCTTGAAGCCGGAGATGAGATCGCCGTCCTGGGTGAGCACGTCCTTCTGAATGACGCTCCAGTCAAGCCCGGCCAACGTAAGGGCGTCGATGGAGGAAGGCGCGTCCTCCACCATCGTCCCCAGTCCATGCCAGGGCTTCTCCCGGACATAGAACATGGATTCAACGTTTGCGGGCATGACCTTTCCCTCCCTCCAGCTTCTGCGCAAGCCACATGAGGAACTTTTTCGTCCCCCTGCCGGTGATCCGCAAGATGATTTTCATAGACATTACCTCCTATAAAAGTTTGATAAGGATATAATGTCTATATAAAACATCAGGTTATCCGCATGAAAAAGTTCCGGGAACATATAAACCGGGGAACATTGATATAAACCAATATAATCCATACGGGAGGTATGAATCATGCTCGAACGTGTACCTGAAATACTGACCTTCAGGGAGTGCAGGGATCTCT
>CANQSD010000022.1 GCA_947626385.1 uncultured Oscillospiraceae bacterium | reverse complement strand
AAAACGTTCCGGTATCGCACCCGCCTCCCGCCACGGCTGCCCCTCCCTTGGGGAGGGGGTAGGGGGTGGGTGCGTTTTAGGAGCGGTGGGATAGTCGTCCCCACCCTGGCCGGCGCTTCGCGCGGCCACCCCTCCCGGAGGGAGGGGCTTTGGCAGGTGCGGATTATCGGGACCGCTCTGTTATCCAACCTTCGCTTCCCCCCTGCCCCCCTCCTACGAGGAGGGGGCTTAAAAAGGATGCGCCGCTTTGCGGCGCATTTTTTATCAAGGCGGCGCAAAGCGCCGCAACCTTATTTTTTCCCCATCAAGCATTTTTTCCGGCGGCATGTACGTCGGAAAAAATTCCTTTTGTCACGCAAGTGTGCCGCTTGCGGCGCGCGCAGCGTGACGGCAGAAAAAAATTTCGGAAATGTCCGCAGACATTTCCGAAATTTTTTTCGCACGTTTCCCCTTGGCATCGAAATGCCAAAGGCATTTCGAGCCAGTTTACTTCAGCTCGACCTTGCCGCCGGCTTCCTCGAGCTTCTTCTTGAGCTCCTCGGCCTCGTCCTTGGAGCAGGCTTCCTTGATGGTCTTGGGAGCGCCCTCGACGGTGGCCTTGGCCTCGGCGAGGCCCTGGTTGGTGATCTCACGGACGGCCTTGATGACCTTGATCTTGGAAGCGGCGTCGAAGCCGGCCAGGACCACGTCAAACTCGGTCTTCTCCTCGGCGGCGGGGGCAGCGGCGGCGGCGCCGGCGGCGGGAGCGGCCATGGCGGCGGCGGAGACGCCGAACTCCTCCTCGAGAGCATGTACGAGCTCAGAGAGCTCAAGAACGGTGAGAGCCTTGATCTCGTCGATCAGGGCGGTGACTTTTTCAGCAGCCATTGTAATGTTCCTCCTGTAAGAATTTTGTTTTTTTCAGATGTTGTTTACTCGGCGGGAGCCGCTTCGGGCTCGCCGGCAGGGGCGCCCTGCTTCTCGGCGATGGCGTTGAGCACGCAGGCCAGCTGGGAAATGGGGGCCAGCATAGTGCCGAGCACCTGGGCGCGCAGGATGGGCAGCGGGGGGATCTTGGCGAGGGCCTTGATCTCGTCCACGGAAATGACCTTCCCGTCCATGAAGCCGCCCTTGATCTCGAAGCAATTCTGGAGCTTCTCGGCGTACTCCGCGACGACTCTGGCGGGGGCCAGCTCGTCCTCATGGGAGATGGCCAGGGACGTGGTGCCATGGAGCAGGGGATCGAGCTCGGCGTAACCGGCGTCGTCGATGGCGAAGCGGACCAGGGTGTTCTTGACGACGGCGTACTCCACCTTCTCCTCGCGCATCTTGCGGCGAAGGGCGGTGTCGTCAGCCACGGTGATGCCGGAGTAATCCACCAGCACGCCGGCCTTGGCTCCCTTGAGCTTCTCCTTGAGCGCGGCGACGATGGCCTGCTTCTCGCTCAGGATCTTTGCGTTGGGCATGATTTTTCACCTCCACGGTTATGATGGCGTCCACAGAAAATGCCCCGACGCGCAAAGCATCGGGGCACGGTAAAGCAAATCACATTTGCCGCCCTCGGCAGGATTTACGTGTTTCCACACCTGCTGTCTTTGGAACGCTATGGCATCATACCACACCTTTTCCCACCTGTCAAGGATTTTTTCATGGTTTTGGGGATTTTTCAAGGGCGACTATGGCTTGTATTCCTCAGGCGGCCGATCGTTGCAAAGAAGGTAGTCCGTTGTGACGTTCAGAATACGGGAGAGCTTGACCAGCGTATCCAGCGGCGGCTGCGTCTCCCCCTGCTCGTATTTCTGATAGCCGTTGAGCGAGATCCCCAGAAGGTCCGCCATCCGCTGCTGCGTCATCCCAGCCCCCATCCGCGCCTCCCGCAGTCGTTTTCTAAACATTTTCTCACCTACCCCTTGACATGATAACAACAGGATACTATAATACTCCTGGCAAATATACATACTGTTAATATGTATCATGAGGTGATAAACGATGAAGAAAACACATAACGAAATCTGGGCGGAGGAGATGAAAAATAGAAAACCTCCGGCGGCGTATCGGATGACCCTGGCGGAGGCGTGCGCGTTGGCGTACATGGAGGACTGCCTGTTTTCGGTGTCGGCGGCGTATAACTACGGGTTTCAGCGGGGAAGGAATTATGAGCGGAACAGAGCGCGGGCGGGGAAATGAGGGGAACGCCCTGCGGGGGACGGGGGCTCGAATCCCCCCTGCCCCCCTTTGCCTCAAAGGGGGTAAAAAAGGAGCGGCTTCGCCGCAATCTCGATTTTATTGCGCCGGAGGCGCAATTAATTTAAACGCGCCGCTTTGCGGCGCAACCTTATTCCCCATGACCCCTTTTTCGGAAAAAGGGGTGCCGCCGCGGCGGCGGGGTATTCGAGCTCGTTGAGCGTCGCTGGAGGTTCCGATAATCGGATTGCAGCACCACCCCGACCTAGGAGGGGCTGGATTACCCGCGCGCTCCCTTTACCCCTCCTAGGTCGGGGACAGCCGCGAAGCGGCAGGGGTGGTGATGCGGCGGCGGGGGCGGGCGGGTGGGGAATATAAAAAATGCGGCGAAGCCGCAACCTTTTCCCCGCCGCCATCGACCATTTTTTCCGGCGGCATGTACGTCGGAAAAAATACCTTTTGTCACGGTGAGTGTGCGAGCGCAGCGATGAGCGCCCGCAGGCGCCATGCAAGCGAGCAACCGCCCGAAGGGCGGCTCTTGGCGAGTCGCAGTGCGCGAACCGTGACAGCAGAAAGCCCCCGCTCGAATTCCGCAGAATTCGAGCGGGGGCTTTCGCACGTTTCCCCTTGGCATTTGAAGGCCGCAACGCGGCCTTCAAAGCCAGCTTTAATAATTCTCCGCGTGAACCTCAAAGAAGCTCTGGGGGTGGTTGCAGGTCGGGCAGACGTCGGGGGCCTTGGTGCCGACGCAGATGTGGCCGCAGTTGCGGCACTCCCAGACCTTGACCTCGGACTTCTCGAAGACCTTGGCCGTCTCCACGTTCTTCAAAAGGGCGCGGTAGCGGTCCTCGTGGTGGTGCTCGATCTCGGCCACCAGGCGGAAGCGGGCGGCAAGCTCCGGGAAGCCCTCCTCCTCGGCGGTCTTGGCGAAGCCCGCGTACATATCGGTCCACTCGTAGTTCTCACCGTTGGCGGCCTCCTGAAGGTTCTGGGCGGTGTCGCCGATGCCCTCCAGCTCCTTGAACCAGAGCTTGGCGTGCTCCTTCTCGTTGTCGGCGGTCTTCAGGAACAGGGCCGCGATCTGCTCGTAGCCCTCCTTCTTGGCCTTGGACGCGAAGTAGGTGTACTTGTTGCGGGCCTGGGACTCCCCCGCGAAGGCGGCCCAGAGGTTCTTTTCGGTCTGTGTGCCGGCGTATTTGCTCATGGTGGTATTCCCCTTTCTGAAAATTTGTTTCCTTATTTTGTACCGAAGATGCGGTCACCGGCGTCGCCGAGGCCGGGGACGATATAGGCGTGGTCGTTGAGCTTCTCGTCCACAGCGGCTACGTAGATGTCCACGTCCGGGTGATCGCGGCGGATGACGTTGACGCCCTCCGGGGCGGCGATGATGTCCACCAGGGTGATGGATTTGCAGCCGTACTCCTTGATGAAGTCGATGGCGGCGCTGGCGCTGCCGCCGGTGGCCAGCATGGGATCGACGATGATGACGGCGCTCTCGGCGATGTCGTCGGGCATCTTGCAGTAATATTTGATGGGCTCGTGGGTGTCCGGGTCACGGAAGAGGCCGATGTGGCCTACTCTGGCGCTGGGCAGGAGCTTGAGCATGGGGTCAACCATGCCAAGGCCGGCGCGGAGGATGGGGACGATGGTGATCTTCTGGTCGCCCAGGGTGCGCACGACGGCGGGGGCGACGGGTGTCTCCACCGTTGCTTCCACGGTGGGCAGGTTCCGGGTGGCCTCATAGCACATGAGGGTGGAGATCTCTCCCACGATCTCCCGGAATTCCTTGACGCCGGTGCTCTTGTCTCTGAGGATGGACAGCTTGTGGTGGATCAGGGGGTGGTCGAGTACGTGAAGCTCTGCCATGTTCTTTATCCTCCGTAACTATATAAAATAAATTTTTATGCCTGACGCAGTTTTTCAAGCCTCTCCCGCTCGGCCTGGGAAAGGCGCAGATAGGTGGGCGTGAGGTCCGGGGCCGGCTCCGGGGTCTTCCCCGCCGCCGCCATGGCCACGCCCCAGGCCGACTGGGGGCGCAGCGGCTCCCGAGCCAGGCGGGCCGGGAGGCCCTCCTCCAAAAATCTATTATAGCACAACTCCGCGCCGTCTCCAACAAAAAAATACGCGGTTTTTTCATTTTTTGCTTCCGACACCAGCTCATCCAGGGCGACGGCCCGGTCCTCGCCGGTCCGGAGGGGCTTTCCCCCCTCCAGGCGGAACTTGGCGGTGTAGATCTGTCCCCGGCGGGCGTCCATGGCCGGGCAGATGACCGCGTCCTCCTGCCCCAGGCCGTGCCAGGCCATGGCCTCCAGGGTGGAGACGCCGATGACCGGCTTGTCCGCGCCCCAGCAAAGCCCCTTCACCGCCGCCACGCCGATGCGCACGCCGGTAAAGGACCCGGGGCCGCGAGCCACCGCCAGGGCGTCCACGTCCGCCACCGTCAGCTCCAGATTGCGCAGAAGGTCCTCCGCCATTTTGAGGAGCGTCCGGGAGTGGGTGAGGGCGCTGGCCTGAAAATACTGGCCCAGGAGCCTTCCGTCCTCTGCCACCGCCACGCTGGCGGCCTTGGCCGAGGACTCGAATGCCAGGATCCTCACGGAAATTCCTCCCCTTCTATGTCGATGACACGCTCTTGCTCCCCGGTCTTTTCGATGCGCACCCGGACGGCCTCCGGCGGGATGGCGTCCTCCACGTTCTCCGTCCACTCCACGCAGCAAACGCCGCCGCGGGCCAGGTAGTCCTCCCAGCCGATCTCAAAAAGCTCGTCGGAGGAGCCCAGCCTATACATATCGAAGTGGAAAAGCGGCACACGGCCGGGGTATTCGTTGACGATGGTGAAGGTGGGGCTGGTGACGCGGCCCTCCACGCCCAGACCCCTGGCCACGCCCCGGATAAAGGCCGTCTTCCCGGCCCCCAGGCCGCCGTAAAAGGCCAACACGACGCCGGGGCGCAGACGCGCGCCCAGCTGTTCACCGAGTCTCTCCGTCTCCTGTTCGCTTGCGCTCAAAACTCTCATGGGGCACCTTCCTTTTTCTCCGGACATTATAGCACACCCGGCGGAAAGTTTAAAGGGCAAATTTTCTTTTGCGCGAAAAACCGGTTTACGCGGGGCAAAAACTGTGGTAAAATGGGAGGCACAAGCCTTTTGAGTAAGGGGTCTTACCGTGAAACGATTTCTCTCCGCCTTTGGCGGGTATCTGCGCCGGTCGGACACGTTCCTTTTGGTGCTGTGCCTCATCTGCACCGCCTTCGGGTCGGTGCTTATCGCCAGCGCCCTGCGCTCAGACGGGAATATGCGGCCCTTGTATGTCCAGATCGGCGCCGCCGTGCTGGGCCTGGTGCTCTATTTTCTCTTTTCCCTGGTGGACATCGACCTCATCGCCGACAAGTGGCGGCTCCTCACGTTCCTGGGGCTGGCGCTGATCCTCTCCCTGCGCTGGCTGGGCACGGCCCAGGGCGGCAACCGGGCGTGGATACGCTTCGCGGGCATCGGCATCCAGCCGGCGGAGCTGGTGAAGGTAGTCTTCATCGTGTCCCTGGCGCATCTCATCACCCACTTCGCCGACGAGGAGCGGCTCAACAGTCCCCTCCCCCTGGCGGCCCTGTTCCTCTACGCCGGCGTCTTCTTCGGCCTCATCGTGGCCGTCTCCGGGGACACGGGCTCGGCGCTGGTGTATCTTTTCATTTTCGTGGTGATGCTCTACGCCGCCGGCCTGTCCGTCTGGTGGATTTTGGGGGCAGTGGGGGTGCTCCTTTTGACCGTGCCCTACATCTGGTACTATTTCCTCAACGACAACTACCGCAACCGGATCCTGGCCACCTTCATTCCCGCCGAGATCGACCCCACCGGCCAGGGCATCACCTGGCAGACCCGTCTTGCCAAGGCGGCCATCGCCTCCGGCGGCGTCCTGGGCCAGGGACTCTTCCACGGCCCGCAGACCGCCACCGGCGACCTGCCCCTCCAGAGCTCCGACTTCATCTTCGCCGTGGCCGGGGAGGAGACGGGCATCCTGGGGTGCCTGCTCATCGTGGCCCTGCTGACCTGCATCATTGTCCGGGTGGTCCAGGTGGGCCTCCGGTCCAAGAGCCGCCTGGGGGCCCTCACCTGCATGGGCGTCGCCGCCATGGTCGCCGTGCAGACCCTGGAGAACGTGGGAATGTGCATCGGCATCGCCCCCGTCATCGGCCTCACCCTCCCCTTCTTCAGCTACGGCGGCTCCTCCATCGTCACCCTCTACGCCGCCATGGGCATCGTCTCCGGCATCAAAATGAAGCCGAAACCGACGATGTTTTTGAGGTAGGATAAACAGACATACTTTTTCCGGGCAAAAGTTGACAAAATGCGCGTCATACGTTATAATTGATTCGCCTCGCAAGGGGCGGGAGGGCGCCGAAGGGCGCCGGATCCGACAAACGACGGTCTGGCCACTCTTTCCGAAAGGAGGGGGTGCGCAATGTATTTTACATTTACCTTTCACCGCCGGGGCTATAGGTTTACCTTTCAGCTTCAGGTCGTAAAAGATAAAGAAAAAGACCGCCGCTGATCCAGAGCGAACGGTCTTTTCCTTTGCTGTGACAGTTTTGTTGCGGCAAAGATAAAAGTTGCTTTCCTTGGGCCAGACTGTCAGGTGAAGGCGTTCTGACGCGCCCTCCCTTTTGTCTTGCTGTACCTATTATACCCTCCCGCCGCCTTGGTTGTCAAGGGGCGGGAGGGATTATTATGGGGCGATTTATTTCGCCGCGAAGGTGCTCTCGGTGATGTCCTCGGGGTCCACGGTCATGGTGAGGGCGGGGTCGTTGGCGGTGAGGTGCAGAAGGAGGCGGAAAACGTCCTGGGCGTCGGCGTTCAGAGCCTTCGCGATCTCCGGGGCGGTCATGGGAGCCTTCTTCTCCAGGAGCAGGGCCCTGGCGCGGTTCTTGAGGTCGATGAGAACGCCGGCGCACTTCTTGCCGTACTCCACGGCGGGCTGGTGGTAGGCGTTGATGTGGATGAGCTGGGCGTAGATACCCACAGCCCGCTCCCAAATGGCGATGAGCTGGCCCACGTTGTAGGCGTTGACCTCGGGGACGGTGACGGTCATGGTCTTCTTGCCGTGGTCCTCCAGATTCTTCTTGGTGCCCAGCATGAAGGCGTTGAGGTAGTCGCCGGAGGTGGAGTCCTCGCCCACCGTGACGGACTGCCCGTCCCGGTCCTTGAGGACCTGGACAAAGATGACGAAGATGTTGGCGGGGCCGCCGACGAGCTGCTGGACGTAGCTGTGCTGGTCGGAGGTGCCCTTGTTGCCCATGACCGCGAGGCCCTGGTTGACCTTGCTGCCGTCCAGGTCCAGCTCCTTGCCCAGGGACTCCATGACGAGCTGCTGGAGGTACTTGGCCAGGAGGTCCAGGCTGTCCTTATAGGGCAGGACCACCTGGGTGACGCCGCCCTGGCCGCCGGAGACGCGGTACCACGCCAGGGCCATGACGGCGGCGGGGTTCTCCAAAAGGTTGGGCTGGCGGCCCAGCTCGTCGCAGTCGGCGGCGCCCTTCAGGAAGCCGTCGATGTCGATGCCCTGGAGCGCCAGGGGCAGGAGGCCCACGGCGGACATGACGGAGGTGCGGCCGCCCACCCAGTCCCACATGGGGAACCGGGCAAGCCACCCCTCGCTGACGGCGGTGTTGTCGAGCTTGGAGCCCTCGCCGGTGACGGTGACGAAGTGTTTGGCAAAGTCAAGCCCGTGGGCGGCATAGACGGCCTTGGCCTCCATCTGGCAGTTGCGGGTCTCCACGGTGCCGCCGGACTTGGAGATGATGATGGTCAGCGTCTCGTCGAGCTCCGGCTCCACGGCGCGGAAAATGGCGTCCATGCCGGCGGGGTCGGTGTTGTCCAGGAAGTAGAGCTTCATCTTGTCCGCCGGGGTGCTCAGCGCCTTGGAGACGAAGAGGGGCCCCAGGGACGAGCCGCCGATGCCGCCCACCAGGACGTTTTTGAACTTCTTCCCGCCCTCGGAGAGGATCTTCCCCTCGTGGACGTCCTTCACGAACGCCTTGACGCGCTCTAAGCAGCTCTCGATCTCCTCGGTGAGCTCCGCCGTGGGGGCGAGCTTCGGGGCGCGCAGCCAGTAGTGGCCCACCATGCGCTCCTCGTCGGGGTTGGCGATGGCGCCGGCCTCCAGCTCCCGCATGGCCTTCATGGCGGTATTCATCTTGCGCTCCATGGAAAAGATGTACTCGTCATTGAGGTCCATGCCGCCCCACTCCATCATGAGCTTCGTCTTCTCCGCGTAGAGAACGGTGTTTTTGAACATGGTCCAATCATCCATTTTTATCAGCTCCTGTTCGTAAGTTTTGTATCGCTCAAAAGGCGCTCTTGCACGCCTTTAAAGTCCTCGCGTTTGGCCTGCCACGTCCAGTTGCGGCCGGTGGTGCCGGGGGTGTTCATCCGTGCCTCGGCCCCCAGCTCCAGCACGTCCTGCAGGGGCAGGATCGTCACCTCGGCGGTGCTCTCCATGAGGGCGCGCTTTAATTTGCGGACCATCTCCGCTCCGCTGCGGTCGGGGTAGCGGACCTTACAGAACTCCAGCAGGGTCATGTTGTCGTGGGTGCCGGAGTAGGCGATCTTCTCCTTGGCCGGGAAGCAGCCCCACTGGGGGTCGGCGTTCTGGTACTGCATCACGTCCGTGCCCAAAAAACCGCACCGGGCCAAAAGGCCCCGGATGGCGGGGGTGATGGAGCCCAGGTCCTCCGCCACGAAGGGCAGGGGGCCGAATTTTTCAAAGGCAGCCTTGAAGAGCTTCATGCCGGGGCCGGGCAGCCACCGCCCGTCCTTTGGCTTCTTCCCCGCCGGCACGGCCCAGGCGGACTCAAAGCCCATGAAATGGTCCAGACGCACGTAGTCGTAGAGGTCCAGCATCCGCTCGAAGCGCCGCATCCACCAGTCGAAGCCGTCCTTTTCCATCTTTCCCCAGTCGTAGAGGGGGTTGCCCCAGCTCTGGCCCTCGTCCATATAGGAGGGCGGCACGCCGGCCACGTCGCTGGGGCGGCCGTCGGGACTCAGCAAAAATTGCTCGGGCTGGGCCCAGACGTCGGCGGAGTCGCCGGAGACGAACATAGGCATATCGCCGATGATCGTAACGCCCCGGCTCTTGGCGTAGGCCCGGAGGGCCTGCCAGGCAAGCTCGAATTTATATTGGCAAAACCGCTGGAAATCCGCCTCAGCGGCCAGCTTTTTGTCCTTCAAAAGCTCCGGCGACCAGACGCGGTATTCCTCCGGCCACTGGGTAAAATGCTTCTCACACACCGTGGTCTTCACCGCCATGTACGCCGCGTACGGCTCCAGCCACCGGGCGTTGCGCTTGCAAAACGCCTCAAAGTCCGCAAGCTCCGCGAACCTCTCGTACTCCTCCCACAGCTCCTTCTCACTCTGGGGCAGGAGCTTCACGTTCCCGGCAAAGGCCGACGCCCCGGCGTAGGGGGAGCCGTGGTGGTCGGTGGGGTTGACGGGGAGGATCTGCCAGTATTTCTGTCCCGCGTCGTGGAGGAAGTCCACGAAGTCGTAGGCCGCCTGGCCGATATTCCCCGGCCCCCTGTCGGTGGGGAGGCTGGTGATGTGGGCCAGCACGCCGCTGCCCCGCTCAAGGGGCCGGCCCAGCCGCTCCTTGGGGTGGAAGTAGAGAATGGCGGACCCCATGGGCCACAGGCGCAGCTCCACCTCGCCGTTCCGGAGGCGGTACTGGGCCCCGCCCAGCACGTCCGTGACCTCCCGGCCTTGGGCGTTCAGGGTGACCGAGTGCTCCTGGCTCCCCCGGTTCACCGCCACGGTGAGGGCCCCGCCCTCCCAGTCCCGGGTGTAGCCGAAGACGTCGTCGCCCACAGCGAAGGGCTCAAAGCCGGCGTCCACAAGCTCCGGGAAGACCTTGCGCAGGTTGATGGCGTTGCGGTAAATGGTGGCGCAGTCCCGGTCCTCGCGCCCCCAGGGGTAGGGGCCCCGGTTGTAGGGGTCGGCGTAGCCCTCCATGCCCGCCTCGTCGCCGTAGTAGATGCAGGGCACGCCGGGGAGGGTCATCTGCAACAGCGCCAAAAGCCACAGCCGCCCCTTGGCAAGGCCCTTCTTGTCCTCGGGGAGCTTATAGTCCCGCCGCTGGGCCTCCGTGAGCGTGCCGGGATCCGGCGCGTCGCCGAGAACGGTGAGGAGCCGGGGCCGGTCGTGACTGCCCATGAGGTTGAGGCCGGCGTAGAAATTCTCCCGTGGATAGTTTTCCTGGAGGGACAACGTCGTCTCCAGGAGGTCCCGCGCCGAGAGCTTCCCGGTGAGGAAGTCCAGCACCCCGGACCGGAAGGGGTAGTTCATGACGGTGTCCAGCTCCGTGCCCAGGAAATACCGCCTGAGCTGCCCGTAGGCCACCTTGTTGGAGGCGTCCTCCCAGACCTCGCCCATTAAGAGCCCGTCCGCGCCCTTCTCCGCCACCACGGCGGACTTGACGCCCTCGATGAAGTCGTCGGGCAGCTCGTCGGCCACGTCCAGCCGCCAGCCCTTGGCCCCGGCCCGCAGCCACCGGCGGACGATGGAATTCTCCCCGCCGTAGATGTAGCTTTTGTAGCCGGGGTCGTGCTCCTCCACGTCCGGCAGGTCGTCGATGCCCCACCAGCACTCGTAGGTCTTGGGAAAATCGTAGAACCGGAACCAGTGGGAATATGGGGACCCCTCACCCTGGCAGGCGCCGGGGCCGGGGTAGTTTTCAAATTTGTTGAAGTAGCGGCTGTCGCACCCGGTGTGGTTAAAGACGCCGTCGAGAATGAGGGAGATGCCATGCTCCTCCGCCTCCCGGCAGAGCGCGCGGAAGTCCTCCTCGTCCCCCAGCATCCCGTCCACGCGCTCGTAGTCGCCGGTGTCGTACCGGTGGTTGCTGGCGGCCTCGAAGATGGGGTTGAGGTAGAGGGCGGTGACGCCCAGATTCCGGAGATAGTCCAGCTTCTCCCGGATGCCGGAGAGAGTGCCGCCGTAGAACTCCCAGACCTTGATGCGCCCGTTGGGCAGACGCTTGTAGCCCACCGGCGTGTCCCACTTCTCCACAAGGGCCTTGGGGGTGCCGCGCCGCGGTACGGAGAGGACCCTTTCGGCGTTTTCCCGCCAGCCCTCGCCCCGGTAGAAGCGGTCGGGGAAAATTTGATAGACGATGGCGTCCCGATACCACGCCGGGGTCTTTCTCGGGACGTAGGCCGTCACCTGATAGAAGGGACACTGGACATCCCAGCCGTAGATGTCCCCCTCGCCGCCCACGCGGCCGGGCTTCGGCCCGTAGCGGCAGATGTTCCCGTCGGGAAAATGGAAAAGGAATTGATACCAGTAGATGTCCGTTGTCTCGGCCGTGAAGGTCACGGTGTACCGGCCCCAGTTTTTCTCCATGGGGAGGACCCGGTCCTCCTTTTGGTCCACATGGAGAATGAGCTCGCAGGAATCGGCCTCGCCGTCCCAGGTGTCGATGGAAACACAAACAGCGCCGCCGACCTCGACAGCGCCAAAGGGGTCGCGGAATTTCAGCTCGCGGGAGTTGTGATAAGCTCTCATAAAATCGGGTTTCCTTTGATGAATGAATCGGTAGAATGGGTCAGGGGGGCGGGGTCCCGCCCCCCTTATCATAGGTTATTATGCCTCTTCCTCAGCTTCCTCCGGCTTTTTCTTGCCCCAGGGCTCGATCTCCGGGTGGGTGAGCTGGTACATGGCCAGGTACTCCTTGGCGGCGCGGTCCCAGCTGAAGTCGGCGGCCATGGCGTTGTGCTGAAGCTTTTTCCAGGTCTCCTTGTCGGTCCAGAAGAGCTCGCAGGCGTTCATGGTGGTAAAGAGCATCTCGTGGGCGTTGTAGTTGGCGAAGCTGAAGCCCGTGCCCTCCTGGGTGAACTGGTTGTATGGCGTCACGGAATCCTTGAGGCCCCCCGTCTCCCGCACCACGGGGAGGGTCCCGTAGCGCATGGCGATCATCTGGGAAAGGCCGCAGGGCTCAAAGAGGCTGGGCATCAGCAAAATGTCCGCCCCGGCGTACATCCGGTGGCTCAGCGCCTCGTCAAACCGGAGGTTAGCCGAGCAGCTTCCGCTGCGCTCCCAGGCGTAGTAGCTGAGCATATCCTCATACTGTTTGTCGCCGGTGCCCAGCACCGCGATCTGCACGGAACGGTCCAGCATCTCGCCGATGACCCGCTGGACGAGATCCATGCCCTTCTGCTCCGTGAGCCGCCCGATCATGACGATGAGGGGCCGCTCCGGGTCCACCTCCAACCCCAGCTCCTCCTGGAGCGCGGCCTTGCACCTGGCCTTGCCGGACATATCCTCCGCGCTGAAGTTGGCGGGGATGAGCTTGTCCGTGGCGGGGTCCCAGGTCTGGGTGTCGATGCCGTTCATAACGCCGTAGAGGATGCTCTGGCGGTCCCGGAAGATGCAGTCCATCCGCTCGCCGAAGAAGGGTGTGCGGATCTCCTCGGCGTAGGTCTTGGAGACGGTGCTGAGAATGTCGGAATAGAGAAGCGCGCCCTTCATGAAGTTGATGCTCCCCTCATCCTGCCGAAGCTGGCTGGCGGCGGCGGGGATGCCCCAAAGCCCTAAGATGTCCCCCAGGACATAGTCGCTCATCTGGCCCTGGAATTTGAGGTTGTGGACGGAGAAGACCGTCTTCACGTTCTCATAGAGAGGCAGGCCCTGGTAAAACTCCCGCAGGAAGACGGGGGCCAGGGCGGTGTGCCAGTCGTTGCAGTGCAGGACGTCGCACTTGAAATCCGGGAGATATTGCAGGGCCTCCACAATGGCCTTGGAGAAGTAGGCGATGCGCTCGCCGTCGTCAAAGTAGCCGTAGGCCCGCTCCCGGTTGAAGTAATATTCGTTGTCCACGAAATAGTAGACCACGCCCTTGTAGGTGAGCTTCTCGATGCCGCAGTAGACGTTGCGCCAGCCGAGACTGACGTAGAAGTCCGTAACGTGGGTCATCTTCGTCTTGTATTCCTCCGGGATGGTCATGAACTTGGGCATGATGACCCGGCACTCGCACCCGGCGGCCTTCAGCGCCTGGGGCAGGGAGCCGCCCACGTCCCCAAGCCCGCCGGTCTTCATGAACGGCACGGCCTCAAAGGCGGCAAACAGGACTCTTAATTTTCTCCTCATGGTGTTCCTCCTTCTTGTTCGCTTTTCTCCCCGCGTAAACCGACGCGGGGAGAAAGATCAGAAAGCGGTCAACTCTTGATGAACGTGGTGTCGCCGGTGCCCTTGATGACGGAGCCGGCCTTCACCACCTGGGACTTGTCCAGAATGACGTTCTCCACCACGGCGCCGTCCTCCACCACGCAGCTTTGCATGATAATGGAGTTGCGGACCTTGGCGCCCTTGCCCACCTTGACGCCCCGGAAGAGGATGGAGTGGTCCACCTCGCCCTCGATGAGGCTGCCGGAGGAAATGAGGGAATTTTTCACCTTGGCCCCGTCCAGATACTTGGCCGGCGCGGCCTCGGCGGCCTTGGTAGCGATGGGGTTCTCCCTGGTGAAGATCTCACGGGCCACATCCAGATTCAGGAGCTCCATGGAGTACTCGAAGTAGTCGCGGCTGGTGAACATCTGGCGGGCGTAGCCCTCGTACTTATAGGCCCGGACGTCCATCTTGTCCAGGTCCCCCTCGATGGCCTCGAAGAAATCGAGGTAGTCGATGGCGGCGTACCACTCGATGATCTTCATGAGAAGGTCGCGGGAGATGACGAAGGTATCCAGCATCACGTCCTCGTACTTCCTGGGGTTGGGCTTAAAGCCGGTGACGGCGCCGTTCTCCACGGTGATGCCTAAGCGATGGGGCTCGTCCCGGTCGGCGGTATTGTAGACCATGGTGATGTCCGCGCCGGAGCGGATGTGCTCCATGATGAGGGGCCGGTAGTCCATGTGGGAGATGACGTTGGCGGCGCTCACCAGGATGTAGGGCGCGGGAGAGCGCTGGAGATAGATGACGTTGCGGCGGATGTCCCGCAGGAGGAAGTGGCTGTTCTCGCTGTGGACGCCGAAGACGGAGCCGGGCAGGACGAAGAGGCCGCCGTTCTTGCGGTCTAAGTCCCAGGCCTTGCCCGCGCCCACGTGGTCGATGATGGAGCGGTACTTGTAGGGGGTAATAAGGCCGATGGTGTTGATGCCGGAGTTGACCATGTTGGAGAGGGGGAAGTCCACCAGGCGGTAGTTGCCGCCGTAGGGCAGGGAGCCGATGGTCCGGTCCTCGGTGAGCTCGCCCATGTCCTTAGTCTCAAAGTTCCCGGCGATAAGTCCGATCACTCTATCCATTTTCTACGCCTCCTTATTCCACGACCGCATCGTCGCCGCAGACGGCGATGGGCTGATTCGTATCCTCGGTGCCGAAGACGGCGCCGGCCTTGACGGTGGCGCCCTCGCCCACGATGGCGCGGACGACCCTGGCGCCCTTCTCCACGGTGGCGTCGGGCAGGAGGACGGAGTCCACGACCTCGGCCCCCTCCTCAATGGTGCAGCCCGTGGAGATGACGGAGTGTACGACGCTGCCTAAGATGATGGAGCCGTTGGCCACGAAGGCCCGGTCCACGCTGCCCTTGGGGCCCACGAAGTGGGGCGGCAGGGAATCGTCCTGGGTGAGGACCGGGAAGTCCTCCGCCCGGATGTCGAACTGCGGCTCGGCCTCCAGAAGGTCCATGCTCGTCTCGTGGAAGCTGGGGATGGTGCCCACGTCCTTCCAAAAGCCCTCGAACCGGTGGACGAAGAGGCGCTTGCCCTGGGCAAGGAGGGTGGGGATGATGTTCTTGCCGAAGTCGTGCTCGCTGTCGGCGTCACGGGCGTCGGCGATGAGGGACTCCTCCAGCACCTTCTTGGAGAAGATGTAGATGCCCATGGAGGCGAGGTTGGATTTCGGTTGCTTGGGCTTCTCCTCGAAGTCATAGATCCGGCCTGTCTCGTCGGCGGCCAGGATGCCAAGACGCGGGGCCTCCTCCCAGGGGACGGTCATCACCGCGATGGTGAGGTCCGCCTGGTTGTCGATGTGGGTGCGGAGCATCTTCCGGTAGTCCATGCGGTAGATGTGGTCGCCGGAGAGGATGATCACGTAGTCCGGGTCATAGAGGTTTATGTAGTCCAGGTTCTGATAGATGGCGTCCGCCGTGCCGGCGTACCACTGTCCGCCGGTCTCGGTGGCGTAGGGCGGCAGGATGGAGACGCCGCCGTCATGGGAGTCCAGGTCCCAGGAGGAGCCGGTGCCGATGTAGGTGTTCAGGAGGTACGGCCTATACTGGGTCAGAACGCCCACGGTGTCGATGTTGGAGTTGGCGCAGTTGGAGAGGGCGAAGTCGATGATGCGGTACTTGCCGCCAAAGGAGACGGCGGGCTTGGCCACGTGCTTGGTGAGAGCGCCGAGCCTGCTGCCCTGCCCTCCCGCGAGCAGCATGGCTATGAACGGTTTTTTGTTTACCACTGGATGACCCTCCTTAAATATAGATATTTTATTAAACCTGATTTCAAAAAGCCCCGTCGGGCTTTGATGCCCTGTCAGTTGAGGTTCCAAACCTCCTGCGCGTACTCCCGGATGGTCCTGTCGGAGGAGAAGATGCCGGAGCAGGCGGTGTTGTGGACGGATTTCTTATACCAGGCGTTCTTGTCGGCGTGGAGGTTCTCCAGCCGGTGCCAGGCGTCCACGTAGGGCTGGAAGTCCTTGAGGACGTAGAACTCGTCGTTGGAGTTCATGAGGTTGGAATAGACGCTGTCGAACCCGCCGGAGAGCTTGGCGTAGGTCCCGTCGGTGAGCTGGTCCATGACCCGGCGCAGGCGCGGGTTGGCGTCCACCTCGCCGCGGGCAAAGTAGCTCCAGCTGCGCTTGAGCTCGGCGATCTCCTCGGTCTTGAGGCCGAATATCTCCGCGTTCTCCATGCCTACCTGCTCCACGATCTCCACGTTGGCCCCGTCCAGGGTCCCGAGGGTCAGGGCGCCGTTCATCATGAACTTCATGCACCCTGTGCCGGAGGCCTCCATGCCGGCGGTGGAGATCTGCTCGGAGATGTCCGCGGCGGGGTAGATGAGCTGGCCGTTGCTCACGGAGAAGTTGGGCACGAACACCACGCGGATGCGCCCGCGCACACGGGGATCGGAATTGATGACGTCCGCCACGGAGCAGACGAGCCTAATGGTGTTCTTGGCGAACTCATACCCCTGGGCGGCCTTGCCGGCGAAGATAAAGGTGGTGGGCTTCACGTCGAAGTTGGGGTCCTCCAGGATGTGGTTATAGAGGTCCATGATCTTGAAGAGGTTCAAAAGCTGGCGCTTGTAGGCGTGGAAGCGCTTGACCTGGATGTCGAAGATGGAGTCCGTGTCCACGATGATGCCGGTGGTGTCCTTGATGTACCGGGCCAGGGCCTGCTTGTTTTTGGCCTTGGACCGGGCGGCCTTCTCCAGGAACACCGGGTCGTTCTCGAAGTCCTTGAGGCGCGCAAGCTCCATGGCGTCGGTGTACCACCTGTCGCCGATGGCCTCGGTGATGAGGGCGGCGTAGGTGGGGTTGGCCTGGGCCAGGAAGCGCCGGTGGGTGACGCCGTTTGTCTTGTTGTTGAACTTCTCCGGGGTGAGGGCGTAGAAGTCCTTGAGAACGTCGGCCTTCAAGATCTCCGTGTGCAGGGCCGCGACGCCGTTGACGGCGTGGCCGGCGATGACGGAGAGGTTCGCCATGCGCACCTGGCCGCCCCAGAGAATGGCGGTGTTCATCAAAAGCTCCTGGTTGTTCACCCGGTTTCTGGCAAAGCTCTCCCGGTAGCGGCGGTCGATCTCCTCCACGAAGTCATAGACACGGGGCAGGAGCCGCTGGAACATATCAATGGGCCACTTCTCCAGCGCCTCGGGCAGGATGGTGTGGTTGGTGTAGGAGATGGACTTGGTCACGATCTCCCAGGCGGTGTCCCAGTCCAGCCCCTCCTCGTCGATGAGAAGGCGCAGGAGCTCCGGGGCGCACAGGGCCGGGTGGGTGTCGTTGGTGTGGATGGCGATGAGCTCAGGGAAACGCTTCCAGGCGTGCCGGCCATACTCCCGCTTATAATACCGCAGGATGGATTTAAGGCCGGCGGCCACGAACATATATTCCTGCTTCAGTCTCAGGACCTTGCCGGGGTCGGCGTTGTCGTTGGGGTAGAGGACGGAGGTGATGGCCTCCACGTCGGACCGGAATTTCATGGCCCCAGCGTAGTCGCCCCGGTTGAAGGCGTCCATGTCGAAGTTCTGCTTGGCAGGCTCGGCGGACCAAAGCCGCAGATTGTTCACCGTCTGCCCGCCGTAGCCCACGATGGGCACGTCGTAGGGGACGGCCAAAATCTCCTCGCCGCCGGTCCACTCATAGCTCATGGAGTTGCCGGAATATTTATGCACCACGGTGCCGCCGAAGCGCACCCGCACGGCCTCCTCCGGGCGCTCGATCTCCCAGGGGTAGCCGTCCTCCAGCCAGTTGTCCGGGTCCTCCACCTGACAGCCGTTGACGATGCGCTGGCTGAAAAGGCCGTACCGGTAGCGGATACCGTTGCCCTGGCCGATGTAGCCCAGAGACGCCAGGGAGTCGATGAAGCACGCGGCCAGCCTTCCGAGGCCGCCGTTGCCCAGGCCCGCGTCCACCTCCTGGGCGGCCAGGTCCGCGATGGTCACGCCGTAATCGGCCAGACCCTCCTCCACCACGTCCTTGATGCCGAAGTTCATGATGTAGTTTTCCAAAAGCCGGCCCACCAGAAATTCCATGGAGAAGTAGTAGACGCGCTTTTTCTCCTCCTGGCGGGTGTCGTCGGCCAGCACCCGGACGTTCCGGGCGTTGGTGGCGATGGTCTTGGCCAGGGTGTAATACTTGAACTTGGGCTCCAGCCTGCCGAAGGGCTTGCCGAAGTTGGCGATGGCGGTGGCCTCGATCTGCCGTGTGAAATCCTTTTTGTCCTTGAACATAAATTGGGTAACTCCTTACTTCATTGGGTTTCTATTTCAAGCGCTTCGCGCCAAAAATCAGTTTTCTTTCTGGGGCGGCAGTCTCTTCAGGACCAGCCCCCCGATGGGCGGCGTGCGCACCACCACGGACCACTTTTTCCCGTGCATGGGGACCTTCTCGGCCTCCAGAGGCTGGGCGTTGACCCGGCCCGAGCCGCCGAAGCGGCTGTCGTCGGAGTTGAAGACCTCCACATACGTCCCCTTGCGGGGCACGCCGATCCTGTACTCCTCAAAGACCTCCGGCACCATGGCCAGCAGGCACACAAGGTCCTCCGTGGGCTTCTTCCCATGGCGGATGAAGGTGAGGATAGACTGTTTGGAATCGTCCGCGTCCAGCCACTCAAAGCCGTCCCAGGAGTGGTTGAGCTGCCACAGGGCCTTCTCCTTCAGGAAGAAATGGTTGAGCTCCCTTATGTATTCCTGATGCTTCCGGTGGGCGTCGTAGTCCAGCAGGAACCACTCCAGCCCCTCGTAGTAGCGCCACTCGATGAACTGCCCGATCTCCGCCCCCATAAAATTATGCTTGTCCCCGGAGTGGAGCATCTGGTAGAGCGCCAGGACCCGCAGGCCCGCGAACTGCCGCCAGTAGTCCCCCGGCATCCGCCCGATGAGGGACGCCTTGCCGTGGACCACCTCGTCATGGCTGAGGGCCAGAATGAAGTTTTCGTTGAAGGCGTACATCATGGAGAAGGTCAGCCCCCCGTGATGGGCGGGGCGGTAGGGGAAGTCCGTCTTCATATAATTTAAGGTGTCGTGCATCCAGCCCATGTCCCACTTGTAGTGGAAGCCCAGGCCCCCCTCGGAGGGCGGGTAGGTCACCAGCGGCCAGGCGGTGGACTCCTCGGCGATCATCATCACGTCCGGGTACTCCCGGCCCACGGTGGAATTGATCTTCTGCACCAGGGCGATGGAGTCGTAGTCGTGCTCCGTGCCGTCGGCGGCGTGCTTTTTAAGGCGCTCGTCGTCGATGCCGAAGTTGAGGTAGAGCATACTGGTGACGCCGTCCACCCGGATGCCGTCGGCGTGGAAATATTCCAGCCAGTAAATGGCGTTGGAAATGAGGAAGGAGCGGACCTCCCCGCGCTTGACGTCGAATTTATAGGTGCCCCACTGGGGGTGGGACCCGCCGTCGTAAAGGGGCTCGCCCACGAAATTGCCCAGGCCGTGGGCGTCCCGGCAAAAATGCGCCGGCGCCCAGTCCAGAATGACACCCAGGCCCGCCCTGTGGGCCGCGTTCATAAAGTATTGGAAGTCCTGGGGCTCCCCATACCGGGCGGTGGGGGCGTAGTAGCCGGTGCACTGATAGCCCCAGCTGCCGTCAAAGGGGTGCTCCATCACGGGCATGAGCTCCAGGTGCGTGTAGCCCATATCCACAGCGTAAGGCACCAGCGTCTCGGCCAGCTCCCGGTAGCTAAGGACCGTCCCGTCCTCGTGCCGCCGCCAGGAGCCCAGGTGTACCTCGTAGATGTTCAGGGGATTTTCCAGGTGCCGGACCTTCTTGCGCTTCTCCATCCACTTTTGGTCCGTCCAGCGGAAGGTGTCCGGCTCCATGACGCGGCTGGCCGTCTCCGGCGGGCACTCGCTCCCGAAGCCGTAGGGGTCGGCCTTGTAAAGGAGCTCGCCCTTTTTCGTCTCCACCACGTACTTGTAGCTCACGCCGGCCTGAAGCCCCGGCATATAAATCGTCCAGATCCCCTTATCCCCGGTGGCCTCCATGAAATGCCGCTCCGGGTCCCAGTCGCACCAGGAGCCGGTGAGGCGCACGGACTTGGCCCCCGGCGCCCAGAGGGTGAAGCGGAAGCCGTCTCCCTCCCGGTGGGCCCCGAAGACCTCAAAGGCGTGGGTCCACGTGCCCTCGGCAAACTCCCAGGCGCGGTCATCGGATAAAAGCTTTGTCTCCATATCGCATCCTCCTATGGTTGTGTGCTCCCCCGGAGTCTCTCTCATTTATTGGCAAGCCAAGCCACGGCGACCAGGCCGCCATGAGATATTATACCAGACCCGTTCCGATTTGTCCACCGTTTTCCATAGGTTTTGACCGGCGATTTTCGTTATTTTTTACTGTTATCCTCAAAAATCTCTGTTGACTTTGAAGAAATTGCACAAATTCCGCCTCTCTTCGCCGTGTCGGACATAAAAATTCCGCTTTTTGTTCACAATTGGTTTACCTCCCATTCACGAAACCGTCAAATCCGTGGGATAAACTGCGTCCATCCTTCTGACTGAGGTGTTTTGTATGAAAAAATTCGTCCTTTTGCTCCTATCCGCCGCCCTGGCCCTCTCCCTGTGCGCCTGCTCCCAACCCGAGGAGCAGCAGCCCTCCGGCGGCGCGACGACCCCCGACAGCGCGACGACCCCCGGCAGCGCGACGACTCCCGGCGACGCCACAACTCCCGGTGACGCCACAGTCCCCGACACCACCACAGTCCCCGCGAACGTGGACATCCCCGACGGCGTCCGTATCGTCCTCTCCGACGAGGGCGTCATCGTAGACGGGCAGGCCCTCAGCGAGGATCGTACCGACGTCTACACCGCCCACGACATCGTCTACTACGAGTCGGGCCACGACTTCACCTACGGCGAGGGCACGGCGGACGACGAGCACTCCGCCGAGGAGGCCGCCGCCCATACGGTCCTGCACATCTCCGCCCCCGGCACCTACGTCGTCAGCGGCAAGCTCTCCCGGGGCCAGATTGCCGTGGACCTGGGGGAGGACGCGGAGGACGACCCCGAGGCGGTGGTCAACCTGGTGCTGGACGGCCTTGACATCACCTGCACCGTGGCCCCGGCAATCATCTTCTACAACGTCTACGAGTGCGGCGACAAGGACAACCCCTCCTCCATGGTGGACACCTCCGCCGCCGGCGCCAACCTCTTCCTCGCCGACGGGTCGGAGAACACGGTGAACGGCTCCTATGTGGCCCGGATCTACAAGTCCGTGGAGCTCTCCGAGGACGGCAAGAGCGTGGTGGACAGCAAGAAGCTCCACAAATATGACGGCGCGGTGTACGCCAAAATGAGCATGAACGTCTCCGGCAACGACGGCCGCCTCACCATCCACGCCGAAAACGAGGGCCTGGACAGCGAGCTGCACCTGACCGTCAACGGCGGCGTCATCGACATCGACTCCGGCAACGACGGCATCAACACCAACGAGGACGGCGTCTCCGTCACCACGGTAAACGGCGGCAAGCTCACCGTCACCGTCAACGGCTCCACCGGCGAGGGCGACGGCATCGACTCCAACGGCTGGCTCGTCATCAACGGCGGCACCGTCCACGCCTACGCCTGCGCCACCTCCGGCGACGCCGGCATCGACTCCGACATGGGCATTATCCTGAACGGCGGCGAGATCGTGGCCACCGGCAATATGCTGGACGCCATCGACGCCGCCAGTGCCCAGAAATACGTCCTCTTCAACCTGTCCCTAGACTCCCGGGACTTCACGGGGACCGTCTTCACCCTGAAGGACGCCGAAGGAAACGCCGTGATGGAGGTCCCCACCGCCAACCGCTTCTCCCTCCTCCTCGTCTCCTCCCCCGCCCTGACGGACAATTTGGCGGCCCTCTATAACGGCGACACCCTGATATCCTCCGCCACCCCCGGCGAGACCGGCGGCATGGGCCGCCCCGGCTCCTTCGGTCCCGGCATGGGCGGCCACGGCATGGACGGCCAAGGCCAGGGCGGCCCCCGCCCCGACGGCGGCGAGCCCCCCGAGGGCTTCGACGGCCAGCGCCCCCAGCGCCCCGAGAACGGCCAGCCCCCGGAGGACTTCAACCCCCAAACCCCGCCGACCCCACCGACCCCACCCGCTGGCTCCCCCGTCTGATTCCCCCGGTCCAAAATAATTGTCTTTCCTGTTGACATTCGATACTATTTGTGATACTATTGGCATATCCTATACAAGGGAGACGGATGGATGGAGATAAAGCTTGAGAAGCAGCCGCGAAAGTATTTGCGCAGCTTGGACGCCCCCACGCGTGAAAAGCTTGAACGCGCCCTGGATAAGCTCTCCCGCCTCGAGGGCGACATCGATCCCATTCAGGGAACGAAAAACCGCTACCGTTACAAGATGGACCACTACCGCATTGTTTTTGAATGGGTCAAAAATACCATCGTGATCCGTGTCATCGAGATCAACACCAGAACCAACATCCACTATTGAGGAGGACCCGCCATGAAACATGAACTCACTCCGGAAGAGATCCAACGCCGGTTTGACGAGATCAACGCCCGCCCTGCTGTGAAGCTTACCCCCGAGGAGGCCGAAAGCCTGGCCGAGGCCGAGGCCATCAACGACGGGACGCTTGTGGACCTGGAGGACTTCAAGCGCTCCCTGGAGGACTACAGCGGCCGCCTCGTCCTGCGCATCCCCCGCAGTCTCCACCGCGACCTGAAGCGGAAAGCCGCCGCCGAGGGCGTCAGCCTCAACCAATATATGCTCTACAAGCTGGCCAAATAAGCCGGGGCGGGTTCCAAAACCCGCCCTTTTTTTCGCTATCGCTCTCACATCCCACGCTCGCTTCCCCCCTGCCCCCCTCCTACGAGGAGGGGGCTCCGAGACGGGAGCGGGTGCGGATTATCGGAAATGTTCCATCATCGCACCCGCTCTTGCCCCTCCTAGGTCGGGGTGGCGCGAAGCGCCGGGGTGGTGCTGCAATCCGATTAACGGAAGCGTCAGTTACGCCCAACGGGCTCGAATACCCCGCCGCCGCGGCGGCACCCCTTTTTCCGAAAAAGGGGTCAAGGGGAATAAGGTTGCGGCGCTTCGCGCCGCGTTCATAAAAAATTGCGCCGCTATGCGGCGCAAACCTTTTGGTAGGGGCGGGTTCCAAACCCGCCCGTTAACCTCC
>CANQSD010000021.1 GCA_947626385.1 uncultured Oscillospiraceae bacterium | reverse complement strand
TGATCTTTTCCATGTCAACTTTCACCTCGGTTGACATAATAGCATAAAGGGGCGAAAATGTAAATGCTGTCGCCGTGACCCGTCCTATGATTTTTCTGGACATTTTCCCCTCCATAGTGTAAAATAGAAAAAATACCAGTTCTTTCTTGAAGGGAGATGAGCTTGTGGGGGCTTTGCGTGTGGCAGCGGCGGGAGCTGCGGGGTATCTGCTGGGGTCCGTGTCCTTCGCGGTGGTGGTGTCGTATCTCATGAGCCGCAAGGACATCCGCAATTACGGGTCCGGGAACGCCGGGGCTACCAATATGGCGCGGCTGTTCGGCATGGGCGCCGGGGTGCTGGTGTTCGCGCTGGACTTTTTGAAGACCGTGGCGGCCATGGCCCTGGGGCGGCTCATCGGCGGGCGGTACGGCTTCCTTCTGGCCGCCGTGGGGTGTATGCTGGGGCATTGCTTCCCGGTGTTCTTTAAATTCAAGGGCGGCAAGGGCGTCTCCGTGGGGGCCGCGGCGGGGCTCATGTTCCACTGGAAGGTCTTTGTCATCATCGTGGCGGTGTTTTTCATCACAGCCCTCCTCACCCGCCGCGTCTCCGCCGGGTCCGTGGTGTGCGCCCTGGCCTTTGTGCCGGGACAGCTTATCGCCGGCATCCGCGACCCCTGGGCCCTGGCCGCCGGCGCTGTGATGGTCCTGACGGTGGAGATTATGCACCGGGAGAACATCAAGCGCCTCCTCACCGGGCAGGAGAAGCCCTTCCGGGCCGGAAAGCTCTGGCCAAAACGGAAATAATTTGCGAAAGCGCAAAAAAATTGTGGCATTTTTCACTGTTTCGTGGTATAGTCATTATGTCTACTCATATAGTTAGGACAGACTTGTGTGAGGAGGAATAAACCGTGTCTATCATCAAGGCCATATTTCTCGGGCTCATCCAGGGCGTGAGCGAATTTTTGCCCATCTCCAGCTCCGGGCACCTGTCCATCTTCCAGAACCTCTTTTCCCTGGAGTACGCCGCGGACGACCACCTCCTCTTTGACGTGATGCTCCATGTGGGGACGCTGGCGGCGGTGTTCGTCTTCTACTGGAAGGACATCCGCGCCATGGCGAGGGACACCGTTTCCTTCGTCACCGGCGCCGGCGCGGAGGGGGACGAGGCGGGGCGCTTCAAGCCCACGGTGCGGCTTTTGTTCCTCATCCTCGTGGCCACGCTCCCGCTCATCCTCGTCCTTCCGTTCCACAGCGCGGTGGAGCGGCTTTCGAACAATACATACTTCATCGCCTTCGCCCTCATCGTCACCGGCGTGCTCCTTTACATTTCCGGCAAGCTGGTGGAGGGCCGCCGCAACGAGAAGACCGCCTCCGTGCTGGACGCCCTGGCGGTAGGCGCGGCCCAGGCCGTGGCCGTCATCCCCGGCCTTTCCCGGTCCGGGACCACCATCACCGTGGGCCTCAGCAGAGGCTTCCGGCGGGAATTCGCGGTGCGGTTTTCCTTCCTCATGTCCATCCCCGCCATTCTGGGCTCGGCCCTGGTGACCCTCTTCAAGGCCATTGCCCGGGGCGGTATCGTGTGGGCCAACGTGCCCGCGTACATCATCGGCATGATCGTCGCCGGCGTGGTGGGCTACTTCGCCCTGGTGCTTCTCAAGAAGTTCATCCTCTCCGGGGACGTGTTCGCAAAATTCGCCTACTACTGCTGGGGCGTGGGCGTGCTGACGCTGATCTTGTCCCTTTTCCTGGGGTAATGCAGCCCCCAAGGGCACAATTCTTTTCGAGGTAACAAAATGGCAGAACAAAAGAAAAAAACTGCTGCCGGGGGATCCTCCGGCAGCAAAGCTTCCTCCGGGAAAAAACCGGCCCCGGCCAAGTCCGGCGCCTCCTCCAAGAGCCGGAGCACGGACCGCGCGGCGGCGGAGAAGAAGGCGGAGGCCCTGCGCCGCCAGCGGCGGCGGAGCGTCGCGGCCCTTGTGCTCTTTGCCCTGGGCGTCTGCGCCCTGCTGGGGTATTTCACCTCCGACGGCGTGGTGATCCGCCTTTTGCGGGGGCTCCTGACGGGCCTTCTGGGCGGGGGGTTCTACCTCCTGCCGCCTATGCTCCTCCTGGCGGCGGGACTGCTCCTCCTGTGCCGGGAGAAGAACGCCGTCACCCGCGCCGTCTGCGCCCTTTTTGTGCCGCTGTTGGTGGCGGCCTTTTGCCAGGTCTTCCATAAGAACGCCCCGGCGCTGAGCTTCAAAATGTTCCCCGCCCTCTGGACCGACGGGCAGTCCATCCTGGGCGGCGGCGTCCTGGGCGGGTGCGTCACGGCGGTCTTCAAGGCGCTTTTCGGCAAGGTGGGCACCTTCATTGTGCTGGCGTGCCTGAGCATCCTGGTGCTCATGAACGTCGCCGGCCTCACCCTCAGCGCTATCGTGGACATGGTCCGGGAGGGCCGGGAGGACCGGGCCCAGCGCCGGGAGCGGCAGCTGGAGGAGCTGATGAGCGAGCCGGAAAAGGAGGAGCCCGTCCGGGAAAAGCCGGAGCCCAAGGCCCCACCGGCCCGTCCCAAGCCCCGCCGCGCCGCTATCGACATCCCCATGGACGACGAGCCGGCCCCGGAGACCCCGGAAAAGCCGGAAAAGCAGGAAAAGCAGGAAAAGCAGGAAAAGCCTAAAAAGGAGGGCTTCTTCAATAAGCGCCCCAACGCCCCCGCGCCGGACAGCGTCTTCGCGCCCCCGGAGGAAAAGCCCGCGCCCGCCGAAGAAGCGCCCCCGGCGCCCCTGGAGGTGGAGTACATCAAGCGCGAGCCGGAGCCCGTCAAGCCCGAGCCCAAGCCCGCCCCCGCGCCCATCCCGGAGCCGGCCCCGGAGCCTAAGCCCGCGCCCGCCGCCCCGCAGTCCAAGCCGGACGTGGCGGGGCAGGCCACGGAGATCGCCACCCTCATCGAGGAAAAGGCCAAGCATGACCTGGCGGAGGCCGCCCAGGTCTACCGTTTCCCGCCGGTGTCTCTCTTAAACGAGCCGGTGCGCACCGGCACAAAGGACAGCCAGGACGAGCTGGCCGCCACCAAGGAGCGGCTGGAGCTGTGCCTGCGGTCCTTCGGCGTCAACGTCACCGTCTCCAACATCGTCCACGGCCCCTCCATCACCCGCTACGAGATGGAGCTGGAGATCGGCGTCAAGCTCAACAAGCTCACGAACCTGGCCGACGACATCGCCCTGGCGCTGGGCGTCTCCGGCGTGCGCATCGCCGCCATTCCCAACCGTATCAGCACCGTGGGCATCGAGGTCCCCAACAAGAACGTCTCCACCGTCTACCTCCGGGAGATCATCACCGCCCCGGAGTTCACGAACGCCAAGTCCAAGCTTACCTTCGCCATCGGCAAAAATATTTCCGGCGACGTGATGGTGGGCAACATCTCAAAGCTGCCCCACCTCCTGGTGGCCGGCACCACGGGCTCCGGCAAATCGGTGTGCTTAAACTCCCTCATCCTCAGCCTTCTCTATAAGGCCACGCCGGAGGAGGTCAAGTTCATCATGGTGGACCCCAAGATGGTGGAGTTCAAGATCTACAACGGCATCCCGCACCTCCTCATCCCCGTGGTCACGGAGGCCAAGAAGGCCGCCGGGGCCCTCCAGTGGGCGGTGGTGGAGATGATGAAGCGCTACCGCACCTTCTCCGACGCCGGGGCCAGGGACATCGCCAGCTACAACCAGCAGTTGGACGCGGACACGCCCAAGATGCCCCAGATCGTGATCATCATCGATGAGCTTGCCGACCTCATGATGATCGCCGCCAAGGAGGTGGAGGAATCCATCTGCCGTGTGGCCCAGATGGGCCGCGCCGCCGGCGTCCACCTGGTCATCGCCACCCAGAGCCCCCGCGCGGACGTGATCACCGGCCTTATGAAGGCCAACATCCCCAGCCGTATCGCCCTGAAGGTCGCCTCCAGCCTGGAGTCCCGGATCATCCTGGACGCCGGCGGCGCGGCGGACAAGCTGGTGGGCAACGGCGATATGCTCTTCGCCCCCATCGGCGCGGGCAAGCCCGCCCGCATCCAGGGCACCTGGGTCAGTGACGAGGAGCGGGAGCAGGTGGTGGAGTTCGTCAAGAGCCAGGGCGAGGTCAGCTACTCCGAGGACGTGATCTACGAGATCGAGAAGGCCGTCCAGGACAAGGAGAACGGCGGCAAGAACGCCCCCGCCCCCGCCGGGGAGGACAAGTTCAAGGACTACGACGAGCTCCTGCCCCAGGCCGCCGAGATCATCTTCGAGACGAAAATCGCCAGCGTCAGTGCCCTCCAGCGCCGCCTGAAGCTGGGCTACGCCCGGGCCGCGCGCATCGTGGACCAGCTGGAGGAGGTAGGCGTCCTCGGCCCCTTCGAGGGCTCCAAGCCCCGCCAGATCGTGATGACCTACCAGCAGTGGCAGGAGATGCAGTTCATCCACGGCACCGCCCCCATCGCCCCCTCCGTCCCCGACCAAACCATGACCTCCGCCGCCGACCTCTTCGAAGACGAGGGAACGGACGAGAAATAAAAACGCTATGTCATTGCCCCTCCCGCCGGAGGGGCAATTCAGTTTGTCAAAAAACTCAAATCGAGCATTTTTTCCGGCGGCATGTACGTCGGAAAAAATACCTTTTGTCGCCTAAGTGTGCCCCGAAGGGGCGCGCGCAGGGCGACAGCAGGAAGATTTTGCGTGAATTCCGCAGAATTCACGCGGAATCTTCCGCACGTTCCCCTTTGTCGGAAAAGGCCAACGGCCTTTTTCGACAGGCTGCATTGCCCCTCCCGCCGGAGGGGCAATTTTTCTGGCGCGGCCGGCGGCGTTTTGACCGGCGGGAATATGGGTTGAAAAGATGGGGAGGATGTGGTATAATTAACAATTAGCGATGTTTAAGGGAGTGGCCTTGTGAAGGAGAAGAAGAAAAACCCGGCGGTCACGGTGGGGGTGATGATGGGCATCACCCTCGGGGGGAAGGTGCTGGGGCTTGTCAGGGACAGGCTGTTGACGGTGAATTACGGCTCCGGCAGCGAGGCCAACGCCTTTTTGACGGCCAGCCGGATCCCACGGGTGTTTTTTGACACCGTCTTTGCCTCCGCCATCTCCGCGTGCCTCATCCCCGTGCTGGGGGAGGTGCTGACGAAGCGGGGGAAGAAGGACGCCTTCCGGTTCGCCGGGAATTTTATGACGGTGATGGGGGTGCTGTGCGCCCTGCTCACGGCGCTGGGGACGGTGTTCGCCCCACAGCTCACGGCGCTCTTCGCCGACGGGTACGACGCGGAAACGGCGGCGCTGTGCGCCAGGCTCACGCAGATCATGATGCCCACGGTCTTCTTCACCGGCCTTGCCTTTTCCTTTGTGGGCATTTTGCAGACCTTTGACGAGTTCAACATCCCCGCCGCCATCAGCCTCATCTCGAATCTGGCGGTCATCGCCTACTATGTGACGCTCAACGACCGGTACGGCATCACAGGCCTCGCCGTGGCGTTTCTGGCGGCCTGGGCGCTCCAGGCGCTGGTGCAGATCCCGGCGCTGTGGAAAAAGGGGTTCCGGTTCCGGCCCTCCCTGTCCCTCCGGAACGACGATATGAAAAAGGTGGGGCGGCTTCTCCTCCCCGTGATGGTGAGCACCTGGGTCCTGCCCATCAACCAGACGGTGAACGCCAAGTTCGGCTCCCGGCTCTTCGACGGCGCGGGGGTGTCCGCCGTGGAGCACGCCTACACGCTCTACACCGTCATTGCCGGGGTATTCGTGCTGTCCGTCACCAACTACGTCTTCCCCCGGATGTCCAAGGAGTCCGCCGCCGGGGAGGCGGGGACTTTGCGGCGGACATTGCGGGATACGCTCCACACCACCCTTTTTGTGGTGGCCCCCATGACGGCGGGGCTGGCGGTGATGGCGCGGCCCCTGGTGGCGTTCATCTTCGGCGGGGGACAGTTCGGGGATTTCTCCGTGTCCATCACCTCTCGGGCCCTGAGTATCATGGCCTTGGGGATGGTGGGGTACGCCGTCCAGGCGGTGGTCTCGCGGGCGTACTTCGCCGGCCAGTCCGGGAAGACGCCGCTGATTGCCGGGGCCGTCTCCATCGCGGTGAACGCCGCGCTGTGCGCGGTTTTGACGCCGCTCTGGGACGTGGCGGGCATCGCCGCCGCCTCGGCGGTGTCCTTCACCGTCAACGCCCTGGTGCTGGCCCTGCCGCTCCGGCGGCGGGGGCTGGGGTTCCTGGATAAGGGATTCATGCTCGACATGGCCAAGCTCCTGGCGGCCACGGCCCTCATGGCCGCCGCCGTATGGGGGGTCATGGAGCTCTTGGACGGGCGCGTGGGGAAGCTTTTGGCGCTCCTTGTGCCCGCCGTCGTAGGGGTGGCGGTATACGCCGCGCTCACCGTCCTATTGAAGGTCCCCGAGACGAAAACCGTGCTGGGGGCCGTGAAGAAGAAGCTGAGGGGGTGACCTTGTGAAGGAGATATGGAAGCACAGCCTCATCGTCCGGGGCCTCACCGCCGCGGCGGGATGGATCGACCGCCAGTGGCGGAAAAGTTATTTGGCGCTGGCCCTCACCGGCTCCGGCGTCAGCGGCGGCGGGTCGCTGTCCGGAAAAATATGCCACGGCGTCCACGAGGGGCTGTGGAGGGTCTTCCACGCCCTGCGGCTGGACAGGCTCTCCGAGGGGTCCGTTTTTACAAAGGAATTTTTCTGGCTGGGGCTGGCGGTATTCCTGGCGCCGCTGCTGCCCACCATGGCGGTGCTGGTGCTGGCGCTGGCGGCCATGGGCTCCGTGGCGCTGGGCTACGCCCGGGACCGGGAGCGCCGGGCGGCCAGGACGCCGGTGAACAAATGGGTCATCGGCTTCGCCCTCGTCTATCTGGCCGCCACGCTCTTCTCCGTCACGCCGAAGGAGAGCCTCAAGGGCGGGCTTTTGGTGACGGTCTTCTCCCTCTTCGCTCTGGCGGTCCCGGACGTGTGCCGGGACGAGGGGCGGTGCCGGAGGCTTGCGGCCTTGATCGCCGCCTCCGGGACGGCGGTGGCGGTCATCGGCATCGGACAGGCGGTGCTGGGGTTGGAAAGCACCATTGAGTGGGTGGATCTGGGGGATTTTGACGACCTCACCCTGCGGGTCTACTCCACCCTCGATAACCCCAACGTGCTCTCGGAGTATCTCCTGCTGGCCGCGCCCATGGCGGCGGCCTGCGTGGTGGGCGCCAGAAACGCCAACGAGCGCGTGGCGGCCCTGGCGGCGGTGGCGTCCATGCTTTTGTGCCTCATCCTCACCTGGTCCCGGGGCGGGTGGCTGGGCATCGCCGTGGGGACCATGGTGTTCCTGGTGGTGCTGGACCGGCGGTTCGTGGTGCTGGGCGTCGCGGGGATCCTGGCGCTGCTGCCGCTCCTGCCCCACGATATCCTGCTGCGGGTCACCAGCATCGGGAGCATGTCTGACAGCTCCACGGCCTACCGGGTGTATATCTGGCTTGCGACGGTGGAAATGCTGAAGAGCTACTGGCTGTTCGGCATCGGCACGGGGATCACGGCCTTCCAGAGCATCTACCCGCGCTACAGCTTCAACGCCGTGTCCGCGCCCCACGCCCACAGCCTCTATTTGCAGGTCCTGTGCGAGTGCGGGATCTGCGGCCTTGTGACGCTCCTGGGGGCGGCGGTGAGCGCCGTGCGGGGGCTTTGCGGGGCCATCGGGCGCTCCGGGACCGGGGCCTCGCGCAGGGCCTATCCCGCCGCGGCGCTGGCCGCCCTCGCGGCCTTCGCGGTGCAGAGCGCCACGGACTATTCCTTCTATAACTACCGGGTGACGCTGATGTTCTGGGTGGTGGTGGGCCTTGCCGCCGCCATGGGACTTTGCTGGGGCCGGGAGGAGGCGCGGACATGATACGTGTGCTGAACATCATCTCCGACACCAACATCGGCGGCGCGGGGCGGGTCATCGTCAACTACGTCAAATATGCCGACCGGTCCCGCTTTGAGCCGCTGGTCGCCATCCCCCGAGGCGGGGCCCTCAAGGAGCCGCTGGAGAAGCTGGGAACGCGGGTCTTCGAGGTGGACGGCATGGCGGACCGCTCCGCCGACCTCAAGGCCATCGGGACCCTCAAAAGGCTCATCCGGGAGGTGGACCCCGACATCGTCCACACCCACGGGTCCCTCTCCGGGCGTATCGCCGCGCGGCAGTGCGGCAAGACGGTCATCTACACCCGCCATTCGGCCTTCCCGGTGAAGGGGTATCTGAAAAAAGGGCCGGGGCGGTGGCTCAACAAATGGGTCAACGAGCACTACGCCGACGCCATCATCGCCGTCTCCCCGGCCACGGCGGAGAATTTGACGGACGCTGGCGTCTCAAAAGAGAAGATCGACATCATGATGAACGGCGTGGAGCCGGTGACGCCCGTCTCCCTGGACGAGCAGGCGCGGCTTAGGCGGGCATACGGCATCGGGCCGGAGGACACGGTCTTCGGCATCACCGCCAGGATCGAGGAGTACAAGGGCCACGGGGATATCCTGCGGGCGCTGGCGCTCATCCGGGACAAATGTCCGGGGGTGAAGCTCATCGTGGCGGGGACCGGGTCCTATGAGCCGGAGGTCCGGCGGCTCACAAAGGAGCTGGGGCTGGAGGACGCGGTCGTCTTCGCCGGCTTTTTGAAGGACGTCGCGCCGGTGCTGAGCATCCTGGACGTACAGCTCAACGCCTCCTTCGGCACCGAGGCCTCAAGCCTTGCCATGCTGGAGGGGTTCAGCCTGGGGATCCCGGCCGTCGCCTCGGATTACGGCGGCAACCCCTGGCAGGTGAAGGAGGGCGTCAGCGGCCTTCTCTTCCCCGCGCGGGATGTGGAGAAGCTGGCCGCGCTCATGGAAAAGCTCACCGCCGACCCGGCCCTGCGGGAAAAGCTGGGGTTGGGGGCGCGGAAGGAATATCTGGAGCGGTTCACCGGCGAAAAGGCCGCCGGGAGGATCGAGGAGATCTACACAAAGACTTGGGAGGCACGACATGGAAAAGGAACGTAAGCAGCGCCGGAGCATCTTTAACCTCTTTGACCTGGTGCTCATCGTCATCGCCGTCGCCCTGGGCGTTATCCTGTTTTTGAACGCCCGGCAGGACGAGGACCCCGCCGCCGGAACGGTGGGGCTCACCGGGGACCGGGTGAACGTGCGGTTCACCGTGGAGATCCAGGAGGCGGAGGAAGTTGTCACGGACATACTCAAGGAGGGCGAGCCTCTGGTGGACCGGGAGAAGAAGTATAACCTCGGGACCGTCGAGTCCGTGGAGGTGGGGCCGGCGTTCAGGGCCGTCACGGATTATGAGACGCAGACCTACCGCCTTACGGAGGTGCCGGGGCTCTATCGGGCGCTTGTCACCGTGACCACCGAGGGCGTGGCGGATGAACGGAGCATCACCGTGGACGGCGGGTACGTGGTGCGCGTGGGGAAGACTGTCTACGGGAAGGTCCCCGGAGGCGCTTTTTCGGGCACGATCGTGGCCATTGAGAGGGTGGAGAAATGAAAAAAGGAAAGATCATCGATGAGCGCGGGTTCCTTTTCGGGAAAATAAGCGTGGTGGATATTCTGGCGGTGGCGCTGGTGATCGCGCTGGGGCTTATGCTCTACGTGCGCTTTTTCGCCGGCGACGAGGCCGGGGGAAGCGTCTCCAGCACCGGGAAGGTGCAGATAGAGTACGTGGTCAAGGTAAACTCCGTCAGGGAGCTGCACCGCGATACGCTCCAGCCGGGGGACATGATCTACGACGGCGAGCTGGGGCCGCTCCTGGGGACGGTGAAGGAGGTCACCGCCGAGCCCGCCTCCACCCTCGCCACCTTCCAGGACGGGCACATCGCCGCCGTCCCCATGGAGGGCTATTACGACCTTTATGTCACCGTGACGGCGGAGAGTACCGTCAGCGCCGGGGGATACTATCTGGGCGGCTCCATCGAGCTTACGAAGAACATCGGCCTTCAGCTCACCACCCGGTATGACACCATGTCCGGGACGGTCGTCAGCGTGGGCTGACGGGAGGACGCCATGAAGATCCTGATGGCAGCCATGGGGCTGGATATCGGCGGGGCGGAGACGCATATCGTGGAGCTCACCCGCGCCCTTTCGCGCATGGGGCATGAGGTCACCGTCGCCTCCAACGGCGGGGCCTACGTCCCGGAGATCGAGGCCGCCGGGGCAAGGCATATCCGGATCCCCATGCACCGGCGCTCTCCCGCCCTCATGGTCAAGTCCCTGGGGCTTTTGAAAAAGGCCGTCCGGGACGTGCGCCCGGACGTGGTCCACGCCCACGCCAGGATCCCCGCCTTTTTGTGCGGGCTTTTGCAAAAGCGCATGGGCTTTCCCCTGGTCACCACCGCCCACTGGGTCTTCGCCGCCGGCGGCGCGGCCGGGGCGCTGACCAACTGGGGGGACCGGACCGTGGCCGTTTCCGAGGACATCAAGCGCTACCTCATGGACAGCTACGGCGTCCCGGAGGAGCGCATCAACGTGACCATCAACGGCATCGACACGGAAAAGTTCTCCCCCGCCGTCTCCGGCGAGGCCATCCGGCGGGAATTCGGCATCGCGCCGGAGGCGCCCGTGGTGGCCCATGTGAGCCGGCTGGACGAAAGCCGCGCCGACGCGGCGGCGGCCCTCATCGAGGCGGCCCCGGAGATCGCCAAGCGGTGTCCCGGCGCGGTGGTGCTGATCGCCGGCGGCGGAGACGTCTTCGATAAGCTCAAATCCCGCGCCGAGGCGGTGAACGCCGCTCTCGGCCGGCCCTGCGTCATCCTCACGGGCCCCCGGACGGACGTGAACGCCGTCTGCGCCGCCGGGGACGTTTTCGTGGGCGTGTCCAGGGCGGCGCTGGAGGCTATGGCGGCGGCCAAGCCCGTGGTCATCGCCGGCAACGAGGGGTACATGGGGCTTTTTGACGAGACAAAGCTCCAAACCGGCATCGAGGGAAACTTCTGCTGCCGGGGGTGCCCGCACTTGACAAGGGAGACGCTTTTGGAGGACGTGCTCCGGGCGCTGTCCCTGCCTGAGATTGAACGACAGAGGCTTTCCGCCTTCGGGCGGCAGGTGGTGCTGGAGCACTACAGCGTGGAGCGCATGGCTAAGGACGCCCTCTACGCCTACCGGGCGGCGCGCGCCGGGGGACGGGTGGTGCTCAGCGGCTATTACGGCTACGGCAACGCCGGGGACGAGGCCATTTTGCGGGCGCTCATCGCCTCCGTAAGGGCCATTTCCCCCCAGGCGCGTATTACCGTCCTCAGCCGGAACGCCAGGGCCACTCAGAAGAGCTTCGGCGTGGAGGCGGTGCCCCGGTTTTCTCCGGTGAAGGTGCCCAGGGCCCTGCGGCAGTGCGATCTGCTGGTGTCCGGCGGGGGAAGTCTTTTGCAGGACAACACCTCCACCAGGTCCCTTCTATATTATCTGGGCATCCTCCGTCTGGCCCTGCGGCTGGGCAAGCGGACGTTCATCTACGCCAACGGCATCGGTCCTGTGCGCCGGGAGAAAAACCGCGCCCGTGTCCGGGCGGCGGCGGAGCGTGTGGACGCGGTGACACTGCGGGACCCGGATTCCTTCAAGGAGCTGCGGGACATGGGCGTCGCCCGGCAGGACCTGACGGTCACCGCCGACCCGGTGTTCACCCTTCCCGAGCCGGACCCGGAGCGGACCCGGACCATTTTGCGGGAAAACGGCGTGGAGGGCGACTATATCGCCGTGTCCGTGCGGCCCTACAACAAGGGCGGGGCGGGGTATTTTGACGATTTCGCGGCGCTGTGCGACGAGGCGGCGCGGCGGTTCGAGGTCACGCCCCTCTTCGTCAATATGCAGGGGGCGGTGGACGCCGCCGTCAGCGAATCCGTTCGCCGGCGGATGAAGGAGAAAAGCGCGATCCTCGCCGGGGACTTTACGCCGGAGGAGCTCATGGGCGTCATTGGCGAAAGCCGCGCCGTGCTCTCCATGCGCCTGCACGCCCTCATCTTCGCCGCTCGGTGCGCCGTGCCGGCGCTGGGGTTCGTGTACGACCCCAAGGTGCGCAGCTACCTGGAGCTCCTGCGCCAGCCCTCCGCCGGGGACGGCGGCATCGACCGGGACGCCGCCCTGGAGGCCCTGGCGGGGATTCTCGAGCGCCGGGAGGAGGTCACCGCGTCTTTGACAGCCCTCCGGGACGAGCTTACGGAGAAGGCCGGGGTGAACGGGAAAATACTGCGTAAGCTTTTGGATGTGTAAAGACTAAGGCAAGCGCCTTACCTTCGATATTGATCAAACATTTTACGAAAGGAAGATCCTATGGAACTCAAAGCTGGAGACAAAATGCACGGCTTCGCGGTGCGGTACTGTCAGCCGCTGCCGGAGCTCAGAGGGACGCTCTACCGGATGGAGTACGAGAAGAACGGGGCGGACCTGGTGTATCTGGACAGGCCCGACGACAACAAGACCTTCTCCATCGCCTTTAAGACCATCCCCTCGGATTCCACCGGCGTTTTCCACATTCTGGAGCACTCGGTGCTGTGCGGGTCGGAGAAGTACCCGGTGCGGGAGCCCTTTGTGGAGCTTTTGAAAAGCTCCCTGCAGACGTTTTTGAACGCCATGACCTTCCCGGACAAGACCATGTACCCCGTGGCCAGCCGGAACGACCAGGACTTCTTGAACCTGGTGGACGTGTATATGGACGCGGTGCTCCATCCCCTGTCGGTGACGGACCCCATGGGGTTCCGGCAGGAGGGGTGGCACTACGAGCTGGAGGCCCCCGACGGGGAGCTCACCCGCAACGGCGTGGTGTACAACGAGATGAAGGGCGCCTTCGTGGACCCGGACGAGGTCCTGAGCTTCGAGCTGGGCCGGCGGCTGTTCCCGGACAACTGCTACGGCTTCGAGTCCGGCGGACACCCGGAGCACATCCCGGAGCTGACGTATGAAAGCTACCTTGCCAACCACGCCCGGTACTATCACCCCTCCAACTCCTATATCTTCCTGGACGGGCAGATGGACCTTGACGCGGTGCTGGCAAAGCTGGACAGCTTCCTTTGTGAGTACGACCGCATCGACCCGGACGCGGACATCCCCATGCAGAAGCCCGTCCACCCCGAGGAGGGCACGGCGGAGTATGAGATCGGGCCCGAGGACGACGGGACGGACAAGGTCCTGGTGGGCGAGGGCTGGGTCTACGGCGCCTTCAACGAGCAGGAGCGGGGCATGGCCTGCGCGGTGCTTACCCAGGCGCTGTGCGGGACCAACGAGTCGCCCCTCAAGAAGGCCGTGCTGGAGGCGGGGCTGTGCCAGGACCTGAGCCTGGGGACCTACGACGGCATCCAGCAGAACTTTATGGTGATGGTGGCCCGGAACACGTCCCTGGAGAAGAAGGACGAGCTCATAAAGACCGTCTACCGGGTGCTGGAGGAACAGGCAAAGGGCCTCGACCACGCGGAGCTCCACGCCATTTTGAACCAGGTGGAGTTTGCCAACCGGGAGAAGGACTTCGGGCGGATGCCCAGGGGCCTCGTGTTCGCCATAAACGCCATGGAGAGCTGGCTTTACGGCGGCGACCCGGCGCAGAATCTGAGCTTTGAGGAGACCTTCGCCTCCCTGCGCCGCCGGATCGACGAGGGATGGTTTGAAAAGCTCCTCCGGGAGGTCTTTTTGGAAAACGGCCACACCGCCCGTGTGGTGCTGGTCCCCTCCAAGACCCTGGGCCAGGAGGCCCGGGAGCGGGATAAGGCGCAGCTCGCCGCCATTAAGGCCGGCTGGAGCGAGGCCGAGACGCAGAAGGTCATGGACGAGTTTGCCGCCCTGCGCCGCCACCAGAGCGAGGCGGATACGCCGGAGGCGCTGGCGAGCCTGCCGCTTCTGTCCCTCTCCGACATCCCCGAAAAGGCGGCGAAGCTGCCCTATGCCGTGGAGCGGATCGGGGACACGCCCCTTCTCCGTCAGGACGTGGAGACCGGCGGGATCACGTACCTGGACCTGTATTTCAAGGTCGATGATATGACCGTGGAGGAGCTTGCCCAGCTGCCCATCGCCTGCTCCCTTCTGGGAAAGCTGGCGACAGACAGGCACGGGGCGCTGGAGATCTCCAGCCTCATCCGCGAAAAGCTGGGCCGGTTTGAGGTGTCCGTCACCGTCTATGAGACGAAGGACGGCCGGGCCGTCCCCATGGTGGCCGTGGGCGCCGCCGTGCTCCCCGAGCGCAAGAAGGAGAGCGTGGAGATACTGAAGGAGGTGCTCCTTGACACTCAATTCGACGACACCTCCGCTATCTACAACCTCTTGCGCCAGAGCCGCATCGGCCGGGAGCAGGCTATCATGTCCTCCGGCAACACCTTTGCCGTCATGCGCGCCGGCGCCGGGCTTACGGGCGCCAGCGCCGTCTTCGACACCCTCATGGGCGTGGGGCAGCTCCGGTTCCTCCAGGGCGCCGAGAAGACCTTTGAGGCCGAGGGCGCGGCCCTTGCCCTTAAGCTCCGGGACCTTCTGCGGAAGGTCTTCGTGACGGGCCGGGTCACCCTGTCCCTCACCGGTCCCATGGACCGGGACTATGTCGCCGGAGCGCTGGCGATCCTCCCCGAGGGCGGGGCCGGGAAGCCCGCCGCCTACGGGCCCATCGCCCGACAGGCCGAGGGCTTTTCCATCCCCGCGGCCATAGGCTTCACCGGGTGTGCCGGAAAGCTCCGGACCGTCGGAAAGACCTATAACGGGGCCATGAGCGTGGCGGCCAAGCTCCTCTCCCTCGACTATCTCTGGAACGCCGTGCGGGTCAAGGGCGGCGCTTACGGTGTCAATATGTCTGTCAGTGAGAGCGGCGGCGTCAGCTTCTCCAGCTACCGCGACCCCAACTGCGCCGGGAGCCTCGATATCTTCGCCGGCGCGGGCCAGGTCCTGCGGGAGGCGGCGGAGAGCGGCGAGAGCCTGGATAAATATATCATCTCCACCGTCGGCGGCCTGGAGCCCTATATGACCCCGCGCCAGGACAAGGCCCGCGCCGCCGCCATGTACTTCACCGGCCGCACGGAGGCCGACCTCCAGCGCCAGCGCGCCGAGATCCTGGCCGCCGCCCCGGCGGACCTCGCCGCCTTCGCCGACGTCCTGGACGCCCTGCGCGCCCACGCCCAAACCTGCGTCATCGGCGGCCAATCCGTCCTGAACGCCTGCGGAGACAAGCTGGAGAGTGTCGAGAGCGTACAATAAGACGCGAGGACCGGATAGGTAGATCATGGAAAAGCCCCTCCGACAGGAGGGGCTTTTTTGGAGGAAATGATGGATAGGGGGCGGCAGGTACGGTTTTTCGGAACCGCTCTGTCATCCAACCTTCGCTTCCCCCCCTGCCCCCCTCCTGCGAGGAGGGGGCTTAAAAAGGTTGCGGCTTCGCCGCGTTTTTTTCCGCTGCGGCGGGGACGAGGGCTCGAATCCCCCTACCCCCTTTCCCGGAAAGGGGGTCAAAAAAGGTTTGCGCCGCAATTTTTTATAAAAGCGGCGCAACCTTATTCCCCTTGACCCCTTTTTCGGAAAAAGGGGTGCCGCCGTAGCGGCGGGGTATTCGAGCCCTCGTCCCCCGTCCCCTGTCCTGGCCTTCCCCGCAGGGCGGGGAAGGTGGCACCCGCAGGTGCCGAATGAGGTGGGAGGGTGCGTTCGTCGGAACCGCTCAAAATCCTTCGGCTCCCACCTCACCCCTTCCCCCTCCCCGCCTTGCGGGGAGGGCTCTGAGACGGGGCGGGTGCGATTCATCGAAACCGTTTCGACAACGCACCTCGTAGGGGCCACCGCCCAGGTTGGTCCGTTCTCCGATGACCTCCGGGACTGTTAATATGGAACTGCCCCCCCATTCGCGCGGTAGGGGCGGGGTTTAAACCCGCCCGTGTGGCGTCTGTCACCGGCGGTCCAGGGGGATGTAGGCGTTGCGTTTGGCGGCGGAGCGGTAGGCGGGGCGCATGATGCGGCCTGAGGTGATGAGCTCCTCCAGGCGGTGGGCGCACCAGCCGGAGATGCGGCTGACGGCGAAGAGGGGGGTGTAGAGGTCCTCGGGGATGCCCAACATCTTGTAGACGATGCCGGAGTAGAGGTCCACATTGGCGGGGATGGGGATGGTCTTGCCCTTGCGCTCCATGAGCCTGGGGATGCCCAGGCGCTCCACACGCTCGGCGATGAGGTACTCGTCGCTGTAGCCCCGGTCCCGGGCCATCTCCTCAATGAGGCCCTTGAGGATCTGGGCGCGGGGGTCGGAGACGGTATAGACCGCGTGACCCAGGCCGTAGAGCTTGCCGGAGCGGTCGTTTGCCTCGCCGTCCAGAATTTTATCGAGATACGCGCCCACCTCGTCGTCATCCCTGGGGTCGCGGACGTTTTCCAGGATGTTGCCGATCATGCGCATGACGGCCTCGTTGGCGCCGCCGTGGAGGGGACCCTTCAGGGAGCTGATGGCGGCGGCAATGGCGCCGTAGGTGTCCGCGCCGGTGCTGGTGACAGCCCGGCAGGTGAAGGTGGAGTTGTTGCCGCCGGAGTGCTCGGCGTGGAGCATCAGGAGGGCGTCCAGAAGCTTGGCCTCCTTGTCCGTGTAGCTTTTGTCCCGGCGGGCAAGGCGCAAAAAGTTCTCCGCCAGGGTCAACTCCGTCTTGGGATTGTGGATGTAGAGGGACGCACCGTCGTAATAATGGCGCTTCATGGCGTAGGTCTGGGCCACGATGGTGGGGAAGCGGGCGATGAGCTCGATGGACTGACGAAGGACGTTGACCACGGAGGTGTCGTCCGGGTTATCGTCGTAGGCGTAGAGGGAGAGGACGGTGCTGGCGAGGGCGTTCATGATGTTGTTGGAGGGGCGCTTCATGAGCTCGTTTTCAAAAAAGCCGTCGGGGAGGGTCTTAGCCGCCGACAGGATCTCCACAAACCGCCCCAGCTGGTCCGCCGTGGGCAGGGAGCCGCACAGCAGGAGATAGGCCACCTCCTCGTAGCCGAAGGTGTCGGCCGCCCGGTGGGCGGCGACGATCTCCTGCACGTCGTAGCCGCGATAGAAAAGCTTGCCCTCGTGGGGGACGCGCTGGCCGTCCTCGATGTAGTAGCCCTGGACGGAGCCGATCTTGCTGATGCCGGCGATGACGCCGGAGCCGTCGGCGTTGCGAAGGCCGCGCTTGACGTTCTCATCGTAGGCCGAGGCGGGGATGCGGTATTCCTCCAGGAGCCTTTCGGTGATGCGGCCGGCGTACTCCCGGGAAGCTGTCAAATTTGAATTCAAAATGTCGCCTTCTTTCATCGGAATGGTTCAGAGTCCCGGAGAAGGGCCGGGATTCAGGTATAATTATAGTGTGCCGGGCTAAAAAATGCAAGTTCCTAAAAAATAAATTCATGTTTGCCCAAAGAACAGGTCCTTGTCCCGCCGACTTTTATGCAAAGAAACAAACGCCGGCACTTGCAACGCGGCGGGATTGCTGGTATACTTTAAGGAGATGAATTTTCGAGGTGACGACATGATCGCATTGCACGACAAGGGCTTCTTTTTCGGCGACGGCCAGGGGCTTTCCAGGGCCGAGGGCCGGCGGCGCACGATTTCCGGGCGCATCCTCGCCGCCCACGACTGTGGCGGGGACGGGGAGAACCTGCGCCTGAGGTTCGACAGCCTTATTTCCCACGACATCACCTACGTGGGCATCATCCAGACGGCCAAGGGGTCCGGCCTTGAGCGCTTCCCGGTGCCCTACGTCATGACCAACTGCCACAACAGCCTGTGCGCCGTGGGCGGGACCATCAACGCCGACGACCACGCCTTCGGGCTCTCGGCGGCCCGGAAGTACGGCGGCATCTTCGTGCCGCCCTCCTTCGCCGTCATCCACCAGTACGCCCGTGAGGAGCTTGCCGGGTGCGGGAGGATGATTCTCGGCTCGGATTCTCACACCCGCTACGGGGCGCTGGGCACCATGGGCGTGGGCGAGGGCGGGCCCGAGATCGTCAAGCAGCTTCTGGAGGCCACCTACGACATCGCTTATCCCCGCACGGTGCTGGTGTGGCTCACCGGCGCGCCCCGCCGGGGCGTAGGGCCCCAGGACGTGGCGATCGCGCTGTGCGGGGCGACGTATAAGAATAATTTCGTCTTAAATTCCGTACTGGAGTTCGCCGGCCCCGGCGTCGCCAATCTCCCCATGGATTTTCGCATCGGCATCGACGTGATGACCACGGAGACGGCGTGCCTGAGCTCCGTCTGGCAGACGGACGGGCGGGTGGAGGAGTACTACCGTGTCCACGGCCGGCCGGAGGACTATCAGCGTCTGGAGCCGGAGGCGGGGGCGTGGTACGACGCCTGCGTGGAGATCGACCTGTCCACAATCGAGCCCATGATCGCCCTCCCGTTCCACCCCAGCGAGGCGTATACCATCCGGGAGCTGAAGGCCAACCTCACCGACATTTTGCGGGAGACGGAGAAGTCCGCCGAAGGGAAATTCAAGGGCAAGGTGAAGCTGGACCTTCTGAGCAAGGTGCGGGGCGGCAAACTCCATGTGGACCAGGGCGTCATCGCCGGGTGCTCCGGCGGGATGTACGACAACATCGCCGAGGCGGCGGCCATTTTGGAGGGCGGCGACATCGGCAGCGGCGCCTTCGGCCTCACCGTCTACCCGCCCAGCCTGCCCGTGGCCATGGAGCTTATGAACAACGGCGTCACCCAGAGGCTCACCGCCATGGGGGCGGTCTTCAAGCCCTGCTTCTGCGGGCCGTGCTTCGGGGCCGGGGACGTGCCGGCCAACGGCGGGCTCTCTGTCCGCCACTGCACCCGCAACTTCCCCAATCGCGAGGGTTCCAAGCCCGCCGATGGGCAGCTGGCGGCAGTGGCGCTGATGGACGCCCGGTCCATCGCGGCCACGGCGAGAAACGGCGGTGTGCTCACGGGAGCGGATGAGATCGACTACACGCCCCCCGCGCCGGTGGAGCGGCGCTACGACAGGAGCGCCTACGACCGGCGGGTCTACAACGGCTTCGGGAACCCCCACCCGGAGGAGGAGCTGAAGCTTGGTCCCAACATCACCGAGTGGCCCAGGATCCCGGCGCTTTCCGAGAACATCGTGCTGGAGCTGGCCTCCGTCCTCCGGGACCCGGTGACCACCACCGACGAGCTCATCCCCTCCGGCGACACCTCCAGCTACCGCTCCAACCCGTTGAAGCTGGCGACCTTCGCCCTCTCCCGCCGGGACCCCGGCTACGTGGGGCGGGCCAACGCCATCGCCCAAAAATCCCAGGAGGCCCGCAGGGAAGTTTATGCGAAGCTGGGCGTCGAAGACGCGGGAAACACCGCCTACGCCAGCGCGATCTTCGCCAACCGCCCCGGCGACGGCTCGGCACGGGAGCAGGCGGCCTCCTGCCAGCGGGTGCTGGGGGGCGCGGCCAACATCTGCTACGAGTACGCCACTAAGCGTTACCGCTCCAACTGCGTCAACTGGGGGATGCTGCCCTTCAACCTGGACGAGCGGACCGCGTTCCCCTACGAGGTGGGGGACTGCGTGTACGTCCCCGGCATCCGCCAAGCGGTGGCCGAGGGGGCGAGGGAGGTCCGGGCCAAGGTGCTCTCCGGGGGAGAGGTCCACGAGATCACCCTGAAGCTCCCGGAGCTTACCCAGAAGGAGCGGGAGATCATTCTCACCGGCTGCCTCATGAATTGGTATGCCGCCAGCAGAAGGAAGGGCTGAACATATGGCTAAAATCAAAATGAAT
The DNA here is from genome assembly GCA_947626385.1 of uncultured Oscillospiraceae bacterium. Taxonomy (GTDB): domain Bacteria; phylum Bacillota; class Clostridia; order Oscillospirales; family Oscillospiraceae; genus RUG626. Next base: position 3,886 of record CANQSD010000021.1, on the reverse strand, counting down.
CCCATCGTGGAGATGGACGGAGACGAGATGACCAGGGTCATCTGGCAGGCGATCAAGGACGAGCTTCTCAGTCCCTTTGTGGAGCTGAACACCGAGTATTACGACCTGGGCCTTCCCAACCGGGACGCCACCGCCGACCGGGTCACCATGGACGCCGCCGAGGCGGCGAAAAGGCTCCATGTGGCGGTGAAGTGCGCCACCATCACCCCCAACGCCCAGCGGGTGGAGGAATATAAGCTTCACGAGATGTGGAAAAGCCCCAACGCCACCATCCGCGCGGCGCTGGACGGCACGGTGTTCCGCGCGCCCATCATGACGGACCGGATAAAGCCGGTGGTCAGCACCTGGGAGAAGCCCATCACCATCGCCCGCCACGCCTACGGCGACGTCTACAAGGCCACGGAGTACCGCGTCCCCGGCCCCGGCAGGGCAGAGCTTGTCTTCACCGGCGAGGACGGCACACAGGTTCGCAAGACCGTCTACGACTACGAGTGCGCCGGCGTTTTGCAGTCCATGTTCAACAAGGACAGCTCCATCGAGGCCTTCGCCCGCAGCTGCTTCGAGTACGCCCTCAGCGTCCGGCAGGACCTGTGGTTCTCCACCAAGGACACCATCTCCAAGCAGTACGACCAGACCTTCAAATTCATCTTCCAGCGGATCTTTGACGCGGAGTACGCGGAGAAATTCGCCGCCGCGGGGATCGAATATTTCTACACCCTCATCGACGACGCCGTGGCGCGGGTCATCCGCTCCAAGGGCGGGTTCATCTGGGCCTGCAAGAACTACGACGGCGACGTGATGAGCGACATGGTGTCCACCGCCTTCGGGTCTCTCGCCATGATGACCAGTGTCCTCGTCAGCCCTGACGGGAACTTCGAGTACGAGGCCGCCCACGGGACGGTGACCCGCCATTACTACCGGTATTTGAAGGGCGAGGAGACGTCCACCAATCCCGTGGCCACCATCTTCGCCTGGTCCGGCGCCCTCCGCAAGCGCGGCGAGCTGGACGGGAACGCCGAGCTTATGGCCTTTGCCGACAAGCTGGAAAAGGCGGTCCTGGACACCATCAACGCCGGCACCATGACCGGCGACCTCGCCCTCCTCTGCCCGGACCCGGACGTCCAAAAGGTCACCACCACCGGCTTTTTGAAGGCCGTGCGGGAAAGACTGGAGCGGTAAAAACATCTCGCGCCCCCCCTCCGGGAGGGACGAATGCTTTACTATACTAAAATGTTCCACGTGGAACATTTTAGTATAGTAAAGCATTCCGCACGATCCCGCACGATAGCTGCCGCCCCGTCCTCCCACCTTCGCTGCCCCCCTGCCCCCCCTCCTACGAGGAGGGGGCGAAAAAGGTTGCGGCTTCGCCGCAGATTTTGATTTGCCCGCTGCGGCGGGGACGGGGGGCTCGAATCCCCCTTGCCCCCTTTGCCCCAAAGGGGGTCAAAAAGGTTTGCGCCGCTTTGCGGCGCAATTTTTTATAAACGCGGCGCGAAGCGCCGCATCCTTATTCCCCCGACCCCTTTTTCGGAAAAACTACGCCCGCAGGCGTGTTTCGGAGGCCAACCGCCCCGAAGGGGCGGCTCTTAGGCCGGAGATGGGGTGCCGCCGCGGCGGCGGGGTATTCGAGCCCGTTGAGCGTTGCTGAGACTTTCGATAATCGGATCGCAGCACCACCCCGGCGCTTCGCGCCACCCCTCCGTAGGAGGGGCAAAAGAGGTTGCGATAACGGAACGGTTTCGATAAAACGTGCCTACCCCCGTCTCGGAGCCCCCTCCTCGTAGGAGGGGGGCAGGGGGGAAGCGAGCGTGGGATGACTAATCGGTTCCGACAAATCGCACCCACCCCCGATTCAGAGCCCTCCCCGCAGGGCGGGGAGGGGCAGGGGTGAGGTGGGAGCCGAAGGGCTTTGAGCGGTTCCGATGAACGTCCCCACCTCATTCGGCGCCTGCGGGCGCCACCTTCCCCGCCCTGCGGGGAAGGCTAGGACGAGGGAACCCTTCCGGCGCTTTGCGCCACCTCCCCCAAGGGGGAGGTTTAAAAAGGCTGCGGCGTCTATTGGACCGGTCAAAAACTCGCACCCACCCCCTGCCCCCTCCCAGAGGGAGGGGCAACCGTGACGGGGGCGGGTGCGTTATACCGGAAACGATTTGTCACGAAACGTGACACTTAAATTTTTTGCTTTTTTACGGCACAATTTCCCCCGCTGGGGGATATTACGGGTGAATGGCCATTCGGAAGGGAAGTGAGACGGTGACGCGGGAGGAATTTGTTCAGGCCCTGGAGCTCTATGGCGACATGGTCTACCGGGTGGCGTTCAGCGCGTTGGGGCGGCGGGAGGACGCGAAGGACGCGGCCCAGGAGGCGCTGTTGAAGCTCTGGCGGACGGACAAGGTCTTCGAGTCCGAGGAACACAGGCGCTTTTGGCTCATCCGGGTCACGGTCAACGAGTGCCGGCGGGCCATGCGGTGGTACAGGCGCAATCTGGCGGTGGAGGAGGTGCCCGAGCGGGCGCCGGAGGAGCCGGAGAATGAGCTTCTGGAGACGGTGATGGAGCTTCCGGAGAAGCTGCGGACGGCGGCGTACCTCTTCTACTACGAGGGGTACTCCACGCGGGAGATCGCGCGGCTGGTGTCCTGCCCCGAGGCCACGGTACGGTCCAGGCTCTCCCGCGCCCGAGAGAGGCTGCGGGAGCTTTTGAAGGAGGAAGATGAATGAAAAATATACAGTTTGAAGAGGCGTTTTCGAAGGTGCGGCTCTCCCATGAGGCGCGGGAGCGTATTCTGGCGGCGGCGGAGGAGCGCGGCCGGGGGCTGTGGAGCTCCAGACCCCTGAAGATCGCCCTGGCGGCGGCGCTGGCGGTGTGCGTGCTTACCGGCACGGCCCTGGCGGTGAGTCCGGAGCTGCGGGACCTCCTGTGGGGCGGCTTTGAGCCGGTGGTCCAGCGCTTTGAGCCCGATGAGGAGAACACCCAGGTCCTCAACGGCATTGAGGCGCGGCTGACCTCGGCCATGACGGACGGATTTTTGCTGAAGGTCCACGTGGAGTTCCGGGACTTGACGGGCGCCGGCAGGGTGAGGAGACCGCTCAATATCCTCCACATCGACGGACGGGATTATATCCCCGGCTGCTTGACGTACATGGAGATCCAAAGCCCCTTGGGGGTCGCGGGGGACGCCTTCGAGCACAATATGGGAACGCTGGAGCCGCCCCGGTTCCTGGAATTTGACGAGACGACCGGCGTGCTGACGGTGGAAATCACCGCCAGAGCCTTCAATCCCCCGGAGGGGGCGGACCGGGTGGCCGTTTTCATCTCCGAGGACATTTTGGAGGTCCTGAAGGACAGCTGGTACCAGCTTGCGAAGTTCGGCATCACCCCCGAGGACCTTGAGGAGCTTTCGAAGACCCCGAAAGAAAGCGGGCCCACGTCCGGGGAGCCCGGCATCACCGTCGGGGAGCCCTCGGAGACGCCGGAGTGGTTTGTGCCATCCGACGCCAAGACGATGTCCGGCTGGAGCCTCACCGCCGATATCGAAGAGCTTCCCACGCGCAGCGCCAGGGTCGGCGATCTGGAGGTGGTCCTCTCCGACATCGGCCTTGCCATCCGGGGGAGCGCGGAGGAGGCCGGGACCGTCCACGGCGGGGCGGTCGTTCTCACCTTCTCGGACGGGTCCGTCTCCGATGCCGGCCTTCTCCTGGGCGAGCAGAACGGCGGCGTGGGGGACCGGGCGGTGCGGAACATCGACTTTTCCGCCCCCATCGACGCCGAGGCGGTGGTGTCCGTCACCGTGGGGGACCGGACGCTGGCGTTTGATACTACTCTCTAATAAAAAGTAGACAGTTATATATAACAGTGGTAAAATAAACTTGGTGATGAAAATGCGGT
>CANQSD010000020.1 GCA_947626385.1 uncultured Oscillospiraceae bacterium | reverse complement strand
ACCGCATTTTCATCACCAAGTTTATTTTACCACTGTTATATATAACTGTCTACTTTTTATTAGAGAGTAGTATTATTAAGCTCCCCCCTGGGGGAGCTGGCACGGCCGCAGGCCGTGACTGAGGGGTTCCCCCTCCTAGGTCGGGGACAGCCGCGTAGCGGCAGGGGTGGTTCCGTGCGGCGGCGGGCCCTTCTGGCACCTTTTCCCGCCGCCATCGAGCCATTTTTTTCCGGCGGCATGTACGTCGGAAAAAATACCTTTTGTTTTGCGGAGTGGGCAGCGTTGCGATGAGCGCCCGCGGGCGCCATGCAAGCGAGCAACCGCCCGAAGGGCGGCTCTTAGCGAGTCGCAGTGCGCGCAGCAAAACAGCAGGAACCCCCGGCGTGAATTCCACAGAATTCACGCCGGGGGTTCCGCACGTATCCCCTTGGCATTTGAAGGCCGCGAAGCGGCCTTCAAAGCCAGCTCAGTAGGCGATCCCCCAAATGACCATCTGCTTCGCCGGTTTCCCGCAGACGGGGCAGGTGTCGCCGATGTGCTCCTGGTCGAAGGGGATGCAGCGGCTGGTGACGCCGGCCTGCTCCTTCATTTTGACCTCGCAGGCCTCGTCGCCGCACCACATCATACGGGCAAAGCCGCCGTTTGCGCAGCCGTCGCGGACCTCCTCCACGCTGTGGGCGTCGAAGGTGTGGTCGTGGAGATTCCGAAGGGCCTTTTCATACATCTCCCGCTGGACATCCTCCAGGACGGACTTGACGGCCTCGGCCACGTTCTCCAAGGGCAGGGTGAGCTTCTCGCCGCCGGTGCGCTTGGCGGCGACGCAGACGCCGTTTTCGATGTCCCGGGGGCCCAGCTCCAGACGGACGGGGACGCCCTTCATCTCGTACTGCGCGGCCTTCCAGCCCATGGACTGGTCGGAAAGGTCGATCTCCGCCCGGATGCCGGCATTTTTCAGCGTCTCCAGGAGCTTCTCGGCGGCCTCCCGGACGCCCTCCTTGTGCATGGCCACGGGGACCACGACGGCCTGGATGGGGGCGATCTTCGGGGGCAGGACCAGGCCGGAGTTGTCGCCGTGGGTCATGATGATGCCGCCGATCATGCGGGTGGACACGCCCCAGCTTGTCTGGAAGGGGTGATGGAGCTGGTTGTCCTTGCCCGTGAAGGTGATGTCGAAGGCGCGGGCGAAGCCGTCGCCGAAATAGTGGCTGGTGCCGCCCTGGAGGGCCTTGCCGTCGTGCATCATGCACTCCACGGTGTACGTCTCCTCGGCGCCGTTGAACTTCTCTTTGTCCGTCTTCCGGCCCCGGATGACGGGCATAGCCAGCACGTTCTCCATGAAGTCGGCGTAGACATTAAGCATCCGCTGTGTCTCGGCCCTTGCCTCGTCCTCCGTGGCGTGCATGGTGTGGCCCTCCTGCCAGAGAAATTCCCGGTGCCGCAGGAAGGGCCGGCTGGTCTTCTCCCACCGCAGGACCGAGCACCACTGGTTATAGAGCTTGGGCAGGTCCCGCCAGGAGTGGATGACATTTTTATAGTGCTCGCAGAAAAGCGTCTCGCTGGTGGGGCGGATGCAATAGCGCTCCTCCAGCTTGTCCGAGCCGCCGTAGGTCACCCAGGCGCACTCCGGCGCGAAGCCCTCCACGTGGTCCTTCTCCTTCTGCAAAAGGCTCTCCGGGATGAGCATGGGCAGGTAGACGTTCTCGTGGCCCAGCTTCTTGAATTCCGTGTCCAGGATGTGCTGGATGTTCTCCCAGATGGCGTAGCCGTAGGGGCGGTAGATGAACATCCCCTTGATGGAGGAGTAGTCGATGAGCTCCGCCTTGGTACACACGTCCGTGTACCACTGGGTGAAGTCCACGTCCATGTCGGTGATCTGTTCTACTTTCTTATCCTTAGCCATAAAAAGGACTCCTGTCTTTTGATGTTCGGCCCCTTTATTTTAGCCGCCCACGGTCATGTTGTCAAGGATTTTGAACAATTCCTCCACGTCCTCGGGCCTTGTGGCCCAGCTGGTGGCGAGGCGTATGACGCTCTCGCCTTCGCCGCGCTTTTCCCAGAAGGAGTAGGCGACGCACTTTCCAAGCTCCGGCAGGAGGGCGTTGGGCACCACCGGGAACTGCTGGTTGGTGGGCGAATCCTCAAAAAGCGCAAAGCCCCGCGCCAAAAGCCCCTTTCGAAGCTCCATCGCCAGCGCCACGGCGCTCTTCCCCAGCTCGAAATACAGCCCGTCCTCAAAAAGCGCCTCGAACTGCGCCCCGCACAGCCGCCCCTTGGCTAAAAGCGCGCCCCGCTGTTTGATGAGCGTCAAAAACCGCTCCGGCCCGCCCTTGGGGAAGACCAGCGCCTCCCCGCACAGCGCCCCGCACTTGGTGCCGCCGACGGTGAAGGCGTCGCACAGCGCCGCGATGTCCGGGAGCGTCAAATCTTTGTCAGCCGCCAGCGCGTAGGCCAGCCGCGCCCCGTCCATGTAGAGGGAAATGTGGTATTTTTTACAGATGTCCGAAAGCTCCGTAAGCTCCGCGCGGGTGTACAGCGTCCCGTACTCGGTGGGGTGGGAGATGTAGACCATGCCGGGGAAGACCATGTGCTCGTGGTTGGGGTCGGCGTAAAAATCCGCCAGCGCCGCCACCAGCGTCTCCGCCTCCAGCTTCCCGTGGCGCTGGGGAAGCGCCAGCACCTTGTGGCCGGTGAACTCCACCGCCCCAGCCTCGTGGGCGTTGATGTGCCCCGTGGAGGCGGCACAGGCCCCCTCCCAGGGCCGGAGAAGTCCGCCGACGGCCACGGCGTTGACCTGCGTGCCGCCGGCCAGGAAGAAAACGTCCGCCTCCGGGGCGCCGCACGCCTCCCGGATGAGCCGCCGGGCGTTTTCGGAGTACGCGTCCTCCCCGTACCCCGGCTGGGGCGTCAGATTCGTCTCGCAAAGCCGCCGCAGCACCGCCGGGTGGGCCCCGTGGCCGTAGTCGTTTTCAAAAAAGAGCATGGAAATCCCTCCGTTTCTATTCCTCGTCCATCCGCCGCCGCGTCACCACCCCTGCCGTTTCACGGCTGTCCCCTCCGTTGGAGGGGCTAACGTGTCGGGGGCGGGTGCCATTTATCGGAACCGGTCTGTCATCCTGCGTTCGCTACCCCCCTGCCCCCCTCCTGCGAGGAGGGGGCTCCGAGACCGGGGCAGGTGCGGGTTATCGGAACCGTTCCCGTCAACGCACCCCCTCTTGCCCCTCCCTGGTCGGGGCGGTGCTGCAATTCGACAGCGCGTGCATCTGTCGCCTCCGGCGACGCCTTCCCCTGCGGGGAAGGCCACCCTTTCGGCGCTTCGCGCCACCTCCCCCAGGGGGGCTAAAACGGTTGCGGCTTCGCCGCCATTTATATTCAATTGCGCCTCCGGCGCAATCAAATCGAGAATGCGGCGTCAGCCGCAAACCTTTTTCGCCCCCTCCTCGTAGGAGGGGGCAGGGGAAAGCGAGGGTGGGATGATAGATCTGTTCCGATAACCCGCACGCACCAAGGCCCCTCCCTCTGGGAGGGGTGGCCGAGCAAAGCGACGGCCAGGGTGGGTGCGTCTATCCGGACGCCGGACCTGGGCGGTCCCGCCCTCCCGCGGTATTAGATACAGTGATAAAATTTCCCCTGAAAAGGGGGAATTTTTTTGGGACAGTTTCCGTCTTTCGATTTTGGGGCGGCGGGATTATAATGTGGGTATCAATGATTTTTCAGGAGGACCCCCAAATGGATTACGCCAAAGAGTCCCTGCGCCTCCACGGTGAGTGGAAGGGCAAAATTCGCGTGGAGACAGCCGTCCCCGTCAGCTCCAAGGAGGACCTGAGCCTGGCCTACACCCCCGGCGTGGCCCAGCCGTGCCTGGAGATCCAGAAGGACCTGAGCAAAAGCTACGACCTCACCCTCCGGCACAACCTGTGCGCCGTGATCACCGACGGCACCGCCGTTCTTGGCCTCGGCGACATCGGCCCCGAGGCGGGCATGCCCGTCATGGAGGGCAAGTGCGTCCTCTTTAAGGCCTTCGGCGGCGTGGACGCTTTCCCCCTTTGCGTGAAGACCAAGGACGTGGACGAGTTCGTCAACACCGTGGCCCTCATCTCCGGCTCCTTCGGCGGCATCAACCTGGAGGACATCTCCGCCCCCCGGTGCTTTGAGATCGAGCGGAAGCTCAAGGAGCGGTGCGACATCCCCATCTTCCACGACGACCAGCACGGCACCGCCGTCATCACCCTGGCGGGCCTCACCAACGCCCTCAAGGTGGTGGGGAAGAAAAAGGAGGACGTGCGCATCGTCACCTCCGGCGCGGGCGCGGCGGCGGTGGCTATTGTGAAGCTTCTCCTGTCCGCCGGCTTTAAAAATATCATCATGACCGACCGCACCGGGGCCATTTACGCCGGCCGCGAGAATCTCAACTGGATCAAGGCCGAAATGGCGGAGGTCACGAATCTGGAGCGCCGGACCGGGAAGCTGGCCGACGTCATCGCCGGCGCGGACGTGTTCATCGGCGTCTCCGGCCCCGGCACACTGACAACGGACATGGTCAGGACCATGGCTCGCGACGCCATCATCTTCGCCTGCGCCAACCCCACGCCGGAGATCTTCCCCGACGAGGCCAAGGCCGGCGGCGCGAAGGTCATCGCCACGGGCCGCAGCGACTACCCCAACCAGATCAACAACGTCCTGGCCTTCCCCGGCATCTTCCGGGGCACCTTCGACGTGCGGGCTTCAGATATCAACGAGGAGATGAAAATGGCCGCCGCCCAGGCCCTCGCCGGCCTCATCTCCGACGACGAGCTCAGCGCCGACTACATCATCCCCGCCGCCTTCGACAAGCGCGTAGGCCCCGCCGTAGCCAAGGCCGTCGCCGACGCCGCGAGACGCACCGGCGTCGCCCGCATTTAACGAAAACTTCGCCCCGCGCCTTGACAAACCGGGCGCGGGAGGGTATAATAAAACCAGACAAAAGGGAGGGCGCCTCCAAACGCCTTCACCCGACAGTCTGACCCATACGAGTTATCTTTGAAACCTTTACCGCAACAAAATTGTCACAGCAAAGGGAAAGACCGATCGCTCTGGTTCAGCGGCGGTCTTTTTCTTTATCTTTGATTACCTGGACTTGGATGGTGATCCGATACCCATGGTAATGAAAGGTAAATGTAAAATACATCTACACACCCCCTCCTTTCGGAAAGAGTGGTCAGACCGTCGTTTGTCGGCTCCAACGCCCTTCAGCGCCCTCCGCCCCTCGCGGGACACCCCCATTATACCGCCTGAGGTGAAATTTGTCAACGTAAAGCGACGAAGACGGGGCGGGCGGGTTTAGAACCTGCCCCTACAGTCATCAGAAATCGGAGCGCAGCACCACCCCGGCGCTTCGCGCCACCCCTCCGTAGGAGGGGCAAATTTTTCCCCCATCGGACATTTTTTCCGGCGGCATGTACGTCGGAAAAAATTCCTTTTGTTTTGCGGAGTGTGTGAGCGAAGCGATGAGCGCCCGCAGGCGCCATGCAAGCGAGCAACCGCCCGAAGGGCGGCTCTTATACTAATATCTAATTAAAATAAGCCATTCGCGACGGTCTTTTTCGCGCCATGCGGCGTCAGCCGCCTTGGGAATACATACAGTATTCCCTGCGGCGTCTTCCTTGCCTGACACGAAAAATCCTCGCCGCTCGGTGTCTCCTTTTAAATAGATATTAGTATTAGCGAGTCGCAGTGCGCGAGATTTGACAGCAGAAACCCCCGGCGTGAATTCCGCAGAATTCACGCCGGGGGTTTCGCACGTTTCCCCTTGGCATTGAAAGGCCGCAAAGCGGCCTTGCAAGCCAGTTAAGTTATTGTTCAAAATCCTTCACAACTCTCGTGAATATCGCGGCGGCCTGGCAGCGCAGGGCGGTGGAGCGGGGGGCGAGCTCGGTGGGGGAGACGCCCTGGATGATGCCCTTGCCCACGGCCCACTGGAAGGCCGGCAGGGCGTAGTCGTCGATCTCCGCGAAGTCGTCGTAGGCGGACAGGTCGGTGTCGCTCTCCGGGCAGTCGAAGTAGCGCCAAAGCATGGTGACCAGCTGCTCGCGGGTGATGGCGCCCTGGGGGTCGGTGCCGTCGGTGATGCCCTTCTCCACGGCCCAGGCCATGCTTTCGCCGTTCACGTCGTCTTCGCTCCAGCCGGCCTTCTGGAAGTCGAACCTTGCCAGCAGGATCATCCACTGGACGCGGGTCAGATTCTCCTGGGGGCTGAACCGGCCGGTGCTTGTGCCGAGGATCAGGTTGCGCTCAACAGCGAACCTCAGATACTCCTCGTACCACTCGCCGGCGGGGACGTCCTCAAAGCCCTCGTAGGTATTGACCACCGGATGCGTGGGCCGCTCGACCTCGGGCACGCCGCAGCGGGTGCACTCGCCGTTTTCAAAGGTGTGGCCCAGGGCGGGGGTGGTATACGACGTGGCAGCGCCGCAGCGGCTGCAGGAGGCGCGCATAAGGCCCGTCTCGGTGCAGGTGGCCTCGGTGACGGTCCGGTACCCGCCGAAGTCGTGGCCCAGGGCGGGGATCTCCTCCCGCTGTTCCATCAGGCACATCTCGCACACGCCCACGGCCTCGCCGGCCTCGGTGCAGGTGGCGGGCTTGGAGTTGGCGTGGTCGGGGAATATCTCGTGGGGCAGGAGCTCGTCGTCCAGCGTCTCCACATACTGCTCATGGCAAAGCGTGCACTCGTAGGTTTCCGTGCCGTGGCGCGTGCAGGTGGGAGGCGTGGTGGATATGGGCTCCTCACTGCGGACGTGGTCCACCGTCGGGACGACAACGTCTGTCTTCTCATTGGTGAGGGTCGTCCCGTCATCCAGCGTCGCGGTCGCCTTGTAGGTGGCAAGGCCGGTGTCGGTGCAGGTGGGCTCGGTGGTGACCTTGACCAGCTCCACCTTGGCGGCGACAGTCTCCGTGTGCGTGTGGTCGCGTTCACAGGTGCGCGTCACGGAGGCGGAAAGCTCGCCCTCGGTGGACCAGTTCCACTGGACGTCAGCGCTCCATTGGTGACCCAGGGCCGGGATGATCGTGGGCTGTACGGTGATTTGGCCGCACTGAGAGCACTTCTTTCCGCCCTCGGAGCCCTGCTCGTCGCAGGTGGGCTCGACCTTTTCGATATCGACCTCGGTATGCTGGTCGCTCTGGAGCACCTGGTCACAGCGGCTGCACTTTGTCCCGGCGGTGTGGCCCTGGAAATCGTGGCCCAGGGCCGGGATGATCTCCTCCAGCTCAGTCCATACGCCGCAGACCTCGCACTTTGTCCCGGCGGTGTGACCGGGCGTGGTGCAGTCGGGCGCTGCCGCCTCCGTCTGGACCAATTTGTGGCCCTCGGCGTCGCAGATGTACGTTTTACAGACCTTGCAAAGGCCGGTGCCGTTCTCGTCGGGGACGTGGCCCGTGGCGGTATCGGGGATCTCCTCGACCTTCGTCTGAGTACACCACTTGCACTTGTAGGTGTTCGTCGCGTTCTGGGTGCAGGTGGCTTCTGTTTTGGTGGGAGTGGTGTCGAAATCGTGCTCGATTGCCCCGTCGGGGTTGACCTTGGTGTCGATGACCTGGCAGCCGGCGCGGTCGCACTTGGCGGTGAGGGTGACGCCCTGGCAGGTCCTCTCGCCTTCCTCGTACTTGGTGAAGATGTGGCCCACGGGTGAGGTTTCCGCGCCGTCGGAGAGGACGGCTTCACATTTCGTGCACTTGACCAGGGCATTCCTGCCGCCGTTGACGCAGTCGGCAAGCTTGCCGGCCTGATAAAGGCTTGCTCCGTCCTTTTCCGTGGCGGGGGTATGGCCGGTGGCGGGGATCTCATGGGCGGGGGTCAGGGTCTGGCCGCACTCGGTGCAGACCACCGCCGGGGCATAGCCGGGCTGGGTGCAGGTGGGCTCAGTCTTTGTTTTCCCGTCCTCGGGGACCTCCTTTGTCTGCGTATGGGTGCAGACCTTGGCCTCCACGGCGTCGCCGTAGTTCTCCTGCTCCGCCGCCTTGACCTCCTCGGGGATGAAGGTGACGTTAAGGACGTCGGTCCTGGTGACGTTCGTGAGGGTATATGTACCGTTTTCTCCCTTGATGCAATCCGTTTCGCCGCCGAAGGAGACGGTGTTCACCACATAGCCGTCGGCGGGGTCCACGGTGAAGGTCAGGGTGCCGCCGTCGTTGACCTCCTTGTTGCCGTTCTGGCCCACGGCCTCGACGCCCTCGACCATGACCTTGCCGTTCTCGCCGGCCACGACGATGACGTTGTGCTTGACCTCCTCGGCGACGGCGGCGGCCGCGGCCGTTTCATCCTTCTTCAGGGCGACGATCTCAAAGGGAGAGAAGGCGTCGCACATGATGATGATGCCGTAGGGGGTGGGGATGAGGGTGATCTGCTCGGTCTTGATGATGTGCTCGCCCCAGGCGTGCTCCTTGAGAATATTCGCCTTTTCCCAGTCGGACGCGGACGCCAGGGCGTCCTTGACCTCGTCGCAGTAATAGTCCGGGTCGTTGGAGCAGCGGACAAAGTGGAACGCCTTCAGGTCGTAGTCCTTCAGGCTCTCATAGGTGATCCCGGCGGGATAGCCCACCTGGACGCGCAGGGACTGACCCTTGTTGGGCTGGAGCTTCACCATGGGGCAGACGCGGTTGAAGTTGATCTCGAAGATAGAGGAGAAGGCGATGTCCTCGCCCGCGAGCTCTCCGCCCTCGCCGGTGAGCGCGCCGTTGATCCTCTCGTAGTCCTCGCGGCTGCCGGCGCCCTTGCTCTTGTCCTCGACCACCAGCATGAGGCGGCCGTTCATCTCGTCACGGTGGATGTCCTTGTTGAATTCCTCAAGGGCCTTCCGGGCCTCCTCGGAATCGTTCTCGGCGCTGGCGAGGGATGCAAGATCCAGGTTCTCCGGGGCATCGAGCAGCGTGGGCTGGCCCCAGAGGTTCCAGTCGATGCCCTGGGAGCGGTAGCAGGCGGGGCACAGGCCGGGGATGCAGGAGATGACGGAGAAGTTGTTGGGGAACTTGCTGGAACGGGAGCCGACAACGCCCTCGATGGAGAAATTGTACTCGGTGATGTCGTCGATCCACTGGTCGGAGGCGCGGAAGTTGAACTCCACGCCCACGATGGCGCAGCCGCTGTTCACGTCGCACACGCCGTTGGGGTGGTTATCGTGGTTGGGGCATTCGCTCCAATGGCCGTCGTACTTATATTTCCACAGGAAGTTGACCTTGTCGTTGTTGGTGCCGTCGTTCGGCATATCCACGTAGCCGTCCCGGTTTATGTCGAAGGGCAGCTCGCCGGCGATCTGGACGTACTTCTCTCCGCCGGTGTGGAGGTCCTGCTGGATGGTGGTGTAGCGCACGCGGACGGCCTGAGAAGCAGCAACGGCCGTGTCGTTGGCGAAGCTCTCCGAGGCCGCCATGGCAGCGGGTTCGGCGCTCAGGGGGTGCTTGAGCTCGTCGTCAAAGACCACGTCGAAGCGGTAATTGTACCCCGCCGTGCAGTTGCCGTTGGGGGCGGGGAACTGTGTCAGCACATAGGGAGGGGCCTCGTACTTGGAGTTGACGTTGTAGAGCATCCCGGACTGGGCCACGATCTGGCTTTCATCGCCCTGGAAATAGCCCACGTTGAAATTCTTGGAAAGCTCATTGGATTCCGCCGGATTGTGCCACGTCTCAATGCCGTAGGGCTGGAGGGTGGTGACGGCGACCTCCACGTACTCACAGGTGGCGGAGGAGACACGCAGGCCGTCCTCAAAATCGCCGAAGTAGTCGTTCTGGGAGGCCAGCGCGAAGGAGGCGTCCACATAATACCACTCGTCCATCACGTCGGCGGTGCCGTCGGGATGGTAGTCGTACATCTTGATCATGAAGTAGAAGCCGTGCTTCGCGGCCTCCTTGGCGTTCCAGCCCTTGAAGGTGACGGTATAGACGCCGGCGGGAGCGTCCTCCATGGTGCCGCCGGTGGAATACTTGACCTTCAGGCCGTTGTCATCGCCGAACACGGTGGCGCCGGCATAGGCGGCCGTCTCAATGGTGGGATATTTGAACTCAAAATTCCCGGTGGAGACATAGCCGGAGGGACGCCAATGCTCGCCCACCAGCGACTGGCCCACCAGAAGGTAGGTGTTCGTCTCCTTGCCGTCCTCGCCGTTATTAAAGGTGAGGTCGCGCTTGCCGCTCCAGTCGGCGGTGAGGGGGTCGTCCCAGGTGGCGTCCACCACGTACCAGTGGTCCTCCTCGCCCTCCGGGATGTTGACGGCGTTCCACATATGGTCCTCCGGCGTGCCCTTGGTCTGGACGCCGTGGACGAGGACGCACTGAACGCCCAGCTTCGTCAGGCACACCTGAAGGGTGCGGGCATACGCCTCGCACACGCCCTCATGGGTGACGATGCCGTAGAGCGTGCGGATATAGGGCGCGCTGCCGGTCCGGCACTCCGTCTCATAGCGGTAATGGATCTTCTTGACGATCTGATCGTGCGCGGAGCTCGTGAGGAAGGCGGCGCGATCCTGGTCGCTGAATCTCGTCTCGGCCTTCTCCTCGGCCTCGTTCAGGGCGCGGACGGCCTCGTTGACGATGGCGTCCACGGCGCTGTTCGTGTCGGCGATCTTAGCGGGCAGGCCGTCGATGGTCCCGCCGGCCAGAAGGTACGTCTTCCCCCGGCCGGGCCCGATGAGGACGTGGTACTGCCCATCCTCCTGGGTCACCTGGAAGCTCAGATACCCGGAGTCGATCCACCAGAGCTCGGAGTGGTCCAGGTCCAGGGCGTCCTTGGCGGCGCAGAAGTCGTTGAAGATGTCCTTGTTGCCGGCTTTGTAGTTATTGATGTCATCTTCGGTGATGATGCTGCCGGTCTTTCCCTCGGCGGCATCCTCACTGTATTTGACGTCGATGAGGTCGATAAACCTGGTGCCGTCGTAGTACTCCTCGCCCTTCTCAAACTCGGTCAAAAGCTTTGTGTAGATGGCCTTAGCCCGGTCGTTGAGCTGTTTGTAAAAATAGTCGGACGCAATGGAATGGGCCGTATAGGCCTCGCCGGCGGTCCCCGCCGCCAGGCCGCTCACCGTCAGCATGGGGATGACCATGCAGACCGCGAGCAGGAAGGAAAGCACGCGCTTTTTTCTCATAAAATCCCCTCACTTTTCAGGTTATTCCGCCGCAAGCCGGTCCTGAAGGCCAGTTTACGTAAGTATCATTATAAGGCCGCGGCGGGAAGATTGTCAAGAAATAATCAAAATGGAAAACAGAGAATTTTTTTGCTTTTTTTGCCACATCTTGTGGAGCCGTACCATAGAATTCGGCGTATTTTGTACTTTTATCCGCAGTTGACCCGGAGCATCGGCCAATTTCCCGCGGTCACCGTAATTCTGACGGTCAAATTGCTCCCCTTCACCAGCACCAGCACCCCGCCGCCGTCCGGCTCCACCGCGCGGGGCTGAACGCCCAGGAGATCCAGCGCCGTCATGGCCAGGTCAGAAAGGGCCGTCTCGTCCAGCGCCTCCTCCGGGGTGGGATCGAGCTTGGACTCCTCCTCCCCGTAGAGGGCGTAGCTCAGCACGCTTTCGGTGTCGTCGTCCAGCGTGAGCTCCCCGGTGACCCCGTCGGCGATGAGGTACGACCGCCACACCACGAAGGACCGCCCGTCGGTCCCCACCGCCAGCATGGGATAGGCCTCCTGGCACATCCAGTCTCCGGGGATATGGAGCGTCCCGGCGATCTCCTCCATGCCCTTCTCGGCGGCCCTTTGCGCCTCCCGCTGGGTCATGTGCGCCCCGGTGCTCAGGGGGACGAATTCCGTGGTCCCCTGCGCCCCCACGAGGCCCAGCTTGTCCTCCCAGGTGAGGGCGGCGGCCAGCGCTCCCACGGGGGTGGTGTCCACGGCCACCCGATCCTTACGCTCCTCCAGGCTCCTGTCCCGGAGGGCCAGCACCACCTCCGGCAGGGCGAACCCCGCCGCCAGCAGCAGGGCCACCAGGAATATCACGGCGATGTTGCGTTTTTTCATGCCCGGCCTCCCTTCAGCTCCGCGGTGATGACGGTCCCCCGCCCCAGCACGCTCCGGACGGTGAGGGACCCGTGGTGGAGCCGCGCGATCTCGTCGCACAGCGCCAGCCCCAGCCCTACGCCCCCCTGGGCCCGGGAGCGGGACTTGTCCACCCGGTAGAAGGCCTCGGTGATGCGCGCAAGGTCCGCCTCCGGGATGCCCCGTCCGTTGTCGGTGACAGAGAAGTGGCACCCCTCCTCCGTGAGCTCGGCGAGGATGAAAATGGCCCCGCCGTTGTCCATGGCCTTCCTGGCGTTGTCCACAAGGTTGATGAGCAGGGATTTCACAAGGTCCGGCTCCAGAAGGCACCGCCCCTCCCCCGCCCGGTAGCGAAGCGTCACCCCGGTGCGGGTGAGCACGGGCCGCATGACCCGCACCACGCCGGAAAGGAGCGCCCTGGGCTCCGTGGGCGTCAGCTCGAAGTCCTCCTTCTTGAGCAGGATGAGGTCCTGGAGCTTCAGCGACAGCGCCTCCAGCCGGCGGCTTTCGGAGAAGATATAGTTGGCCGCCTCCCGTGCCTCCTCCTCGGTGAGGGTACTGCGGCGCAGAAGGTCGGAGTAGCCGATGATGCTGGTCATGGGGGTCTTCAGCTCGTGGGCAAAGGACCCCATGAAGGCCGTCTGCCGGTCCACAAAGTCCCGCATCTTCCCCATGCTCGTCTCCAGCTCGTCGGCCATGGCGTTGAATTCACGGGCCAGCGTCTCCAGCTCGTCGCCGCTTTTTACGTCCGCGCGGCTGGAGAGGTCCCCCGCCGCCAGCTTCCGGGAGGCGCGCCCCAGCTTCGCGAGGGGCCGCGTGAGGAGCGTGGCCATGAGCCAGGACCCCGCCGCGCCGATGACCAGCGCCGCTAAAAGAAGCCGCCGGAACACGGAAAGCTGGGCCGCCCGGGCCTCATAGACGGCGGTGATGTCGCTGACCAGCCGAAGCTCCAGCTCCCGCCCCCCGGCGCTCACCGTCCCGGACAGCTGCAAATAATGCGTCTCCCCCCGGCGGAAGGCGGTGATGAGACAGCTGCCCGCCTGGGACTCCGCCGCCTCCGGGTCCACCCCCGCGCCGTAGACACGTCTTTCGCCCTCCATGAGCTCCACGCCGTCCCAGAGGGCCCGGCCGCCGTTCTCCATGGCCCGGAGGGCCCGCTGGAGGTCGGCGCTGTCCGTCCCGGACCCGGAGGCGCCCACCACCTCGATCGTGGTCCGCACCGAGTTCCAGGTCCGCAGGGCCGAGGCCCGCTGGCTGTCCATCATGGCGTCGAAGGAGGCGGAGATGAGCACCGCGGCGCAGATGCCCAGCACCAGCGCCAAAAGCCCCACCGTCCCCAGCAAAAGCTTCAGGCGCAGCTTCATCCGTCGGCCTCCAGCCGGTAGCCCACCTTGTGGACGCTGACCAGCTTCGTCTCCCAGCCCACCTTCTTCCGCAGGCGCTGGATGTGCAGGTCCACCGTGCGGCTGCCGGCGTTGTAGTCCCCGCCCCACACCCGCTCGTAGATCGTCTCCCGGTAGAGCGCCGCGCCGGGGTTGCGGGCGAAGAGCAGGAGCAGGTTATATTCCTTGTTGGTGAGGACGATGTCCTCCCCGTCCCTTGTCACCCGCATGGACCGGGTGTCGATGGACAGTCCCCCGATCTCGATGACGCTGGCCAGCTTATTGTACCGGCGCAGCACCACCTCCACCCGGGCTAAGAGCTCCACGATCTCAAAGGGCTTGACGATGTAGTCCTCCGCCCCCATCCGAAGCCCCTGCACCCGGTCGGCAATGGCCCCCTTGGCGGTGAGGAAGATCACCGGCACCCCCAGGGGCCGGATGTAGTCCATGAGCTCGAACCCCGTGGCGCCGGGGAGCATGATGTCCAGCAGGATAAGGTCGAACGTCTCCTTTTCCAGAATATCCGCCGCCTGGAGCCCGTCGTAGGCGCAGGCGCAGGTATAACCGGCCTTGGTAAGGCTCATGCGGATGAGCGTGGCGATGGGCCGCTCGTCGTCAACAATAAGGATTCGGATCATGGCAGTCGTCTCCTGGTATGGATTTGATGCGTCTATTCTACATCGGCCTTGCATCAAAGCTGTATCATCTTGCGTTTTTTTCGCCGGCGTATTACAATATTCTTATCGCAATCTTGACCGGGAAGTGATCGTATGAAAAAAACAAAGCCCACCGTGGCGCTGCTTTACGACTTCGACAAGACCCTGTGCACCAAGGACATGCAGGAATACTCCTTCATCCCCAACGTGGGCATGACCGCCGCGGACTTCTGGCGGGAGGCCAACGAGCTGGCCCGCCAGAAGAAGATGGACGCCATCCTCGCCTATATGTACGTGATGCTGGACCGGGCCCGTTCGGCTAAAAACGTCTCCATCCGGCGGGACAGCTTCGTGGCCCTGGGCCGGGACCTCCGGTTCTACCCCGGCGTGGAGACGTGGTTTGACCGGGTCAACGCCTTCGGCAAGACGCTTGGGGTGGAGGTGCGCCACTACATCATCTCCTCGGGCCTTCGGGAGATCATCGAGGGCAGCTCCATCTACAAATATTTCACCGAGGTCTTCGCCTGCGAGTTCCTCTACGACTTCGACGGGATGCCCATCTGGCCCAAGAACGTGGTGAACTACACCACCAAGACCCAGTTCCTCTTCCGGGTGAACAAGGGCGTGGAGGACCTGTCCGAGGATGCCGCCCTCAACGACTACACCCCGGAGGACGAGCGCCCGGTGCCCTTCCGCAATATGCTCTACATCGCCGACGGCAAGACGGACGTGCCCTGCATGAAGCTGGTGCGCGTCAACGGCGGCGCCTCCGTCGCCGTCTACCCCAAGGGCAAAAAGGACACCGCCGCCGGCCTTCTCCGGGACGGCCGCGCCGATTTCATGCTCCCGGCGGATTACTCCGAGGGCGGCGAGCTGGAGCGGACGGTCCAAAACATCCTGCGGAAAATGGCCCTCACCGACGCCTTAAAGCGCCAGTCCGCCGCGCAGCTGGAGAAGGTGCGCCTGTGAGACTCGCCTTAGCCGCCGCCCTCGCGGCCCTGAACCTCTTCACCTTCGCCCTCTACGCCCTCGATAAGCGCCGCGCCCGCCGCCACATGTGGCGTGTCCCGGAAGCCGCCCTCCTCCTGTCCGCCGCCCTGGGCGGCTCCCTGGGCGCGCTTCTGGCCATCCATCTCCTCCACCACAAAACCACCCGCCCCAAATTCACCCTCCTGGTCCCCGCCTTTCTCCTCCTCCACGCGGCGGTCTTCGCGTGGGCTTTCTGGAGGCTGGGATAGGGAGCGGCCGCCTGGTGAAACTCCATGAAAACTCTTGAAATCCGGAAAATCCGGGTGTATACTGGCAGCAATACCCCAATTTGGGAGAATGAAGCATGAGGAGGAAGCAAACAGATGAAAAAACGCGCGTTCCTGATTTTTCTTTGTATCGCCCTGACTCTCTCCCTGGCCGCCTGCGGCGATAAGGAGACCGGCAAGGACCCGAAGCCCTCTGATGAGCCGACCTCCGGCCAGACCGCCAGCAAGCCCTCCGAGCCCAAGGACGACGCCACCGAACCCGAGGATGATACCACCGAGCCTTCGGGCAACACCACCGAGCCCGAGGATGACGCCACCGAGCCCGCGACCGAACCCCCCACCGAACCCGCGACCGAACCCCCCACCGAGCCCCCCGCGAAGGACCCGCAGGTCCAGGCCGCCGCTGATTTTCTGGAGCTTTTAAAGGCGGAATACAACAGCGACACGGCGGTCGGGATAACGGCAAAGCACTTCTATTCCAAGTGGGGCAGGATCTCTCTTTCCCCTGCCATTACATATTGCATAGCCCTCACCGGCAAGGATACGGCTTGTTTCTATCGCGACGATTTTGACACCCAGACCTGGTACTCCTATAACTACCGGACGAAGGAGCTGACCGAGCTGCCCGACTTCTTCCCCGACGACCCGGACCTTGCCAGAGCCATTCTTTATTCTAATAATAATTACAGCTTTTATTTGGATGGGTACTTCTATTTTGTAGATCCCACCTCCAACCTGAAGACGGTCCTCAAAACGGACATGAGCGGAAACAAGGTCCCACTCACGCCCTACGAAAACAGCTCCTTTAACCTTCGCTGCTATGGCAGCGGATTATACAGCCTCCCGGGTAATTCGCAGAACGAAATGAAGCTCTATTCCATGGATCTTGAGGAGCTCGCCTCTGTCCCCGTTCCCCAAAAGGAGATAGCCCACGGCCTCACCGAACCGTTCCGTTTAAGGGGGAATTATTCCGTCGGCGGGAAAATTTATCGCAAAGGTAATACGGAGAGCGATTCCACCGACTATCTTTTCTGTCTTGATCCCTCCGCCGCCACGCCGGAGTGGACGAACCTGGGGAAGGTGTCCGACCAGCCGCTGTTCATTCGTGAATATATGGAGGGTATGCTGGTCTGCGAGCCTATTGTAGGCAAATATTACTACTGCCTGGAGAATTATGAGAACACCGTTTTTGATCTGTCCACAGGCGAGGCGGTCTTTGAGCTTGGCGAGCTCTATAAGCCCGTCGCCTACTTCGGCGGCGACCGGTACATCGGCTATGGCGGCAGCCCAAGGGAATATCGATGGGTGGATCTCTCGACCCGCACCATGTCCGACCCCCTCAAACTTCCCGATAAGCTCTTTTCGCTGTACTTCCTGAACGAGACATACTGCATTTACACCGACGAATACGGCGTCTTCCTCTGGAATTACGAGACCGGCGAGGAAACCACCATCTTCATGGACAAAACCTGACACGGCATGGCGTCGCGCCGTCTGAGCGGCAGGCCCTCTCGGGGCCTGCCGCTTTTGTTTACTTCCCCCTCTCCTCCAGCCACCGTATGGCGCAGTGGGTCAGGCCGGCGGCGCCGACGGGGAGGACGTCCTCGTTGAACATGACCTTGGGGTTGTGGGCCGGGGCGTCGCCGCGCTCGTCGTCGAAGCCCGAGGCCAGGTAGATGAAAGCCGTGGGGACGCGCTCAGCCACCAGGGCGAAGTCCTCGGAGGCGCTGGAGGCGATGCCGGGGTACTCGGCAAAGCCGGGGATGTCCATCTCCCGCAGATACCCCATCATCTCCCGCACGGTGTCGCCGTCGCACACCAGCGGCGGCACGCCCCGGGGGATCTCCACCACGGCCTCGCCGCCGTAGGCTTTGGCGACGCCCTCGGTGAGCTCCCGGATGCGCCGGAGGAGCTTGTCCCGGGCCTCCTTGTCGTTGGTGCGGATGGTGCCCTCCAACACGGCAGCGTCGGGGATGATGTTGGCGGTGGAGCCGGCCTCAAAGTGCCCCACGGTGAGGAGCGTACACTTCTGGGGGTCGGACTCCCGGGCGATAAGCTCCTGGAGCCCCAAATGGACGTGGACGCCGATGTTGATGGGGTCCACCGCCGTGTGGGGGTACGCCCCGTGGCCGCCCCGGCCCTTGATGGTGATCTTGAAGATGTCCGTGGAGAACATCATGGTGGAGCGGTCGTTGTACATGACGAGGCCCACCGGGAGCTTCCCCGGCCCCGTGTGGAAGGCCAGCGCCGCCGCCGGCGCGGGGTCCTCCAGGATGCCGGCCCCGATCATGTTCTTGCTGCCCTCGAAGGTCTCCTCCCCCGGCTGGAACATGAATTTCACGGTTCCCTTGAGCTCCCCCTCCCGCTCCTTGAGCATCCTGGCCGCCGTCAGGAGCATGGCGGCGTGGCAGTCGTGGCCGCAGGCGTGGGCCTCCGTGCCCGTGGGGCAGGCGAAGGGCAGGCCGGACTCCTCCGGCATGGGCAGGGCGTCCATGTCCGCCCGCAGCAGCAGCACGGGCTGGCCGGACCCCAGCGCGGCGGTGACGCCCTCCCCCAGGGGCCTGGGGTCCAGGCCATAGGCGCGCAGCTTCTCCGTCACAAAGGCCACGGCCTTGGGCATATGGACGCCGCACTCGGCGTTTTTGTGGAAGAACCGGCGGTTTTCCACGGTCTCGGCCTTGAGCTCCAGGGCTCTTTCGTATGCGTTCATAAAAGTGACCTCCCGTCATTTTTTCTGGATGGGTCAATTATACACCTTTGCCCGTTGACTTGAAAGAGGAGCGGTGATAAAATTTTCACAAAGGATGTGTCAAGATGGAAAACGTCATCGAAGTCACCGACCTCACCGCCCCCGGCCTCGCCCCCTACGCGTCCCTCACGGAGGCCCAGCTGCGTTCGCGCCTGAACCCGGCGCGGGGACTCATCATCGTGGAGAGCCCCAAGGTCATCGCCACCGCCCTGGACCGGGGGCTGGAGCCCGTGTCCCTCCTCATGGAGCGGCGGCACATCGCCGGCGACGGCGCGGCCGTGATCGCCCGGTGCGGGGACGTGCCCGTCTACACCGGAGCGCGGGAGACGCTCAGCGCCCTCACCGGCTACACCCTCACCCGTGGCGTGCTGTGCGCCATGCGCCGCCCCGCCCCCGCGCGGCCGGAGGCGGTTTTGGCCGGCGCCCGCCGGGCGGCGGTGCTGGAGGGGGTGGTGGACGCCACCAACATCGGCGCCATCTTCCGCTCGGCGGCGGCGCTGGGGGTGGACGCGGTGCTCCTGGCCCCCACCTGCTGCGATCCCCTCAACCGCCGGAGCATCCGGGTGAGCATGGGCGCGGTCTTCCAGGTCCCCTGGGCCACGCTGGACGATTGGCCCGAGGCGGGCTTCGCCCTTTTGCGCGCCCACGGCTTCCGGACCGCCGCCCTGGCCCTGACGGACGCCTCCCTGCCTGTGGACGACCCGTCCCTCCGGACCGCGCCCCGCCTTGCCATGGTCCTGGGCAGCGAGGGGGACGGCCTTTCCGCCGCCGCCCTCGGCTTATCCGACAGCGCGGTGAAGATCCCCATGGCCCACGGGGTGGATTCCCTGAACGTGGCCGCCGCCGCGGCGGTGGCGTTCTGGGAGCTGCGGGCAAGGTAAAAATCGGCACGGTAAAAATTTTTTTGAAAAATTTGTCGGATGATGCAGAAAGGATGCTTTACCGCGCTATACTGACGACGCTGGGCAAACCGGCAAAGACGAGAGGAGTGGGAACATGACCAGCTGGGAAGAGGAATACGAGAAGCAGGCCGCCCGGGAGGACGAGCTTTACCGCCGGAGACTGGCGGCGGAGGAACGCCGCCGCGCCCATCGACGGAAGCTTTTGCTGCTGGCGGCGGTATTGGCGCTGTTCATCGCCGTCACCGTCCTCATCGTGGTCATGACCGTCCACAGCGCCGGCTCAAGCCGGGACCGGGACAGGGACGATAAGCCCTCGCCCTCCACACAGACGGAGCCCAAGAAGGATCCCCCCGAGACGCAACCGGAGGACAGCGAGCCGGACAAGACCCTGCCGCAGAACATCGAGATCCCGGACTGGATCACCGTGGACCTCCTGCCCCTCAACGAGTATTCCCGCCCCGGCGACCCCCTGGAGGTGGTCAACGGCGTGGTGGTCCACTACGTGGGCAACCCCAACACCACCGCCAAGCAGAACAGGTCCTACTTCGCCGGCCTTGCCCAGAGCCACGCCACCTCCGCCAGCAGCCACTTCCTCATAGGGCTGGACGGCGAGATCCTCCTGATCGTGCCCCTGGACGAGATCAGCTACTGCTCCACCATCCGCAACCACGACACCATCGCCATCGAGTGCTGCCACCCGGACGAGACGGGCAAGTTCACCGAGGCCACCGAGGACTCCCTGGTGAAGCTCCTCAAATGGCTGTGCGACGTCTACGACCTGGACCGCGACGACGTCATCCGCCACTACGACGTAGCCGGCAAGGTCTGCCCCAAATACTACGTCGACCACCCCGAAGCCTGGGAGTCCCTCAAAGACCGCGTCTTCCGTTGGAGCCTGTGGGGGTGAGATAATTAATGTTGCCTATATTATACCACAAATTTCTTTGTTTGTCAAGTGTTTTTAAGTAAAGTGGGCGGGTTTAGAACCCACCCACTACAGTTTTTGAATTGCGTTCAATCACCCCCGTACGGGCCGCCGCCCACGGCGGCCCACGTTTCGATGACGTCCGGGGTTGGTTGAATGGGATAACCTTCCACATTCCCTGTAAGGGCGGGTTCTAAACCCGCCCGCCGATGACAGAGCGGTTCCAAAAAAGCGGGCGGGTTTAGAACCCGCCCCTACCAAAAAGGTTTGCGGCTGACGCCGCATGTTTTGATTATCCGCCGCAGCGCGGAGTGTAGAACCACCCCGGCCTCGCTTCGCTCGGCCACCCCTCCGTTGGAGGGGCAAAATCTCTCTATAAAGCCCCCGTGAAAGGTCCGCAGGCCTTTCACGGGGGCTTTTCGCACGTATCCCATGGTATTTGAGGGCCGCAAAGCGGCCTTCAAGCCATCTTATTTGCAAAGCTCGGCGGTGTCCATGGCGATCATCAGCTCCTCATTGGTGGGGATGACGAAGACCTTGACCTTGGAATCGGCGGCGGAGATCTCCTCCTTGCCGCGGGTAGCGTTGCAGTGGGGGCAGATCTTGACGCCCATGTACTCAAGGCCGGAGGCGATGCGCATACGCATGTCGGCGTCGTTCTCGCCCACGCCGGCGGTGAAGACGATGGCGTCCACCCCGCCCATGGCGGCGGCGTAAGCGCCGATGTACTTCTTCACCTCATAGGCGAACTTATCGAGGGCCAGGGCGGCGCGCTCGCTGCCCTCCTTCGCGGCGGCGGCGAGGTCCCGGAAGTCGGAGCTGACGCCGGAGATGCCCAGGACCCCGGACTTCTTGTTGAGGACGTTCAGCATCTCCTTGATGTCCCAGCCGTAGCGGCCCATCAGGTACTCCATGATGGTGGGGTCGATGTCGCCGGAGCGGGTACCCATGGGGAACCCGGCGAGGGGCCCCAGGCCCATGGAGGTGTCCACCACCTTGCCGTCCACGATGGCGGCGAGGCTGGAGCCGTTGCCCAGGTGGCAGGAGATGATCTTCGTCCCCTCGGGGTGACCCTCGCGCCCCAGCGCCCGGAGGGCCTGGCCGGCGATGTACTTGTGGCTGGTGCCGTGGAAGCCGTAGCGCCGCACGCCGTCCTTTTCATAATACTCGTAGGGCAGGGCGTAGATGTACGCCTTGGGGGGCATGGTCTGGTGGAAGGCGGTGTCAAAGACGGCCACCTGCTTCTTCCCCGGCATGGCCTCCATGCAGGCGCGGATGCCCATGAGGTTTGCGGGGTTGTGGAGGGGCCCGAAGGGGATGCACCGCTCAATGGCGGCGATGACGTCGTCGTCGATGACGCAGGAGGCGGCGAACTCCGCGCCGCCGTGGACGACGCGGTGGCCCACGGCGTCGATCTCGTCGGTGGAGGCGATGACGCCGCACTCAGGGCTCACCAGGGCGTCCATGACGGCCTTGATGGCCTCGTTGTGGGTAGGCATGGGGATGTCGCGCTTCACGTCGTCCCGGCCGGGGACCTTGTGGGTGAGGCGGCCGTCGATGCCGATGCGCTCGCAAAGGCCCTTGGCGTAGACGGCCCCGGAGTCGGAGTCCATGAGCTGGTATTTGAGAGAGGAGGAGCCGGCGTTGATGACAAGAATTTTCATTTTCATTACCTTCCCTTGTAAATTTGTCGGCGCTGGGTTACAATAGATACGTCTATTTTAATACAACTTCCCGTTTTAGACAACACTTTTTTGCCGTTGGGGGAAATTTTATGCAAATCACCGGGATCGTCTGCGAATATAACCCCTTCCACCTGGGCCACAGCTATCAGCTGGAGGCGGCGCGGCGCGCGGTTGGGGAGGACTGCGCCGTGGTGTGCGTCATGAGCGGGAACTTCGTCCAGCGGGGGGAGCCGGCCATTTTGTCCAAGGCCGCCCGTGCGGAAATGGCCGTCCGGTGCGGGGCGGACCTGGCGGTGGAGCTGCCCCTGCCCTGGGCGCTTTCATCGGCGGAGCGGTTCGCCGACGGCGGCGTGGCGCTTTTAGAGGCCCTGGGCGCGGACGCCATTGCCTTCGGCGCGGAATGTCCCGACGTATCGCGCCTGCGGGCCCTGGCGGAGGCGCTTTTGCGGGAGGAGACGGGGGCGCTCATCCGGGAAAAGCTTCGCGGCGGCGTCTCCTACGCCGCGGCGCGGGAGCGGGCTCTTTGGGAGCTTACGGGCCCGGACGCGACGCTGCTGCGCGAGCCCAACAACATTCTGGCGGTGGAGTACATAAAGGCCGCGCTCCGGCGCGGCGCCGCCCTGCGCTTCGTAGCGGTGAAGCGCTTCGGCGCGGCCCACGACGGGCCGGTAAAGGCCGGCGCGGCCAGCGCCGCCGCCATCCGGAAGCTCGTGCTCGCGGGGGACGACCCGGCGCCGTTCCTGCCGGAGGCGGCGGCGGAAATTTTGCGGCGGGAGACCGCCGCCGGCCGGGGGCCGGTGACCGTAGAGGCGGCGGAGGGGGCCATACTGGCCCGGTTCAGGACCATGACGGAGGCGGACTTCGCGGCCCTGCCCGACGGGTCCGAGGGCCTATGGCGGCGGTTCATGGAGGCCGCCAGGTCCGAACCCACGCTGGAGGCGGTGCTGGCCCGGGCCAAGACGAAGCGGTACGCCCTTTCGCGCCTCCGTCGCATGGCCATGGCGGCGTACCTGGGCCTCACCGCCGACGCCCGGCTCGAGGACCCGCCCTACATCCGCGTCCTGGCGGTGGGAGCGCGCGGCCGGGAGGTCCTCCGCCGCGCCAAGGCGCGGGGGACTCTCCCCGTCCTCACCAAGCCCGCCGCCGTCCGAAAGCTCTCCCCCGAGGCCCAGTCCCTCTTCGCCCTGGAATCCCGCGCCGCTGACCTCTACTCCCTCCTCTCCCCCGCTCCCACCCAACGCCGCGGCGGGAGCGAGTGGAGAACCGGGCCGGTGGTGGTGTGAGGGAAACTTTTCAAGCCCCTCCCCTGGGGAGGGGGCAGGGGATGGGTGCGAGTTTCCGAGCGGTCAGATAGACGCCCCCACCCTGCCCATCGCCCCGCTCGGGCTCGTCGTCGCTGATGCCGCTTTGCTTCGGGCTCCCTTCGGTCGCCCTCATGCGCCGGCATCGCTCATCTCCGGCCTAAGAGCCGCCGCTACGCGGCGGTTGACCTCGTGATGCGCGCCTGCGGGCGCAGTCCTCTCCCCAGCGGGCAACAGCCCGCCGGGGACCCCGGAGGGAGGGGCTTTGGCAGGTGCGGTTTATCGATACCGCTCTGTCCTCCCACCTTCGCTTCCCCCCTGCCCCCCTCCTACGAGGAGGGGGCTTAAAAAGGTTTGCGCCGCTTTGCGGCGCAATTTTTTAGACGCGGCGCGAAGCGCCGCAACCTTATTCCCCCGACCCCTTTTTCGGAAAAACTACGCCCGCAGGCGTGTTTCGGAGGCCAACCGCATAGGGTCCCCACGCGATTGAAAATCGCGTGGGAAAGGAGGAGCCAAGCCAGCGCCTGAAAGCGACCGAAGGGAGCTTGAAGCAAAGCGGCTTGAGCGACGACGTGGCGGCTCTTAGGCCGGAGATGGGGTGCCGCCGCGGCGGCGGGGTATTCGAGCCCGTTGGTCGTCGCTGGGGCTTCCGGTAATCGAATCATAGCACCACCCTGGCCGTCGCTTCGCTCGGCCACCCCTCCCAGAGGGAGGGGCAAAAAAGGTGCGTTGTCATAACGGTTCCGAAAAATCGCACCCGCCCCCGTCTCGGAGCCCCCTCCTCGTAGGAGGGGGGCAGGGGGGAAGCAAGCGTTGGATGACAGACCGGTCCCGATAAAACGCACCCGCCTCCGACACGTTAGCCCCTCCAACGGAGGGGACAGCCGCGAAGCGGCAGGGGTGGTTCGTGCGGCGGCGACCCTTCCGGCGCTGCGCGCCACCTCCCCCCAGGGGGGAGGTTAAATCTCCCCCCTATCGAGCCATTTTTTCCGGCGGCATGTACGTCGGAAAAAATACCTTTTGTTTTGCGGAGTGTGCGGCCCCAACGAGACCGTGCGCGGAGCAAAACAGCAGAAACCCCCGGCGTGAATTCCGCAGAATTCACGCCGGGGGTTTCGCACGTTCCCCCTTGGCATTTGATACTAATCTCTAATTAAAACAAGACAATATCCAATTACGGCCGGTGATACTGCGGATCACTTCAGCGGATAGGC
>CANQSD010000019.1 GCA_947626385.1 uncultured Oscillospiraceae bacterium | reverse complement strand
CTATCCGCTGAAGTGATCCGCAGTATCACCGGCCGTAATTGGATATTGTCTTGTTTTAATTAGAGATTAGTATCATACTAATATCTATTTAAAAGGAGACACCGAGCGGCGAGGATTTTTCGCGTCAGGCAAGGAAGCCGCCTTGGGAATACTGTATGTATTCCCAAGGCGGCTGACGCCCCCGGGGGTCCCCGGTGGGCGAAGCCCGCTGGGGAGAGGAGGAACGAACACAGCGCCTGAGGGCGACCAACGGGAGCCCGAAGCAAAGCGTGTTCAGTGACGACGACGCGAAAAAGGCCGGCGCGAATAGCTTCTTTTAATTAGATATTAGTATAATTACAACGGCGTGCTTTCGCATCTCCATACTTTAAAGAAGCGAAAGCGCGCCGCACATTTTTGCCGGCTTATCAAGTGGTTTTATTAAAAAACATCCCCCCACCTTCGCTTTTTTGCTTGGTGGGGGTATGTTTGTGACATTGCGGTAGAACCGGGGGCTTGTTTTCCACGCGTAAATGCGCCAAAAGGAACAGCGCCGAACCCCGCAGGGTTCAGCGCTGTTTTTAGTTCTCGATTATCCCTGCGTTCCCCCGCAGGGCGTTAGATTATGGGACAAAAGAACCGTCCCATTGTCTCCGGGAAAATCAACCAAACAGGGCGTTTAAGATATCACCAAGTTCTTCATCGGAAAAGCCTTTGTCCATCGCACCCTGACTTACAAGTGTGTCCTTGTTCCCG
Source organism: uncultured Oscillospiraceae bacterium (assembly GCA_947626385.1). Classification (GTDB taxonomy): domain Bacteria; phylum Bacillota; class Clostridia; order Oscillospirales; family Oscillospiraceae; genus RUG626. The sequence goes on along the minus strand of CANQSD010000019.1, from coordinate 23,396 downwards.
GCAAGAGAGTTCAGGGCTGAGAAATACCCGTTTATATCATTTGCATAGTCTTCCGATGTCTGATATTCCTCCCATTTATCGGAACCCTGCATAGCTCCCATCATCCCCATAATAATGCTTATACTGGCGGACGCATTCTCAGGGTCAAGGTCCCGAAGTGCCTTCGACTGAGAGTCGTAGTAATCTTTCACCGACATACCATTGATCATGCAATCTTTCGCAATGTCGGAGTTGGCATAGGCGGTTGCCGTACCATAGGCCACCGCCAGCGACGCAAGCAAACTCTTACTCGATAAGTTCTTCCACGCTTCGGTGTTGTTAATTGCATCGTTAGCGGTCAAGCCGGCGGAAGCTTCGGCAACTTGCATCACGACTGCGTTCGCCACTGCCCTTTTATACGCTTCATCGTCAGGGTAATTCTCTCTGGTTACGCCCAATGTCTCCAGATACGCATCGCCGCCAATCATCCCCTTCAGGGTTTCAATATTGCTACCTCCGAGAACGCCTTTCAGAGCCTGGACAACATTGTCCACCTCGCTCATAAGGCTGCTCATCTCCATGTTTTTCCCAAAGGTGGAGTTGTTAAAGGCTTCAATGTCCTCATCTCTCATGGTGTATTCGTATGTATTTCCCTGATCATCAGTCCATGTGAATTTCGTTAAATTCCCTTCTTTGGAAACCCCGGTTATTCCGGCCGAGGTCCCCGTAAAGCCAACGCCCTTTTCGAATTTGAGGGAAACAAAGTATTTTAACGGCGTTTCTTCATTTCCACTGAAATAAGTGAGAAAATCATCATTGAAGTCGCTTGCGTCAGCCAGCGAGCTTACTCTGAGCATGCCTTTAATACATTTTGAGGAATAAGAGGGCAACGCTGACTTTACATCGCCAAACGCAACCCCGTTTTCCTCGCACGCGGCGGCGAAGGCGGTGTTGACGGCGGCAATCAGCTCCTCGTCGGAGGCGCGTCTGGCGTACTCAATGTACCCGTTGTACCCCAGTACGCCGACGCCGGATAGGATGGCTAAGACGGCGATGACGATTACCAGCTCAACTAGGGTGAAGCCCAAGACAGGTTTTTTCCGTTTTCGGGCCTCGATCCTACGGTTGAGCGCGTCGGGAAGTTTGAAGAATTTCATGACAATCGCTCCTTAAAAAAATAATATTATTATAAAACGGCGGGCCGGTTTCCGGACCTGCCGCTTATAACCGTATCAAAAGCTCAATAGCCCCGTGTACCACTCTATTACCGGCCCCCCGAAAAGAATCGTCAGAGCCGTTCCGGCGCACAGCCACGGGCCGAAAGGAAAGGGCTTTCCCCGCGCCTTGGTGGCGGCGGCGAAGGCCAGCGCCAGAAAACAACTGACAAGGAGCATCAGCAGCGTCCCCCAGGGACCCAGATACAGCGCCGACAGCGCCAGGAGCTTCAAGTCCCCACCTCCAAGGGACTCCCGCTTCAAAAGTTTATCCATAACAAGGGACAGGGCCAGGATGACGGCAAAAACCACAGCGGCGGAGGCCGCGCCCTCGATGGCGCGGGTCTTCCAGTCGGCGTGCGCCGGGAGGAACGCCGCCCATGCCGCCAGCGCCGCCAGCATAGGCGGCCCCGGCAGGGTCATGGTGTCAAAATCGATGAGCGCCAACAGCAGAAGCACCGAAAAGAGGATCACAAGCTCCGCCGTGTAGAGGCTCAGGCCGAAGCGCAGATAGACGCCGGCAAAGGCGGCGGCGCCAAGGGCCTCCGTCAGCGGGTAGCGCGGGGAGATCCTTTCATGGCAGCCCTTGCACCGGCCGCGCAGGAAAAGCCAGCTGAAAATGGGGACAAGCTCCCCCACCCCCAGCGTCCGCCCGCATTTGGGGCACCTGGAGCGCCCCCGTGGCAGCTTCTCCCCGGCGGCGTAGCGCATGGCGGCGCAGTTGAGGAACGACCCCATCACCGCCCCGATCAGCGCGAAGACGAGGGTGAAGTAGATTTTGATGTAAGTCATAGTCAGCCGCCGGCCCCAGGCTCCCACGGCAACTTGGCATAGCCAAGGATTCCGGGGCCGCCTATCTTGTATTCGGCAATAACGACCTTCTTGTTGTTGTTGCCTTCCACGGTGTAAATCTTTTCACCTTCTACGCGCAGGACAAAGCCCACGTGGTCGGCAATTCCATCACTGCCATTGAGGTCAAAGAAAATCAAGTCGCCGGGGGTGGGGTCATCAGTTTCATTACCAAAATATGCCTTTGTTTCATCTGTCCACCCAACATTCACATCGGCAAAACGGAATTCAACCTCATTATAGCTGACAATTTTATCTTTCTCCTGCTCAATGCACCAGGACACGAAGCACGCACACCAGGGTGTGCCACTCCCCCAGTCTTCATTGTACCACCCTGCAAAGGTTTCCGTAGTAGGCTCACCATCATCATTGAGGATATATCCGTTGCTCCCAAACTGCCCCACGGCGGTTTTTAAAAGTTCAAAACGGTTCTCTTCCTCTTTCGTTATTACCGGTCCAAATATCTCCGTCTTATTCAGCAGATACGGACCCGGCTGGCGGGGCCAGTCGCGGCAGAAGACGGTGGTGGAATATTCCGCACCATCGTTATCCATGTCCTTGAGCGTCACGGTGAACAGCCGGTCGTTGACCTCGGTGGAAAGCTTCGCGTTGCTCATCAGGAGCGTACCGTCAGGTTTACTCCCGACGTAAATGTTATCATCTTGGGAGTATAAAACAACATTGTCACCCGTTGCAGCAATAACCACTGAATCGTCGGGAACTGAATCGTCGGGCGGCTTCAGCTCGCCCCGTTCCGCCAGCGTCTCCACCAGGGTCAGGGCTACGCGGGCGGTGTCCTGGCGGGAGACGTCGGCATAGGCCACGCTCTGGACCCGCAGGCACATCATCACAAAGGACATCCCGGCCAGCACGACGATGGACGAGGTCGCCAGGGCCACTATCATTTCCACAAGGGTAAATCCCCCGCGCCGTCTGTTCATGTGCTCTCCTTATACTCAACCTTGTAGTCTTCGTAAGAGACTGAGGTAACTGTAACAGTGTATTTATTCTTTCCGTCGCCTGCGTCCTCCCGTGTCACCGTGTACCTCACTAAAATGTCTGCGGTGACAGTGGTGTTGCCGATATTTTTCTCGATCTTGGCGGTAAAGCTGTTGTCATCGCGGGTGGTTATACTCGTTAATCCAAGGCCAGTAAAAATATCCTCCAACATAACATCAGGCTTAAATGTGTTTTCCTCACTTTTATACGGCTCAGGCTTGACGATTTTTGCAAATATTGCCTCCACCTCTCCGGCGGCCTTATACCTCTCCTCCATCATGGAGACGGCGGACTGCTGGGTCCTGAGGTTCCTGGAGGCGGTCACGGTGACGCCGCCGACGATGGCCAGCATCAGCGTCATGGCGACCACCACGTACACAAGGGCATAGCCCCCGTTGGAGCGCAGCTTTTTCATGGCCGTCATCCTCCCTCCGCACCGTCGCCCACGCCCGCGGCGCGGATCTGTGTGGTCACGTGAACGGAGGGCATGGTGCTGCTGGTTATGGTGACATCATAAATTGGGAAATCATCTTCGGGTTCTATCTCAAAAGTCAAATTTTTAAATCGGCCTTCATAGTAGCTTTTGAAATCGGCGCTTTGCTTGCTGTCTATCCCTTCGGCCATCAGGGTCTCGGCGGCGGTGGACACGTCCAGGCGCGCCTCAAGGACCCTGTCGGCGTAGGCGTTCATGCGCCAGGACACGACCAGCGCGCCGCCCACGGGCGCGGCGATGATTGCCAGCACCGCCATGGCGGTCACGACCTCCACCAGGGTGAAGCCCCCCTTATTCCCGAAGATCTTCCTTTTCATTGCGTCCTCACTCAAAAATGGTATCCTTGCCGGTCTCGTGGTCCGCGGCCTCGGGCGGCTCGTATTCGTTGGCGGAGGTGGTGTACAGCGTCAGGGTAATGCTCCCGACGGCGATATCCTGCTCCTGCACGTAGTCCAGCGTCGCCACACGGACGGAGGCGATGCGGCTGTCGGAAGCCAGGTACGTCACCAGGTCCTTAAAGCCCTGATACGTGGTCTGGTAGTTCAGCGTGTAGGTCATGCCGCCGATGTAATTGCCGTCGCTGAGCGTCACCACAGGCATTTCCTGGGCGAAGGCGAAGCTGAGCTCCCCGCCGAAGACCTCCTCCAGGTACAGGATGTACCGGATCTGGTCCTCCTCCAAAAGCGCCGGGGGAAAGCGGTCATAGAGCCTCCTGCGGCTGGCGTCCAGGCGCTCCACCTCCGGGTCGATTGCCCCCTGCACACCGGCGTAGCCGGCGTTCCTGTTGATCCCGGCCTGCACGGAGGCGATAGAGGCCTCTAAGCTCGCGCGCTGACGGTCCAGGTCCTCGCTTTTGTTCCGGGCCTTGAGGAAAAGAGGTATGGAGACCGCCGCCATGATCACGGCGACAAGGGCCTTCCAGTATTTTGCCAGAAATTTCATGCCGGCACCTCCTCCCCTTCACCGGCGTCCTCCCCTTCGGAGGTCTGCTGCGCGTTCTCATCCTCCGGGGCGGGCTCGGGGACAGTATAGGCACTGTCCGGAGCCACTGACTCGCCGTTTACGGTCAGATTCGCGGCGCCGGCGGAGGCACGGAACACCGTACCGGGCGCGGCGCCGGTGACGGTGATGTCAGACGCCATCACGTTCACCTCCGCGCCGCCGGAAAGGCCGCTGAGGTCCACATTTCCGCCCCGGTTCCACAGGACGACGGGCCGGCCGTTATAAACGCCGGTCAGCGTCACCTGCTTTGCGGTGACCAGGGTGAATTTTTTGCTGTCGCGGCCGGAGACGGCGTGCTCGCCGTCCTCGGTGATGTACTCGCCGAGGAGGCGGTCCAGATACTCCGCCGCCTCGCCAAGGGTCACGGCGCCCTTGGGCTCCAGGGCGAGGCCGTCATAGGCGTCCACGATGCCAAGGTCGATGAGGGCGTTGATATACCCCCGGGTAAAGCCGGAGATTTCCTCACCGTCGGCAAGCTCCACAAAGCTCTCGTTCTGCGGCCGGATGCCCATGACACGCGCGAGGGTGTAGAGGAAGATCTCCCTCTGGGCGGGGTCATCCGGCGTCAGCTTTCCGTCGGAGCCGGAGAAGAGGCCGGCCGCCACGCTCTTTGCCACGGACGAGGCGTACCAGGCGTCCTGGGGCACGTCGGAGAAAGCGGAGATGTCCGCCTCATCCTCCAGGGCCAGAAGGCCGGCGTAGAGGTCCATGAGGTGCGCCCTGGTGAGCTCCGTTTCGCCGTCCACGCTCTGGCCGTCCAGGTCGTGGACGATCCCGGCCGTTGTCCAGCGCTCCACGGCATCCACGTGGTCGGACGGGAGCATGGGCAGGTACCCCTCCGGGTCAAGGCCCTGGCGGGGAAGCTCAGTCGTGAGCATACTGTCGTCGTAGATAAGGATGACCGTCAGATAGTAGCGGGTGTCCTGCGGCTGCACAGGGTCCTGGCCGGGAAGATCGCCGCTCTGCTGCATGAGCCGCTGGAGCAGCTCCTGGATCTGCTCCGTGGTCATGGAATCCAGGTCGATGCCCAGGGCGTCCAGGTCAACACCCATGGCGGAGGCGAGGGACCTGAGGGTTCTGATCAGCTGCTCCCGCTCCTGACCCGGCTGCGGATCAGTACCGGGCAGATTCCCGGACATGATCTGGCTGATGAGCGTCTGGAGCTGCTCCGCGGTCATGCTGTCCAGGTCGATGCCCAGGGCGTCCAGGTCGATGCCCATGAGGCTGGCGAGGGACTTGAGCTGCTCCACCATCGCGTCCCGGTCGTCCCCGCCGGGCAGATCGCCGCCGGGGATGAGGCCGCCGGGGAAGAGGCTGCCGGCATTATTCTTCAACCACTGTTCGGCAACCTGCTTTATAAGGGAATTTTTATACTCGTCCATATTGTCCGAGTGGCTGTACCAGTCAATTTGGGTCCAGTCAATATCCTCAGGGTCAATTTCTATATCGACCCCAAGCCGTTCGCTGTATTCAGCGCTGGAATCAGCGAGTTCCTCGCGCAGCAGCTTGGAGAAAAGATCGTTATCGTGGGCCGGATCCAGGGGCTTTCCCGTGGTGGGATTAATGGGCAGTCCGGTCTCGGGGTCTCTCTCCCAGGTATAGGGCAACGGATTAAATGGCTCGCTCTGGCCCGGACCTTCGCCGCCGGGATCAGTGGTGCCGGGATCCGTCCCCGGACCGGGATCGGTACCGGGACCGGGATCAGTCCCAGGGCCGGGATCCGTCCCCGGGCCGGGGTCGGTCCCCGGGCCTGGATCGGTCCCGGGGCCGGGATCGGTGCTGTCGCGCTTGGGAAGGCCAAGAGCGTCAGCAAGATAGTAGGCGTAGTACCCGCTGAGCTCCGAATCGGTCTTGATAAGCTCAATGGTGACATCCAAATGTGCCTGGTCCTTCACCGGGACATCGCGAATGAAGGGGAAGAGTGTCTTGATGTCCGTGGCAGAGAGGTTGTTCGGGTCAATACCGGAAATCAGGCTCCCGCCGCCATAAATCTCATCCTTCAAATCGTTTTTATAGACATCCCACAGGATGTCACCATTGTTCAAATCATCCCATATGTCGATCCCCAGAACATAGAGCGCTATGGGGTTGTGCATCATGTTCTCCATGGCGGTCTTCTGGACCGCGAAGCTCGGGGAGTACTGCATCAGCTCCGAGAGCGTGTAGCCATAGTTGGGATCCCACCCCATAGCGGCGGCGATGGCCTTCCGCTGGCTGGAGGTCAGACTCCGGGCCACGTCCGCGGCCGTGCGGATCTCCTCGTCGGTGTAGGTGCTGGGATCTCTGCCGATCATGCCTCGAATCTTTTCCTGCTGATCAGGCGTCAGATTCTTGAGCGCCTCCTCCAGGGCCTCGTCATCCTCCGGAATATAATCCTGCACACCGCCGCTGTTCGCGCCGCCCTCCGTCGGGGGCTCCTCGCCGGCGGCGAGGATCTGGGCCAGGACGGAGCTGACGCTGTCATCCCAGACGCTGACGCCCTGTCCCTGGGACAGGCTGGTGATGTAGCCGGGGAAGAGGGCGGAATAGGTCAGGTTATACCGGAGGTCGTAGAGCAGATTCGCCGCGTCCTCCTTGGTGAGGCTGGCGATCTGGAGGGCGGCGGCGCCGTCCTCAATGCGGATCTCCGTGACGCTGGAGTTCTTCGGCAGGACCTCCTCCAGCTCCCCCAGCAGCAGCGGCAGGTTGTCGTTGTAGTTACGCAGGACGCCGGGGACGTAGACCCGCCCGGTGACGTTCCCGTCCTCGTCTGTGACATCCTCGTAATAGCCCAGAATGGTGCGCCAGTCATTGACGTACCCGGTATAGGCGTTCTGGTAGGCGGAATAGCGGGTGGCGTAATCCGACACCTGCCCGTACTCGCTCTGTTTGGCGCGCAGGGAGGTCTCCAGCCCCTCCAGCTGCGCCTGCTTGTCGGCGAAGGGATAGAGGACGGCGAAAATGCCGCCCACAAGGGCCGCCGCGCCGGCGGCGAAAACGGCGTACTGCCACGCCTGGGACAGGGGGCTGTAGCGCTTGGGGTCGTCCATGTCCGGATTTCCGAAGTCCAGCCTCGTCAGGGACGCGCCGTCGCACAGATACCAGACGGCGTCGGCGTTGTCCCCCGTCTCCCCCTCCGGCGTGCGCACGTCGAGGCCCAGGGCTTCCCGGAGCCTGGCGGCGTACTGGTCGTCCGCGGACATCCCGCCCAGGAGCGTGGCGCGGATCTCGCCCTCGCGGGCGCCGCCGCCGGAGACATACAGCTCCACGGCAAGGCGCGCCTCCTCCAGCTCCCCGGCGAAAACGCCGTCGCGCCGGAGATACCGCTGCATCACGGTGGCGCCGCCGCGGACAAAGGTCAGCAGCAGAAAGTCCGTCTCCGCCAGAAGGTAGAGGTCCGTCACCGCGTCCGCCGGGGCGGCCTTCGTCTCCACCGCGACGGCGGGGGCGCCGGTGACCCCGGCGCCGTCGGCTGTTTTGGCTTTTTTGGCTTTCGGGGTCCTGGCAGGGGCGGCGGCCCGGCGGGACCTGCCCTGGCTCTCGGTGTAGGCGGCGCGGGCGGCGCTGATAAAGCTGTTCCCGCAGAAATCCACCGCCGCCACGGAGAGGCCGCAGCTGTTGGCGACCTCATAGTACCCCCGCAGAAGCTCCCTCGGGGTGGCCCAGACGCGGGCCTGGATGGCGGGCTTGCCGTCGCTGTCCGGCTCACGGCCGGTGGCGACGTAGGTGACCTCATACTCCTCGGTGTTCACCGGGAAATAGAGGTCGCGGTTGGTGGAGATCATCTTCCCCATCCACTTGTTGTCCACGCTGGGGACGGTCACGTCCTCGCACAGGATCTGTGTGGAGCAGAGGCAGAACACCGCCTTGCGGACGCTCTTGAGCTTCTTCTCCTTAATGGTCCCACGTAAAAGCTCCGTGACGCCGGCGACGTCACGGATGACGCCGTCCTCGACGGCGCCGGCGGGGAGCTCTATAACGGTCCTTTCGCGGGCCCTGGTGCGGCGGCTGCCCAGGCTCTTGACCTCAAGAGCCATGGCCGCGCTGTCCAACAGGATCACCAGGCCCTGCCCGGATAGCTTATTTTTCATCTGTGTACCTCGGTCTTGTGTTGTGTGCTCGCGGCGGAGCGGTCCGTCCCCGGACCGCTCCGCCCCAAGCGCGCAAAGCGCGCGTGGGGCGGGGTAAAGGTATTAGTCTCAAGATTTAGTAGGCGCCCATCCTGTTGTGGTCCAGGTCGCTCCAGTCTTAGTATACTTGTCGGATTTCAACTTCAAAGCGTTGCCCTTCATAAATGTAGCAAAATCCGAACCATCATCCAATGACCCACTAGACAGGGTAATTTGAGGATAGTTTACCGTAGTCCCATCAGACTTTTTTCCACTAATATCAATTGTGGAAACAACACCATCTTTATCAACTGCAACTTTAATAGAATCAACCGTAAAATGGTCATCACTGGCAGCGGCGGTGGCATCGGCGGCTGTCTTAATGGCAGCGAGCTGGCTGAGGTCAGCGGCCTCGTCTGCCTTCTTTATATATCCGCTGTACGCCACGGTTCCTACGCCGGCGAGGATAGCCAGGACGGCGATGACGACAACCAGCTCCACCAAAGTGAAGCCCTTGCGAGACTTGAGCTTCTTTTCGATTTTCATTTTGAATGAACTCCTTCTTTAAAAAATTTTGTATCTATTTCACCCGTTCGGGTGGAATATTCAATTTAAGTATTGGTCATACGCGTGGGTCATGTTCAGCATGGGCAGATAGATCGCGAAGACGATGAGAATGACGAGGCCCGCCATAAAAAGGATCATAAACGGCTCCAAAAGCGCCAGGAGCTTGGCTGTCTGGTCCGAGACCTCCTGGTCGTAGAAATCCGCCAGCTTCTCCGCGGAGCCCTGGAGGTCGCCGGAGGACTCGCCCACGGCGATCATGTTGTAGACCAGCGGCGGGAAGAGGCCCGTGTCCCGGAGGCTCACGTTCAGCGACCAGCCCTCGACCACCTGGGCCCGGGCGGCCCGGACGGCCTCCTCAAAGTAAATGTTAGCCATGTTGGCGGCGGCCAGGTCCATGCTCTCCAGCAGCGTCAGGCCCGAGGCCAACAGCAGGGAAAGCATCCTGCACAGCGACGCGCAGGCGCCCCGCGTCACCAGCTTCTTCACCACCGGGGTCTTGCGGGAGATGTAGCCGAAGACGTGCCGCCCGCGGCTCGTCCGTCCGAAGAGGATGAGCGCCGCGACGAGGGCCGCAAAAATGATAATCAGGAGCCACCACCAGTGCCCCATCCAGCCGCTGAAATCCACAACGATCTGGGTGATCTTGGGCAGCTCCGCGTTCATAGACTCAAAGGTCTCAGTAAACATGGGGACGATGGAGGTCATCATGACGATGAGCACGATCACCATCACCACCAAAAGGATGCAGGGGTAGATCATGGTCTTGGCCACGGAGCTTCGTGTCTTCCGGGCCTTCTCGAAGTAGATCTCCATCTGGATGAACACGTCCTCCAGATTTCCGGACTCCTCGCCGGCGGCCACCATGCTCACCAGCATACTGGGGAAGATGCGCTTCCGGCGGCCCATGGCGGCGGCCAGGGTGTCGCCCTTCTCCACGTCGCCCTTCATCTCGAAGACCGCGTGGCGGAGCTGCTTGTTGTCCACCTGCTGCTCCATCATCTCCAGCGCCGTGGCTACGGGGACTCCGGCACGGAGGATGGAGGACATCTGCCGGCAGAAGATCGCCATATCCTTGGCCTTGGGCTTGCCAAGGAACGGGATATCAAAGCTCTTCTCCATCAGGGCGGGGGCCCGGACCTCAAAGACGGTGTAGCCCTCCTCCCGGAGGGAGTGGCGGGCAAGCTCGGGGCTGGCGGCCTCGATGGTGGCGCTGACCCGCTTGCCGGTGGTATTCAGGGCTGTGTATATGTACTCTGGCATCGCGCCGGCTCCTTACTGCTTTTTCTGGGCTCCCACCACCGTGTCCGGGTCGTTGGCGGCGGCCAGGGCGTCGGCGAGGGTGATCTCCCCCTGCCGTGCCAGGGCCCCCAGGGCGTCGTCCAACAGGATCATGCCCTGCTTGCGGCCGGTCTGGATGGAGGTGACGAGCTGATAGCTCTTATTCTGGCGGATGAGGCTCTTCACTGCCGGGGTGCCGACCATGACCTCGAACACGGCCCGCCGCCCGCCGCCCACGCGGGGCAGAAGGGTCTGGCCGATGACGCACTCCAGCACCTCCGCTAAGAGCATCCTGATCTGCTCCTGCTGCTCGGCCGGGAACACGTCCACGATTCGATCCACGGTGTTGGCGACGCCCTTGGTGTGGAGCGTTCCGAAGACCAGGTGCCCTGTCTCCGCGGCGGTGATGGCCGTCTGGATGGTCTCAAGGTCCCGCATCTCGCCAACCAGAATGACATCCGGGTCCTGGCGAAGGGCCGCCCGGAGGCCCGCGGCGAAGCTGCCGGTGTCGGCGCCCACCTCGCGCTGGTTGATGATACATTTCACGCGCTCATGGACATACTCAATGGGGTTTTCCAATGTAATGATGTGTCGCCGTGAAGTGTGGTTGATGTAATCAAGCAGCGCCGCGAGAGTGGAGGTCTTTCCCGATCCCGTGGGTCCGGTGATGAGCACAAGGCCCCGGGGCTTTTCGGCCTGCCGGACCAGGACGTCCGGGATGGACAGCTCCTGCACCGTGGGGACGCGCAGAGGCAGGAGCCTCAGCGCCAGGGCTGTGTGGCCCTGCTGGCGGAAAATATTCACTCTGATTCTGGCGCCGCTGATGGTTACGGCAAGGTCGGCCTCGCCGTCGCGCCGGTAGATCTCCAGCTGCTCCGGCGGCAGGAGCTCCCCCGCCGCGCTGTCGGCAAAGGCGTCGTCCACGGGGATGTCCCCCGCGTCCGTAAGGGCGCCGTCCACCCGCAGCACCGGGGGCAGGCCCACGGTGATGTGGATATCGGACGCTCTCCTCTCCTGTGCCAGAGCGATAAGGTCGGTAAGGCTTGTCATGACATCCCGCCCCTTCCGTTGGACAGGTCCTCCTCCTCCCCGGAGATGCGGCGCATCTCGGAAACGGAGGTGACGCCATTCAGCACCAGCTTTCGGGCGCTGGAATGGAGCGTGTTCATGCCCTGGGCCCGGGCGGCGTCCCGGATGTCGTCGGTGGAGGCTCTGGCGGCGATGAGCTGGCGGAGCCTGGGGGTGACCTCCAGGATCTCGAAGATGCCCACGCGGTCAAAGTACCCCGTGCCGCCGCAGCGCTGGCACCCCACGGGCTCCCAGACGCTGACGCTGTGATCCACACCCAGATAGGACGCCTCCTCCGGCCTCACCGGGCGCTTGCGCCGGCAGTCGGGGCAGAGTCTTCGCAAAAGGCGCTGGGCGATGATGCCGATGACGGCGTCGGCGATGAGGTAGCTCTCCACGCCCATGTCCAGAAGACGCGTCACCGCGCTGGCGGTGTCGTTGGTGTGGAGGGTGCTGCACACAAGGTGCCCGGTGATGGACGCCTGAATGGCGATGGAGGCGGTCTCCGGGTCGCGGATCTCGCCGATCATGATGATGTCCGGGTCCTGGCGGAGGATGGACCGGAGGGTCCTGGCGAAGGTCACCTCCGCCTTCGGGTTCACCTGGACCTGGTTGATGCCGGGGATGTTGGCCTCCACCGGGTCCTCCACGGTGACGATGTTCACGGCATCCCGGTTCAGGGCGCTCAGGGCTGTGTAAAGCGTGGTGGATTTGCCGGAGCCGGTGGGGCCAGTGACCAGAACCATCCCGTAGGGCCGGGAGAGGATCCGGTCAAACTGCCTGACCTCCGATTCCGACATTCCAAGGTCCCCCTTGTTCCGGCTCAGAGCCTTCTTCTGCTGGATCCTCATCACGCACTTCTCACCATAGACCGTGGGGAGCGTGGAGACGCGCACGTCGTACTCGTTCCTGTCCACGGTGGTGGAGAACTGCCCGTCCTGGGGGCGGCGCTTTTCGGATATGTAGAGGGAGCTCAGGACCTTCACGCGGGTTATGATGGCGGGGAGAAGCTGTGTCTCGTAGGACGAACGCTCATAGAGAATACCGTCGATACGGAAGCGCACCCGGACCCTGTCGGGCAGGGGCTCGATATGGATATCCGAGGCCCTCTGCCGCACGGCCTGCTCCACCAGTGAATTCAGAAGCATGACCACCGGCGAGGTGTTCACGTCCTCCTGGAGGGCCGCGTTTTCAATGGCCCGTTCCGGGGCCGCGGACTGGATGCTGGTATACTGGCTGGCGGCGTACTGGAGCTCGCCCGCGCCGAAGTTCCGGTCGATGGCAAGAAGGATCTCCCGGGAGGGCGCAAGACGGACCCTGACGCGCCGCTTGCAGGCGGCGGTGATCACGTCGCGGGCCTTCATATTCAGCGGGTCGTTTACCGCCACCAGCAGGGTCCCCTCGTCCTCCGGGTCGAAGGAAATGGGGATGACAAGGTTCACCCGCAAAAGGTCCGGGCGCAGCTGGGGCCGGACGTCGGTGGGAACGTGCGTGTCAAAGAGGTCCGCCACAGGGATGTCGTAGATGGAGGACAGGGCCTGAATGAGCCGTTCCTCGGTGACCGTGCCCTCATCCAGCAATATCTCCCTGGCGGTGCGGCCGGGGCCGCACTTCGCGGACACCCCGTCCGCCTGCTCCCGTGTCAGGAGCCCGTTCGCCACAAGGTATTCAAGGAGCTTCTCGTTCAATGGTTTCTCCTCTCCGCCCCGGGCCGAAGCCCGGGGCGTGCTTTTGGGTAAGGGGTTTACTCAGCGGCGGGTACACCGTCAAAGTCAATCCAGAGCCAGAAGGAGAAGGTGCGGCTATTGTACTGGACAGTCACCTTCAGACCGCTCCCTTCGACGTCGAAGTCACCGGCTTTAAGGTAATCGTTATCGTTAGTTACGAGGTCCTTGATGCCCTGTCCAAGGCCTTTCTTCAAGCCCTTGAGCTCGGTAGTTGTGACCGTGTGAGTCTTGCCGTTCGTCTCTTCAACAGTGATGCTGGCGTTGGCGGGCAGACGGTCAAGGTTATTCTTGAGGGTCGGGAGCTTCTCGGACACGCTCATGTCATCGAGCATATTCTTGACAAGCTTGTTATCAACCAGCGCCTCGAGCTCGCTAAGGGTGATGTTCTTGGCAGTGTCAAGGGTACCCAGCTTGGAAAGCACGTCAAGAACGTCCTTAAAGTCTTTATTGTCGTCGAGCGTTTTGACGATCTGCTCGCTGACATTCTCCTCCACAGCGGCCTTCATTTGGTCAGTATACTGGGCTGTGAAGACGGCCTCTTCGGGCTTACCAATAGCCACTCTCATCGCATCGCAGATAACAGCGTAGACGTAGGTGTCAAGTCCGGCTTCCTTAAGAGCATTGATGGTGTCAAGGTCAATGGTAGTGCCGCCAAGGAGCTCGGAATTGTTCTCCAGCAAGTCTCCAAGGCTGTTATCACCCGTGGGCTCGGCGGTACCACGAATAATTTCATTGACTATTTTCTCCATAAGTCCGCCGTCTTTTGCTTTTTCATCCAGCTTTTCATTGATATTCTTTGCAGCGGCCTCGGCAAGCTCGGTAACGATTCCCTCAATATCCGTATTGTCGTAGGTCTGGGTACCGCCCTTGATCAGGAGCTCTTTGTTCTTCTCGATCCACTTGGTAAGGGCTTCTTCAACCTTTTCCTTCCCGTTCGCCACGCCAAAGGCTCCAAACGCGTCCTCGATCTTGGAGAGCACGCCCTCACCTTCGCCGACGGAGTTGACGGCAGACTGGATCTGCTCCTGAACGGAATCGCTCTCAAGAAGCTCATCAATGACGTTGGCGATCTCGGCTTCGTAGGTGTCGGCGATGGTCCCGCCGTTGACCTTCACAACAACAGCGCCCTGGCCGTTCTCGCCCTTGGTGGCGTCGAACTTCACCTCGGCAACGCCGTCGGAGTCAAGATCAAGAGCGATCGTGGTGGGATACTTGACGGGATAATCATGCTCTCCATCAACGCCGTCAGCTCTCTCGAACTCGATGTTGAGCTTGCTGGTCAGCTGGACCTCGGACTTAAACTCTGTGACATCCTGAAGGCTGCCGTAGAGGTCCTTGGCAATGGCCAGAGCCATATTCTTGACGGCAGCGTTGCGGCTGCCCTCAACGCTGATACCGCTGGCGGAAACGTTAAGATACGCAGAGGTACCGCCGACGGTGACGGTGATCTTGCTGACAGAATAGCCGCCGCCCGGGGCGTTCTTGAAGCTCGTATTGAACAGGGTGCCGCCGGTAGCTCTGACGGCGTTGAAGATCCTGCTCTTCATCGCGGCAAGGTCGTCGCCCTTCTGGAAGATGTTGCCCAGGTCAGAGGCCTCGATAGCGTCAATGACCTCGTTGATCAGGTCCAGGACATCCTGCGGGACGGCATCCCTGATGCTGTCACCGCCGAGAATGTTAATGGCAGTCACGCAGGCATAGACAACGATTTCATTCGCAAGGTCGGTGGTGACACCGGCGCTGGCGTTGACGTGCTGCTGACGGGTCATGGTTTCACCGGTGCCTTCAACCTTGCTGTTGTAGCCCAGGGGGTTGAGCTTAATGCTATAGAAGCTGTCATGCTCAACGTTCTCCAGGGACTTGAAGCTGCTGTTGAATTTTTCCATTGCGGCGTTGACGGCCATGCCGATGTAATCGTTTGTGTCGATCCACTGAGCATAGAGGTCAAGGTCAGCAGAAATGGAATACTCGGTGCCCGCCTCATAGGTGTTGCCCTGAGCATCCGCCCAGCCAGCAAACGCATAATGATCAGGAGCGGTAAATCCGCTTTGTTCAAACGTGTAAACCGTGAAGACCTTCGGATCGGTCTTGGAGGGTTCGGTATCCTGAGTTTTGGTGACCTCAGCACCGGTGGGATAGTTGCTATGATAGGTAACAGTGTGATCTGTGTCGATCCACTGAGCATAGAGGTCAAGGTCAGCAGAAATGGAACGCTTGGTGCCTGCCTCATAGGTGTCGCCCTGAGCATCCGCCCAACCGGCAAACGCATAATGATCAGGAACGGTAAATCCGCTTTGTTCAAGCGTGTAAACAGTAAAGGCCTTCGGATCGGTCTTGGAGGATTCGGTAGGCTGAGTTATGGGGTCCGGGTCCTCAGTACCGGTGGGATAGTTGCTATGATAGGTAACAGTGTGAGAGGTCTCCGTAGTGCCGCCGCCGGAGGTACCGGGGGTGGGAACTACGTAGGTGGTGTTCTCGCTGACCCTCACGCCGTTCACGGTGAGGCCGGTGGCTTTGGGGCCGGTGACGAAGACGGTGCCGACGGCGGCGCCGGTGACGGTGACGCCGGAGACCATCACGTTGACGGTGGCGGTGCCGGTGACGCCGGTCATGCTCACCTTGCCGTCCTTGCCGTAGAGGACGATGGGATAGCCGTTATAGGCGCCCGTGAGCTGCACGTCCTTGGCGACCACCAGGGTGAAGAGATCGCCCTTGCCGGAGATATCATGCAGGCCGTTGGTGGTTATGTACTCGCCAATGATCCGGTCGAGCATAACGGCGAACTCCTGGCGGGTAGACAGGACGGCGGCGTCAAGCTGAGAGGTGCCGTCTCCGTAGCCCTTGCCCTTAATGACGCCGAGGTTCAGCATGGCGTTCACAAGGCCAATGCCCCAGGGGTTGGTGGCGACGTAAGCGTCATAGTCGGCGAGCTTCTCGACGGTGAGGGTATCGGCCTCCTTCACGCCCAGAGCCCGAGCCACGGTAGCAATAAGCATCTCGCGGGTCATGCCCTCTTCGGGGGCCATGTAGTGGGGGGCGACGCCGTCGAAGATGCCGGCATACCTGGTCTTTGCCATCGCGGCAGAGTACCAGCCCGAATTGTTGCCGAGGTCCTCGATGTCGGTGATGTCGGCCTCGTCCTCGAGCACCAGAAGCCGCTCAAAGATGACCATGGCCTCGCTGCGCCTGAGGGCCTGGTTGGGATGGAAGGCGCCATCGTCGAACCCCCTGAGAACATTCTCGGCGGCCCAGCGGTCGATGGAGTCCTCACCGTACTCACCGGCCGTATCCGGGAAGCTGCTCTCCGCGGCAAGTACCGCGGCCGGGATCAGCGCCAGGACCATGGCCAGTGCCAGGATGACGGATAATGTTTTTTTCACGCTGTTACACTCCTTTTCAATTTGATTCCTTGGAATTATTTTCCGCCCGTCCCCACGTCTTGCCTTCCTGGGCGCGGGCGGCAGATCGCGGCCTGTCAGTTCACTGGCCGAACGGCCGCGGTCATTTCGAGGTATTCGCCGTGGTCCGCCAATTCCGTGCATAGGCTTGTGGCTGACCCACACACACGGTCATGGCGGATTGCGAAAGGAGATCAAGACGCTGAGGAAAGACATCTCATCCAAAGGCTCCGGGTCCGAAGCCCCCGGATGGGACGTTATTCATCACAGAATAATACTTTTGTCCTTTCGCCTTTCACAGTTATTGGCGTCAGTATACATCATACGCAAGAATAAATCAAGCTCTTTTTGAAAAAAAGAGCGCTAAAGCAGGGGTACAATTTTTCCCAAACGTCCGGACCCGTCCCCAGCGGGGCACGGTGGGAGGTTCCGTTAAAGTGTGTCATGCCGTGGCGGAAGCTGTCCAAAAGAACCGTCCCCTTGGGCATTCTGTTACCTCCATAACAAAAAGTGTGTGGTCCCAAACAGAACCACACACTGAAAAACGTGGGTCCCATTTGCTGCCACACAAATCTTCGATACCTATATCCGATAGGACAGAAGTACAGGACCGCGTTTTTACCGCAGTTATTTTCAGTCCTAAAGAATACAAGTATTCTCCGGTATCGATATTCGATTTGTGTGGCATTTCTATGTTATCACACCTTTTTGCAAAAGGCAACCCCTCCATAACAAAAAAATCCTCCGGGGTCCGGAGAAATTCAGAGACAAGGGGCCATTTATACATTTATATATATTAAATGTAAGAGAGCCGCCGGCGGGGGTGCGGAAGAAGATTTTGGGTTATAATTTCACTGATTCCCCCGTCCCGATAATACTAATATCTATTTAAAAGGAGACACCGAGCGGCGAGGATTTTTCGTGTCAGGCAAGGAAGACGCCGCAGGGAATACTGTATGTATTCCCAAGGCGGCTGACGCCGCATGGCGCGAAAAAGACCGTCGCGAATGGCTTCTTTTAATTAGATATTAGTATAAGAGCTTTCGGGGGAAAATAAAAAACAGGGAGGACATCATGGAACAGATCATCACCCCGGCGCTTGTGGAGGGCTTCCGCGCTCACCTGGTCCGCGAGGAGCGCAGCGGTCACACCGTGGAGAAATACCTGCGCGACCTACGGGACTACGCCGGCTATCTCGGCGCGCGAAACGCCGGCGCGGAGGCGACGCGCGGGTACAAGGAGCATCTGCAAAGCCAAAGCTACGCCACCGGTACCGTCAACTCCGTCCTCGCGTCCCTCAACGCCTTTTTCAAATTCGCGGGCTGGAGCGACTGCAAAACGAAGCGGGTACGGACCCAGCCCAGCCCCTTCGCGCCGGAGGACCGGGACCTCAGCCGCCCGGACTACGACGCGCTGTTGGGGGCCGCGCGGCGCGGCCGCCACAGGCTCATCGTGGAGACTATCGCCGGCACCGGCATACGCGTCTCGGAGCTTGCCTACATCACCGTGGAGGCGGCGCGAAACGGCAAGGCTCAGGTGACGTGCAAAAACAAGACGCGGGAGATCCTCATCGACAGCGCCCTCCGGACAAAGCTTTTGGACTATGCCGAAGAGATCGGCATCACCTCCGGCCCCATCTTCCTGAACCGAAAGGGCAAGCCCGTGGCCCGCCAGACCGTCTGGGCCATGCTCAAGCGTCTGGCCCGTCGCGCCAGGGTCGCCGCCTCCAAGGTCTTTCCCCACAACCTCCGCAAGCTCTTTGCCAAGTCCTACTACGCCGAGACAAAGGACGTGGTGACGCTGGCGGCGATCCTGGGCCACGGGAGCATGGAGACGACCCGCATCTACCTCAAGACCCCCTGCGAGGCCCAACGGGGCATCATCGACCGCCTGGGCCTCGTCCGGGCGGAAACAAAGCCGGAGCCCCGGCGGCACAGGCGCCGCGGGAAGGGAAAAAGGGCAAAAAAATAATAGCGACATTATAAATATAATGTCACCATCCTTCAGCGGGAAAACACAAGCCTCATGAAATTCTTCGTCCTCAATATACAGCTAAATAACGAAATTGTCAATAGCTGCCGAGGAAAAATTTAAAAAAATTCATTCGGCTACATAAATGAGCACGCCGCGACACGCCCTGCGGGCACCTGTTTTTTGGAAGCTTCGCCAAGGGTGCGCGTCAGCGTGCCTTTTTTTGCCAAAGCGGTCAAAACAATCAGGAAGGATCTCCCATCTCCGCCTGCAAACAGGCTGTTTTACCGCTTATTCCCTGAGCCGGGAATGTGGGGAAGGTGACATTATATTTATAATGTCGCCTTCCCCGGCGGGGGGACGCAAGTTCCGACATGAAAATCTGAAATTTAGTCAAAATGCACATGGAATTCAGCATCCGTGAGGTATAGCCCGCCCTCAACGGCGATGTGAATAAGGAACGGGCGTTCAGGATGCTGACAGATGTCACATCCTGTTTTGCTTTATGGGGGCTGAGGCGCCACGTAGACGCGCAAACCGGTAGAACGCGGCAGGACCGCTTTCTATATAAAAAACTTAGGAGGTTTAACCAAATGAAACGAAATTCTTCAAAAACACGTCGCCGCAGCGGCGACGCGGGCTTCACGCTGGTGGAGCTGGTAGTGGTCATCGCGGTGCTGGCCATTCTCGCGGGCGTCGGCATGGTGGCGTATAACGGGTACATAGAGTATGCGCAAAAGGGCAAGGACAGGGCGCTGGTAGGAGAGATAGGCCACGCCATAAATGTGGTGGTACAAACGGACGAGAATATTAGAGGAATTCAAGAGGAGGCCGAGGGCAGCGCACCCGTACTCATCGGGACAGTAACGGTTTATTCCGAAGAGAACGGCAATGATGTTGTTGCCGTGTCCAGCCTGACTACCGACAGCGGGGAAGTTTATGATTTTATTACTCCGGCGCTCATAGATGCCTTTGGCGAGAACTACAAGTCCGCATTGAGGCTCGCTTATTCCGGGTGGATGTATCAGGATACAACAGTAGCCGCCGCAAAGGGCTTTGTCGGAAAGACCGCTGAAATCCTTGTTGACGAAGTGGGTGACTGCGCGGATAAGCTGGCGGAGCTGCTGGATGATAGTACAGCCGGTAAGCTCGGTCAATTGCTGAACTTCGGCGGCAGCGGTATTGGCGATAAAGTAGCCCAACAGGCCGGTTATGCGGATCTTGCGTCTGTCCCTGCTGGTGCAGAACGCAACCGTATCATGGGAAACATTACTGTCTTTTGCATGGCGGAATATGTAAAGAACAATCCGGATGCGATAAAGAGCGGCAGTTACGGTTTCTCTGTCGGCGACTATACAGCTACGAATGGCAAGGGCGCGGCTTTTGGCCCAACTGACGGATCGAATCTCGTCTATTCGTTTGCTACCTCCTATGCCGCTATTGACGCTCTGACATCCTATTTGGAGAGCAAGGGAAACTCGTCATTAACAGCGGATTTTAATAATATCCTGAATATTTCCAAGAGCGGAAATTCTATGATGGACATGGTTAAGGTTCTCCAGGCTATGGGAAACACAAAGTCCAGCATGATGAGTAAAATTAAAAGCGATCCTGCGTTGAAGGCTCTTGTTGACGAATATTACAATACCGAAGTAGAGCCGGGCAAGACGCAGGCCGCTCTTGACGGAGAAGCCTTTGTTGATATTATGGAAAAGGTTTCTGAGCAGAGTGCCACATATAACACCCAGGAAAGGCTTAAAACGGATACCTTGTTTGATTCGACAAGTGAGGATTCTGTGACAAAAGCCCTCACCAGTATTGTTTCGGGTGACACAGAGGGCGGCTTGACCATTAAGATCAACTCCGACGGCAGTTGGGAGGTCGGAGACAGCAATTTCTGATGTGAGACAAGTGAGACAAGGGGACGGCTTCTTTTGTAACACCAGTGCGCACACTGGTGGAACCAAAGAACCGTCCCCGTGTCACACCTGCGGTCGTTAGACGCTTTTCTGTTAGGAGGCAGCCCCCATGGACACCCCTTTCCCCCATTCGCGCCGCTACCTGGCCCTTGCCGTCGGGACGCAGATTTTAAGCCTTTTGGACTTCATCTACACCACCTTCGGCCTGCGGCTCATTCCCGGCAGCTTCGAGATAAACCCCTTCCTGGGCAACATCCTCGGCACCCCCTGGGCCGCGCTGGGCCTGAAGCTCGTCCTCATCCCCGCGTCCCTCTGGACGCTCTACCACTTCCGCCGGCGGCCTCTGGCGCGTGTGGGCCTGTGGCTCTGCTTTCTCGCCTACCTCGCCTTCGACGCGATTGCCCTCACCATAGTCCTCACCTATTGGCGGGGGGTGCTGGGGTGAGCCAAAGCGCCGACACATGGATGGTTCATTCTGTTTCCCTATCGCACGGGCCGCTCCTGGCGGCCCGTGTTTTTATGACCTCCGCGGTTATTACCAACGGAATCGTCCCCGACACGGTTTTCCCATGTCGGGGACGACGCAAATCCGGGTTTTACGCGATTTCCCGGTAGCCCTGCGCCTGCTTTTCAAACATCTCGGCGTAGAGGCCGCGCTGGGCCATGAGCTCGTCGTGGGTGCCGGTCTCGGCAACGCGGCCGCCGTCAATGACCACGATGCGGTCCATGTCCCGGACGCTGGAGAGCCTGTGGGCGATGAGGAGCGTGGTGGCCCCCCGGGTGCTTTGGACGATCATGCGGTTCATCTCATACTCCGCGATGGGGTCCAGCGCCGAGGAGGGCTCGTCCAGCATGAGCATCCCGAAGCGGGCGGTGTAGAGCCTGGCAATAGCCACCTTCTGGGCCTCGCCGCCGGAGAGGACCACGCCCTTTTCGTCAAACTCCCGTGTGAGCTCAGCCTCAAAGGACGCGCCGTTTTTCTCCAGGACGCCCCGGAGCATGAGCTTATCCACGATTTGGGAAAGCTCTTCGTTACCTGCCTCGTGGGCCAGGGTGACGTTCTCCGCGAAGGTCATGGCGTAGACGTTGGTGTTCTGGAAGGCCGCGCCGATCCGTTCCCGGAGCCTGTGGACGTCGTACTCCCGCACGTCCACGCCGTCCACGAGTATGGCGCCCTCCGTCACGTCATAAAGGCGCAGGAGAAGCTTCACCAGCGTGGATTTCCCCGCGCCGTTCTCCCCCACCACCGCCAGTCTCTCGCCGGCCCGGACGGTCAGGTCAAGGTGCCGCAGGACCCAGGGCCCGGCGTCGGTGTAGCGGAAGGACACATCCCGGAGCTCCACGGTGAACGCCCCCTCCGGGGGGTCCAGGGTCCGGTCCGCGCTCTCGATTTTTGAGGGCAGGTCGAAAAACTCCCGCACCTTCGCGCCGTAGTTGGCCACCTTATCGAAGCCCTTCACCACGTCCAGAATGTCCCAGAGGTCGATATCCAGGGTGTTGGCCGCCATAAAGAGGGTGATGAGCATGGCGGCGTTCTCGATCTCCCCCCGGTAAAAGGACAGGACGATGAGAAGCATGGTGAGGAATTGGGAGGCCACGTTGAAGACCCGCTGGGCCATCTCCAGGGCGATGTAGCGCTTTTGGATGCCGCTCATGACGCTCACCTTGTCCCTGGCGTAGCGGTCGTAATACTCCCGCGAGCGCCGGGGCAGATGGGTGGCGCGCAGGTCGGAGGCGTAGTCCTTCATGTAGAAGAGCCTGTGGATGTAGTCCAGCCTCCGGTTGTGCTTGACCGTCTTCTCGTCACGCTCCAGGTCCAGCTTGTTGTATTTGAGGTGGAAGCAGATCCTGACGGCCCCGTAGGCCGCCACCACCAGCACCACCCAGGGGGATACGGTAGCGATGATCGCCGCGAGGGCGGAGATCGCCACCACGCCCCGCACCAGCTCGTTGAGCATCTGGACGGCCTCGCCGGACTTGTCGGCGTAGTTGTCCAGGGCCCACTTATACTTGTCGTAGAACTTGGGGTCGTCGATGCAGGCGTAGTCGGTCTTCTCGGCCTTGTCGTAGACCTGGCGCTTGAGGGCCAGCTTCACCCGCTCCCCGCCCACGGGCTCCACGTAATCCCAAAGGATGTCGTGGGTGACGTACGCAAGATATGCCACCGCATGGATGGCGGCCATAAGGATGATGACATACACGATCCCCCGCCCGTCCTCCAGGGCGTTCACCACGATCTGCGGAAGATAGACGGACAGGATGTCCCGCAGCGGCCAAATGACGCCGTTGGCGAAGAGCCCGAAGAGCACCACGCCCTTGCCGTGTTTCCAGTAGGACGCGATGAGCCACAGGATGCTTTTCGCGTTTCTATGGTAAGTCTTTATGAAATTCAATGCCGGTCAATTCCTTTCTTTTTCTGAAAAAAAGATGAGGCGACGACCGGCGTTAGCCTAAATCATCGCCTCATTCAACGATGTCTCCGCTATGCCGAAAGACCGTATGCAAACTAAAAGTGGACATATTTTGACCTCCTTTCCATAGTTTTAATGGTTTGTATATAGATTTCGCAAGCTGCCGACCTCCTTTCCGCAACCCAACGTATAGTTTATACTAATATCTAATTAAAAGAAGCCATTCGCGACGGTCTTTTTCGCGCCATGCGGCGTCAGCCGCCTTGGGAATACATACAGTATTCCCTGCGGCGTCTTCCTTGCCTGACACGAAAAATCCTCGCCGCTCGGTGTCTCCTTTTAAATAGATATTAGTATTACACATTTTGCGGAAAATGTCAAGAAAAAACACCGGAATGACCTGAAATCACTCCGATGTCTTGAAAAAATTACG
>CANQSD010000018.1 GCA_947626385.1 uncultured Oscillospiraceae bacterium | reverse complement strand
GTATAAAAACATCATCGCCTCCGATATCGACGATCTGAGGACGGCGGACATTCCCCTTGTTTTCAAGGGGACGGAGTCTATCACAATCAAGCTGGTCTCCAGCGATCTGAGGCAGATTCGGGAACAGATGAGGAACCGCCCGGGAGGCGGGCTCATTGATTTTGAGCTGCAGGAAAAGATGAACCGGAAGAATCTGGAGCGAGCGCCCCTTGTGAACGAGGTGGAGATCGACGTGGCGGGCAAGTCCGCCGAAGAGGTGTTGGAGTGGGCCGTGAGGATCATCGATACGACGCCTTCCCTGCTGGAATTTGACTACGTAAAGCCGCCGAGGGAGCTGTTCTACTCCTGGGTGTTCGCCAATGGGTTGAGATGAGAGAGGACATGGCGCAACGGGAGGTCTGGAGCGGCGGGCGCGTTGATTTTGCCAACCCGTCCATAGACGCCGTACGGGCCGCCGCCCACGGCGTTGATTGGGGGCAATCCAAAACCTACAGCGCGGGCCGCCAAGAGAGGCGGCCCCTACAGGGTTCTTTCGTATGGAGTTGGAAGGCAAAGGGCGGCGGGTGGACTAGGATAGGAGGAACATAGTGTGATTAGAAAAATCATCAAAATCGACGAGGGAAAGTGCAATGGCTGCGGTATTTGCGCCGAAGCCTGCCACGAGGGGGCGATTGGGCTGGTGGACGGCAAGGCGAGGCTTTTGCGGGAGGACTACTGCGACGGGCTTGGAGACTGCTTGCCCGCCTGTCCGACGGGGGCGATCCGCTTTGAGGAGCGGGAGGCTCCGGCCTATGACGAGGCGGCGGTCAAGGCGGCCAAGCAGGCGCAGGCGGAGAAGCTGCCCTGCGGCTGTCCCGGAACGGCTTCAAAAGCCATCCATCGTAAGGAAATGCCCACTGAACATGGGATAGTCCCCAGCCGCCTTTCCCAGTGGCCGGTGCAGATCAAGCTTGTCCCCGTCAACGCGGCGTTCTTTGACGGCGCAGACCTTCTGATCGCCGCCGACTGCACCGCCTACGCCTACGGGAATTTCCACAATGACTTTATCCGGGGCAGGGTCACCCTGATCGGCTGTCCGAAGCTGGATATGGCGGACTATGCCGAGAAGCTGACGCGGATCCTGGCGCTGAACAAGGTGAAAAGCGTTACGGTCGTGCGCATGGAGGTCCCCTGCTGCGGCGGGCTTGAAAACGCCGTCCGGCGGGCGGTCCGGGACAGCGGGAAGGTTATTCCGATGAAGGTCGTGACGATCGCCACCGACGGGCGGATCGTTGGATGAATAGAGAGCATTGAAAAAGCTCCTCGCCTCCGGTGTGGGGCGGGGGGCTTTTGGTTTAGCGGGACTTCCTGGCCACCAGGCGGTTGATGGGGACACCCTGGGCGCGGAATTTGGCCTCGTAGTCGGTCATGGCGCCGGCGTCGGCGTCGGGGAGGTCGTGGGTCACCTGGGTCAGCGTCCAGCCCTCGGCCTCGAACTGCTCCACGGACCAGTCGAAGAGGGGGCGGTTGTCGGTTTTGAACCAGATCTCGCCCTCCGGCTTCAGGATATGCTCGTAGATCTTCAGGAAGGACGGCGCGGTGAGGCGGCGCTTGAACTGGCGGGATTTGCGCCAGGGGTCCGGGAAGTTGATGTAGATTCGGTCCACCTCGCCGGGGGCGAAGATGCTCTCGCACCCGGCGGCGTCAAAGTCCAGGAAGCGCACGTTGGCAAGCTCCGCCGCCTTCGCCCGCTCCATGGCCACCACCATGGCGTCCAGCACCCGCTCCACGGCCACAAAGAGCACCCGGGGTTCAGACTCCGCCATGGACACCGTGAAGCGGCCCTTGCCGCACCCCAGCTCCAGATGGAGCGCCGAAAACCCGGGGAAGTCCGTAAGCCACCGCCCCCGGCGCTCCTCCGGCGCGGGCTCCAGAAGCTCCGCGCACCGCTCCACGCGAGGCCAAAGATTCGGTTTTTTCCTCATACGCATACGATCACCCACCTTGCGTTTTCTCCATTTTACCACACCCCGCCGAAAATTCCAACCCCCCACCCCTTGCCAAATAAGCCGCGAGGGGGTATAATGGAGGCGTAAGGAGATCCGGATGCAGCCCAGTGGGTAGGGCGCGACATTGGGGAGCGTGTAACATCGGCGGCGCGCAATCAAGCACCCGCCGCTAAAAACCCGCACGGCTCTAAGCGTTTTCCAGGTTCCCCGCTCCGCAAAAGTCCCCGCGAAAAGGGGCTTGACCACATAGTTGACCACAACCGCGAAAACTCACAATTCAATATCCGGGTGTGGCGAAGTTTGGTATCGCGCTTGCTTTGGGAGCGTGTAACATTGGCGGAGGTTTGTCAAGCGTCAACCCCTCAAAAGCCGCACGGCTCTAAGCGTTTTTCCGTTCCCTCTCTCCGCAAAAGTCCCCGTGAAAAGGGGCTTGACCACATAGTTGACCACAACTGTGAAAACTCAAAACTGAATACCCGGGTGTGGCGAAGTTTGGTATCGCGCTTGCTTTGGGAGCAAGAGATTTCGCAGGTTCAAATCCTGTCACCCGGACCAAAAGGCCGACTGAGATGCGTTCTCAGTCGGCCTTTTTAAAGTGGCTATATCAAATATTTCCTTTTCATTTTTTCTTTTTACCATTAAAGGTTTTTCTAAAATCAGAAATAACTTTAGAAATATATGCAATTAATATGCCCAATACTCCTATGGCAATACTTATCGCTGTACCAGAATCATGAAAACACAATTTACAGATTAGAAATAGTAACGCCAATACGCATACCATTACGGCTAAATAAATAATGTTCCTAATTCCAAAGGCAAAAATTGTCTTCCTATAATATCGCCTTTCTTTCTCGTGCTGTTCTCTATCAATATATTTTTTAAGTTCTGCTCCTGCTTTGCTTAATTCCTGTTCT
Source organism: uncultured Oscillospiraceae bacterium (assembly GCA_947626385.1). Taxonomy (GTDB): domain Bacteria; phylum Bacillota; class Clostridia; order Oscillospirales; family Oscillospiraceae; genus RUG626. Next base: position 22,477 of record CANQSD010000018.1, on the reverse strand, counting down.
TTTTTGGCAAGCGATTTTTCTTTTTCGGCAATAACACTATCTTTTCTTGCTAATTCCTCTTGTTGACTTGCTATAATATCATTTTGAGACAATATGGTTCTATCTTTATTCTCTGATTCCTTTTTTATGACATCTATTATTTCATCTTTTTCTCCAAGAGTTTTCTGATTTTCCTTCACCATCTCTTCATATCGCATTAAAAACTCAGATGAAAAATTCATTGTCTCGTCAATATCATCTCCTTGCAATTCCTCTGGCAATGAAGGCTTTCCTCTAAGTGTTATAATCCTTGCTGCCAATTGATCCTCTGTAATTATACCCTCCTCATACTGTTTTTTTATGTCGCTATATGCTAAATCAGCTTTTTTTGCAATACTCGCAGAAAGAACAATTCGGGCCCTCAGCACAGCATTCACATTAGATGGATAACTTCTTTTTCCAAAGCCGTTTCCTAGTTTATACCACAACAGACTAGTTATTTTATCAAGTGAAACAGCATAATTTGAAATATACTCGCTTTTACTCTCCACTTTTTTTGAGGTAGTCATCTCCTGTGAATAAAGGAGGGTCATCTTAGAATTTGTCACTATCAAATATTCTGCATCAATATCGTTTGAAAAACACTTTCCTTTACGCAGTTTATTTATATTGCTCACAAGCTTAGCTGATTTTTCCTTCTTCTCCTTTTCATCTTCGTCAACACCTTTTAAATTTTCAAAGCTTTCAAAATTGTACTCAAAAGAGGAATCTGCATAATATGTATCGTTAGTATCCTCTGTTATATCATAACGATTCCTCAGTTCAGTATAAAAATCCGAACGCTTTATTGCCACATCACTTGCCGTTTGACAGCCTCTTGTAATGTCAGCCATTGCTGGTCTAACGGATAATTGGTGAGATTTTCCCTCAACTACCTCCTCAGCAGCATAAAAGAACTCATCAATTTCTTTTTTTGTATCAAAGAAGAATTTAAGAGTAATCTTTTTTTCTTTTCTATTCGCTTCACTCACTAAACTATAGAAATCATCCGCCAACTGCTTGAATATCTTTCCGTTATAACCTATAAGGCTGAACAGAATTTCTGTTCCCAAAAAAAGAGTCAAGTGTTTTGCAATACCGCCTGTTTCGCCTATATTATGATTCAAGCCAATGTAAAGAATACTGCCACTTTTAAGTTGGCTTAATTCAGATTGTATTTTTTCATCTTTTTCATTCTTCAATATAAACTTACCAATCAGATCGGTATATTTCCCAGACTGATCATCCACAAGGAAGCCAATCAATTCCTGCGTTATTTCATTTTCTTGAACAATTAATCCTGTCTGTTCTGATATATATTCAGTAAGTGAGCTGATAAAGTCTGCGCTTGTATTGCCGGCCTCCTTTATTTTTGTGTTAAACAACGGATCCGTTCCCTTGCCTATCTCAGAAATAGTATAATAACCATCTTTCACCGTAATTTCTGACATTTTTCTTGAGGTTGTTCTTATCACTGATTCTGGAATTGAAAAGCCAAAAAAATCATTCAATAGATTTTTCATTTCACATGCTTGGTAAGTACGTATTGACTCTATAGAAATAATATATCTCACAAATTCAGCCAGTATCTGATAAGGACTTTCATATTTTTTGGCATCTGACAAACTTTTCAGTGTTGCAAAAGACGCTAGAAGAGATATCGTTCTTGAATCATCCATAAGGTAGTCTCTCTCTTTCTGCTTATTTGACTTACAACGAAAAACATAAAGGCACATAATATAGTCGAAAAGTGAGCATTAAAACTTGTTATATTATAACAAAAAAAGCAAAAAAATCAAGAATAAAATACATATAACTTTTATTTATTGCCACCGTCATGGTCATCAACAATCAACATCATCGGTAGATATTAGAAATATTTAGCTAGTATTGAACCTTAATGGTATTCAAATGGCAAAAAACATGTTTTCAAGGAAAGAGCTCAGTATTGTGTTCTGCGCTTTTTTAGATTAGGCTGTGTACTTTTTGCTCTCCTTCTCCAGCCTGATTTTTTCTCTCACCTCCACGATCATTTTCTCCAGCATCGGCTCCACTTCCTCGCGGGTCTTGGCGTAGACGGTGTGGACCTCGCGCTTGCCTTGGGCGTTGGTGGGGGTGTAGCGGCCTTCATAGAGATGGTCGTTGATTTGGTAGATGCCTCCGGTGCCGGATTTGCGGATTTTGCCGGTGTAGGGGGTGAATTTGGGGGCGTGGGTCTTGGGGATGGGGGCCGGTTTGGGCGGCTCGGCGGTTACGGCACTTTCGCTGTGGGCGATGCCGTGGTCGATGAGATTGGCGGCATTTTGGCGCATGGTGTCGGTGATGTGGCTGTAGATGTCGATGGTGGTGGCGGAGCTGACGTGGCCGATGATGGCGGACAGGGTCTTTACGTCCATGCCGTGCTCCAGGGCGGTGGTCGCGAAGGTATGGCGGAGGTCGTGGAACCGAATATTTTTGCACCCGGCCCGCTCCAGGGCCTTTTTCATTTTGTGGTAGACGCTTTGCGGGTCCATGGGACCGGGGCGGCGGGTGGAGGGGAACAGCCACTCGGAGTCCGTCCGCTCCCGGAGGGCTTTAAGGACGTTCATTACCGCCGGGGGCAGGATCACCGTCCTGTCGGAGCTTTTCGTCTTGGGCTTGGAGATTTGAAGCGCGCCGTCCACGTGAATGGCCTGACGCTCGATGTGCAGGGCGCCAGTCTTGAAATTCAAATCATTCCACTTGAGGGCGCAGATCTCGCCCCGGCGCATGCCCGTGGACAGCTCCAGCAGAGCCAGCTCGAAGAAGCCGTCCTCCTTTGCTTGGATCAGGAACCGCTGCATCTCCTCGTGGGTTAGCACCTGCATTTCGGCGCTTCTCTTGGGCGGCAGCTTACACCCCACGGAGGGGTTGACAGGAATCAGCCCCTCGGTCACGGCCTTTTCCAGCGCCGTGTGGCAGGTAGTATGGCAGGAGCGGACCATACGGTCAGAGAGGCCGGGGCCGTAAATGTCCGTGTTTTTCTTCCGTCCGGATTTTTTGAGCTGGGCGTAGAACTGCTGGAGATCGCTCTGCCGCAACTTGTCCAGGGGTATCTTGCCCAGGCCCGGAATGATGTGCTGGTAGATGCGGTTTTCGTAGGATTTCTGCGTCGTGATGCGCAGGCCCGGCTTGGAGTAAGTCTTATACCACAGATCCATCCACTCCCCGAAGGGCATACCGGGCCGCGCCCTGCCGGTCACGATGCCGCATTGGGATCGGAGCTTGCTCAGCTTTTCAAGGCATTCCTCCTTTGTGTGGGCGAGGACGCTTTTTGTCTTGGGCCTGCCCTTCTCGTCGTACTCCACGACTACCCGGCCCTCCCAGCGCCCGTCCTTGCGGAGCCTCAGTGTGCCCTCGCCGGCTTTTCTGCGCTTTGCCACGGTATCAGCTCCTCTCCGAATAATTCTTCTATGAACCCGCCGACGATCTCGGCGGCGTTTTCCTGCATCCCCGTCGTCACGTGGGTGTAGGTGTCCAGCGTGAAGCTGGCGTTGGTGTGGCCCAGGATTCCCGACAGCGTCTTGGCGTCCACGCCGCTCGTCAGGGCGTGAGTGGCGAAGGTATGCCTCAAGTCGTGGAAGCGTATGTCCGGGAGCCCCGCGTTTTTGAGGATCACCTTCAGCCGGTGGTAGGCGGAGCTTGGGGCCACGGGCTTTTCAGGATCACGCGAGCTCGGGAAGATCCACTCTGTGACGGCAGACTTGTGACGCTCTTTGAGGACCTCCAGTGTGCTTGACGGCAGGAGGATCGTCCTCATTCCTTTCTCTGTCTTAGTCTCCCCAACCTCCAGCGCCCCGCCGGGGTCCTTCTTCACCGTGCGCCGGACGGTCAGCCTGCCGCCGGTCTCGTCCAGGTCTGACCACTTGAGCCCGCAGATCTCACCCCGACGGAGGCCCGTGGTGATCTCCGTGTAGAAGAAGTCGTACCAGACCGGCTCCGCCCGGATGGCGTCCATGAAGCGGTCAAGCTGTTCCTCGTTGAGGATCGCCTTCGGCGCGTAGTTGACCTTGGGGACCTTTGTGCCGTTCGTGGGGTTGCGGGAGATGAGCCGCGCGCTGACCGCTGCGTCCATGATCTCGTGGAGGAGCAGGTGAGCCTTGCGGACGGTGGAGTCGGCGATGGGCACCACCTCCCCGCCCCGCTCCACCCTCCGGCGTTTGAGGGCGTTGTAGAACCGCTGCACGTCCTTCTGCCGGATGGCTCGGAGCTGTCTGTCGCCCAGGGCGGGGGCGATGTAGCTTTTGATGAGGCTCCGGTATCCCCGAACGGTACTCGCCCTCAGCGTCGGCTCGGCATACTCGGTCAGCCACTTCTCCGTCCACTCTTCAAGCGTCATGTCGCAGTCCGTGACCTCCACGCCCCGGTACTCGCCGATGAGCCCGTGGAGCTTCGGCATCAACTCCTTCTGCGTCTTTGCGAACACGGATTTGTAGATGGGTGTGCCGTCCTCCTTGTGTCCGATGACGATGCGGCCCTCCCAACGACCATCCGCCCTCTTGCGCACAGTGCCGTCACCGTCGGGGCGTTTGCTGGCCATAGTACCACCTCCTTGTTAGCAACACAACATACCACAGTCCTCGCGGAATAGCTATACCTTTTCGCGCACTCTCCCTGAAAATTATCCCGGCCACTTCTGGTCGTCCTTCACCGGTATCCGTCTCTGCACATTCAGCGCGTGGTCGAAGCTGACCTGACCGCAGGTCTTCCTGACTTCGTCCTCCGCGAAATTCCGGAGAGCCTTTCGGTCCATCTCCCTCACTCCATAGTGCGCGGCGATGGTGTGGCAGGCCATGTTCAGCTCCACCGCCCATTTGAACAGCAGAGAGCGGAGACGGTTATTGTTGTTCTCCAGAATGCCTTTGATGGTCGCGGATAGGACCGGCCCCAGATAGTTTGAGGCGTCCATGCAGTCCAGGTACCCGGTGTAGAACTCCACGGACTTCTCCACGAACTCGCTGCGGCTCTGGCAGTTGTCCGACGCCATGAGCCTGTCCATTTTCGCTATCGTTTCCGGCCTGAGCCAGTAAGTTGAGCCTTTTTTGTTTTCCATAAAAATACCTCCAAAAATCTGTCATGTATACCTGTAATAAATCGGTCAAAGTCCCACGGCGCTAAGGGTTTGGGTGTTTCCGCATCGCTGACCGGTGCGGAATTTTTCGTTTACTCCGAAAAACGGTGCGGACTTCCTTCCCGGAAAAGCCCCGCCCGGCGGGGCTTTGTGGCCGGGCCGTGCCGCTAAGCGGTGCGGCCCTTTATCTTGTTCAATAATCGAACGGCCTCTTTTGCCCGAAAAATGGGCCTCGTCACGTCTCGTAGGTTTTCGCACGTCGGCCTTCGTTTGTTCGCCGTGTTCAAGCCCCATGTCGGAGCCACGGGGCGCACACGCCTCGACACACGGCCTCACGCGCCGCGCTCATTGAGCACCGCCTGTACCCGTCGCCGCTCGTTCTCAACCTCCGCCCTGCGTATGAGTCGGCGGTTGAATTGCTCCACTGCCGGGCGGATGGGCAGGATGGTATACATCAGGTTCCCGTTCAGCGGCACGCCGCCCTTCGTGATCATCTCCGTTGTCTCGGTCTTGATGAAGCCCTTCTCCTCAAGGGCGCTGACGTACTTGGCCACCGACTTTCGGCTCCGTCCGATGGCCTCACCGATGGTCTTGTAGCTGGGCCAGCATTTGTGGGTGCGGTTGTTCTTGCGGTATCTGAGATAGGCGTAGGTCGCCAGCTCATCCGTGGTCAGATCCATCTGGAACACCGCGGAGGGCATCTCGAAAAATTCTCCCGGCATCAGTTGCATTTCTTATCACCTCCCGTCCTCTCGTCCACCCACTGGATGAACTTCTCCTTGGGGACCATCAACCGGTTCCCGATTCGCAGCGCCGGGAAGCCCGCCTCGTGCATCAGCTCATAGCCGGACGAGATGGACACCCCCAGCACCTTCGCTACCGTCTCCGCGTTCAGGAACAGCGGCAGGGCCTCGTAGCTTGTGTACATCGCTTGCTTCATCTTTCATCCTCCTTTTGTTTTCTTGCGGGTCTGTCCCGCTTGTGATATAATCTTACATCAGGACAGAGGATTTCAAAATGAAACAGCGTTCTTGAACATTTCGGAGGAATAACACTTTTAGACAGAGGTGAGAACCATTGAAGGACTTAGGTTTGTATGTCTCATTGCTCCCGGATGGGACGCTGAAGAGGAAACTTGTTCACTTAAAACTTCGCGGAAGAAAATTAGAGGACGCACTCCACGACTACCCTGTAACGCCGGACGGACCGCTGTCTGTATTCGACAAGGTGGAGACGCGGCTGCCTGACTCCACCGTCGAGCGGGAGATCATCGAGTTTTCTGAGCTCAACTCCGGACCGTATGTGCAGGTCATCAACTACATCACCACCATGTCCAACTATATCCTCACCGACTTCAACCAGCGCCACGTCTTCGACCAGGACACCTTCGAGAACATGATGGAGACCCTCTCGGACTTCGTATACACCTTTGAGCGCGACAACCCGCTCCACGGGACGCTGACGAGAGCGGTCCTGGATGACACGATCCCGGTCAACAATGGGACGATTGAGCATCTGCTTGAGGCGACACGTGCGGTGGTTCCTCCTTTGCAGGAGATTGTCCTCTTTCAAAATCTCACCGTCCAGTTACTCAGTGACCTCCACCACGGCGTTGCCCTGGACTTCAAGAAAAAGTACAGGCCGCTCCGCAAGACGGAGTTTGCGCAGACCATGCTGATGAGCAAGGACGGACGGCTCGCCAACCGTTACCACTTCCGCTCGCCCGCGTCCTACTACTGTTTCCTCCTTTTGAACTTCATCGAGCGCAAACCCACCGTGGAACTTTGCCGGTGCTGCGGCAGATTTTTCGTGCCGAAGACGAAACGGAAAACGCTCTACTGTGACCGGGTGATCCGCAACAAAAAGACCTGCAAGGACATCGGCCCCCGCCTCAAGCACAAGTACGACGCCGGCCGCGACAAGGTCATCGAGGAGTTTGACCGCGCCCGCCAGCGGATGTACAAGCGGTACGAACGCACTGAGACCATGAATCAGTCCATCACCGCCAAGAGCGTGACCGAGGAGGAGCTGTGTGAGTGGACTCGTAAAGCCACCGAGGCCCGCGACCAATACCTCGCCGGAGAGTTGAGCGAGGAGGAGGCACTGAAAATAATAACTGCCACATAAAAATCCGGGAGCCGACGCAGGGTCAGCTCCCGGACGTTTTTTTAGTTAAGGATATGTAGATGTTGCCCCTCAATCCATGAACGCGTCAAATTCCTCGATGCGGTCAATCCAGTCCAAGTCCTTCTTCTTCGCCTTGCTGTCAACAACAACCGCCTTCGGATCGCGCTTGAGAATCTCCGCCTTCACCTTGCGCTGCTCTGACTTCGATGTTGCCACAACTTTGGTGCCGCCGTACCATGTCGGGACGGATTTATGGGTGATGTCGATGGTGGGGGGTTTCTTGGACATAAGGTGCCTCCTGCCATATATACTGAACATATGTTGACTCGTAGATTGTCAAGATTTTTCGCTTTTCTCAGATAGATCGACCATGTTTGAGCCTTCAAAAAGCAGCTCAAGTCCAAGCTTCATGTCATATGCCTCTTTAAAAATCTCATTCTCAATCGGGAAAACCCTGTCATCAAGTTCAGGAAAACACAATTCGTTTAAGCATTTTCTGATGTCGTCCAATGCACTTTTTAACGATGAAACGGCAATTGCGTATCCATGTTTTCCTATGTCATTGTGAGCAAGGTATTCGTTGCGGATTTTATTGAGAACATCTATCGTATGTTTTGTTAGCCGGTCAAGGGAATAAGTACTTGGTTTATTGTGCTCTTTAGCAAGATATCTTTTCAGCGTAACGATCGTATTCGAACACGACTCGTCATCTGTGATTTTCCAAACCGTCAACCCTAAATCAGCAAGTATCAGATGGCAAATGTGCCTCATAACCAAATAGCTACATCTGGGTAAGGCAAGTCGGCCACTATTTACTTTTTCATTGTAATGTTCGAATTCTTCCAAAAGGTAAACATCAGCATATGCCTGAAATACCAATCCGCGAAGTTCCTCATACCGCTGATAATAGATTTCATCACGGTTTTCCAATTCTAACATTAGGTATAGAATCTCCCCTCTACATCAGTTTTTCCGCCTTCACTATAAAAGCAATTATCATTGGCAACACCATGATAGATGGGGGTGAAAAAACGATGTCCGGACAGCTACATTTACGACTAAAGCCTCACATGTCCTGCTACCAAAGAATATACCACACCGTCTTGGCATACGCAAGACTGCCTCAATCCTTTGATTTCAAAAACCCCTGCGCGAACGCTCCGGGGAATTGGAAGCGTTTTTCTATACCATCAAAATTTACGTTGATGATCCCGCCCGCGATGGCTGTGACTTTTCCCTCGCCAAAGGCCTTGTGGGTGACGGTGGAGCCTGCGGTCACGTTTGAAAAATTCTGCGTGGGCACCGGGGCCACTGCTTTGGGGGCGGGTGGGGACGGAGGGATGAAAGCCAGACGGTAGGTTGGCGTTACCGGACGAGGAGCGGGCCTTGTCTCAACGGTGGAGACTCGGCGAGGCTCCGCTGGCTTTTTCGGAGCCATTGCCGGGGTGGGGGCGTCCTCATCCCCATCCTCCTCCGGTTCATTCACGAAGTAGGGCGTGTCAGGCACATCGTCCTCGGCGGGCGCATCCGCCAGCATGGAGCTTGAGAGCAGTCCTGCCATGGCGTCGTAGTCCTGACGGGAGATCACCGTGGCATAGAGACCCACCTTGTCCTCTTGGGCGTGGCGGTCAATGCCGGTGTAGCTGAGGCTTGCGTCCTCGTACCGTTTGAATTTGTAGACCGCGTCATTCATCAGCGCCTCGTTGAATACATTGAGGGACACCAAAAGCTCAAAATCCTTCACATCCAGCCCTGTCACCTTCTTGAAAAGCGCCGGTTCAAGCTGTGTAATGACGTCCTTCAGGCTGTACTCCCGGTAGTCCGTCAGGTACATGAACACCGGAACCCGCGTGGCGAACTTGATGAGCTTCTCCTGAATCATTTTCCGCTTGGATTTGTACTCTTTCTCCGCCTCGGTCAGCTCCTTTTTCTCCTTTGGGGTCAGCTTTTCGCTCTCCTTTTTGGCTTTCTTCACGGCCTCGGACTTATTGATAATAGTCTCGATGTCCGCGTTCAGACTGCGGAAGCCCTCAATGCGCATCAGCGCGTCCATGGCGTCCTTGTTGGCAAGGAGCCGTGCCAACGTCTCATTGTCCACGTTCACCAAAAGCGCCGACTCCCACCGCTTGGCCAGAAGCGTGGCCGACGTGCCGGCCATGGCCATATCCAGAATTTCCGCCGCGTTGACCTGCCTCATGCCGCTGCCGTCGTAGGCAAGCACGGGCAGAAAGCTGATGAACTCGCCCACCTTCTTCTCCGGGTTGCTCTCGGACACGTTGAGGCGGCAGCTATAATCCGAAATCTGCTTCAGCGCCCGATCCAGCGCAAAGTCAAAGACATAGCACTCTTTTTTGATGATCTCCCGTTTGCCGCCCTCGCCCTGGACCTCCCAAGGACTTTGTACCCGGAAGGCCGCCTGGAAGTACGTCTCCGGGCTTGTGAGGTTGCGTAGCATGAAGATACCCGTCCAGGGCCGGATGGTGACGCCGGTGGTGAGCTTGCCGCAGGAGAGGGTGATGGTCTTTGTCTCCAGCGGGTCCCGCATGGCCTCCCGCACCGGCTCCAACGCCTTCACGCCGATACCGGCCTCCGCCCCGGCGCACATAATGACCTTGTAATCGTGATAAAAGGTATTCTGCCTCTGGGCAAGCAAATTCGCCATAGCCTGACAGGCGGCCACGTTGGGCAAAAACCACAGCGTGTGCTGGAGCACATTCAAAAGCCTCGCATCCGAATAGGGCATGGGCGGCTTTTGCGCCCCAAGCTTCAGCTCGTCCACAGACGTCTCCAGGAAGGAACCACGAATGAGGTCCAGCCACTTCTGAACATAGTCCTCATAGACGAACCGCGCTTCCTTCCCGCGTCCCTGTGCGGAGAAGAACACGTTGAGATCGAACTCGTCGAACTCCCCCTGCTTGGCAATCTGCTGGATGCTGTCGGGAATTCTGTAGGTCATCATCACCATGCGCGGCAGTGCGGCGTAGGGGTTATCCTCCCCCAGCCAAGCGTCCTTGGCCCGCTGTTCATCGGAGTAGGTCCAGTTGTAGATCTGTTCCTCGATAAATTCCCCGGAATTCAGCGCCCGGAAGGGCGTGCCGGAGAGATAGAGGTAGTAGTCCGTGGTGATGGGCAGCCACGTCTCGTCGTAGGCGTTGCCCCGGTCATAGCGGCTCAGGTCTTCGTCATAGTCGTCCTCGTCCTGCTCAAAAAGCTTTTTCGCGTTCTCCTTCCAAGCGCCGAAGTGGTACTCGTCGAAGATCACCAGGTCCCAGTTGGTGGTGTGGACCCACTCGTTGTTAGCCTTGATACCTCCGGTCTCCTTGTTGACGCCGAGAAAATCCTGAAAGGAGCCAAAGCAGACGATGGGCCGTGTCTTATCGGCCCGCTGGTACTGGGCGTCCAGGGTGTTTTGCAGGTTATTGGGGTCACGGGAGATAAATTGCCACCCCTCAAAATCCACATGGGTCAAAAGGTCCTCTCTCCATGCCGTCTGAACGGCGGGCTTGAAGGTGAGGATCAGAACCTTTTTAAATCCCATCCGCTTGGCAAGTTCATAGGCCGCAAAGGTCTTGCCAAAACGCATCTTGGCGTTCCACAAAAACTTCGGCGTGCGGCTGGATCCCTCGCCGTAGGCGGACTTGTAGTAGGCTGCCGTCCGCTCTACCGCCTCCGCCTGCTCCGGGCGCAGAGTAAAGGTCCGGGTACGGTTCTCCGGGTTCCCCGTCCGGCTGCGCACGGCCACCACGGCGGCCAGCACGTCCTTGACGCCGCAGCGGAACCACTCTCCGCCTACGGCGTCTATGTGTCGGGCCTTCAGGGCCTTATGTACGTCCTTGTCCGTGAAGTACCCGCCGTCCGGATACATGGCGCTCTCCCGGAGGACGATCTTATATGGCACGCTGCCGTCGGGCCGCTTGGTGGGGTATTGCTGGGCTACCCGCCTGTCCACATCCACGGCGGTGTATCCCACCTTCAAAAGCCCACGATACTGCGGGTTTGTGTCCTCGTAGGCATAGATCATCGGGTGGGACGCGGGCCGCTGGGGAAAGAATTCCATGTCTGACATAATAGCTTCCACTCACTTTTTTATGTCTAATTGGATGAATTGTGTATCTAAAATCAATATAATGAATACTTTTTTGCATCCATATAATTAGCGCACAGAAACTCGCTGACCTTGTCCCGATAAATCAAAGCATAACCATCCCACTCGTAAATTAGAAAATCAGTGTTGGCCTTGATGCAAACAAACGAATCAAATTTTGGTTGAACCTTCATGCGATAGGATAGAACAGTAGTAAAAATAGCGGTTAGCGCTCTTTCAAAATCTATTCCAGAATGCTTTATCGCATCATGAAATTCATAAGGATAATAGAGAAAAAGGTTTTTCGCTTTCTCAAGATTTCTTATCAGGCTTCTAATTGAGTCGCTCTGAAAGGAGTTTTGTTCAATATTTTCTTTCGTTACTTGAGCAATATCCGCAAGGAAATTAGTAGCTGGCTTTTTTGTAATAGCCTCATGCGTTTTTACAATAATATACCCTTGCTTCATGTGGCTATAATCAATATCTGGCTTGTTCTTATTCATAGCTGCCATATATTCTTGACTAATAAGCAGTTTGAAATCCACAGAATATGTACTCGTCACTGCATCTGGTTCCCCATGGTCTTGCTTTGCAGGAACAAAAAACCTCTCAGCAATGGGGTGTTTTCTGAAAAAGAACGACGATCCATTTAAAATCTCAATCAGCCAATGTTCATTTGTAAGACCAGGAACAATATAATTACATTTTAACATAAAATAATTTGGGTCAACAATTTCAAGCATTTTACCACTTCCTCATGCAAAAATGGTTTTAACTATTTTTCCCACTGCTTAGTTCCAACGGTTTTATCATGCTTTCAATAAAGGCAATCTCCTTATCTGTCAGGCCATACTTGGCGTATAAATCCGCATCAGTCCAAGGACAGGAAAAATCTTGAAGGGGAACAAACGAGTAAACTTTTTTCATGGCCTGCTGTGTATTTTTTATAAGCGCAATCATAAAATGAAAAAACTTGGTTTGCATATAAGAAACAGCATTTTTCGCCGTTTCTTCGTTGTCAAACGGTCCAACTGTAAGATATGTTTCTGTGCTACATGAATTTGGGCCAACAACAAATGGGTGTACCCAATCGGTTTCTGATATTCCTGCGCCCCATACACGCGGGACAAACACCTTATATTTGTCTACCAGATCCAACCCCTTTCGGATGTATTTTTTATCAACATAGCCGAGGCCGTTTTTACGCCAACCATTATAATAGTATTTTACACTTCCGGCAAACGATTTCAACTGATATGGAGCCCGTACTCTCTTATAACTATTCTCTTCTCGAACATCAAAGCCAAACGGGTCATTCGCACTAATAATTTCGGTAAAAAAGTGACTGCTGATATTTTGAACTTTGCGGAGAATAGAGATTTGTTCAGACTCTCTTATAAAAGTTTCCATGCCGGGTTCAAGCAAGGGCCGAACAGATTGTTTTACATCATTTCCATTATGTGTATAAACTTCGCAGTCACTAGATGTATCCCTATCCCGGAGAAAGTAACAAACGCCGCCCTTAATTTCTACCCCCGGGAAAATATCTGCGGCACTGAAAAAGTCATGTAGGATCCTAATATGATCGTCATGCAGCATAGAGTGCCGAAATGCATCTAGTCCCCGGCCACCGGAAAACCAGCGTGACGGTATAATCATTACAAGATAGCGTGGAGAAATCTTTTTAGATTGTTCCACAAATTTGTGATATATGGGAATTGCGCTTGCCGCATTTCCCCCGTCACTCAACTGATACGGCGGATTACTAATAATCACATCAAACTTCATCTTCAAAATCTCCTCCGGCCTGGTGGTGTGGATGAACTCGTAGGCATGGGTCTCAAGGCCCTCGCCGCGTTTTTCGTCTCCGTACTCGCGTTCCGACGCGCCGCAGAAGACGCATTTTCCGTCCTTCCAACGGTGGCGTACATTCTTAAATCTAATGTTTCCCTGAATGTCGTCGAAGTGCGATACGGAATATTGGCCGTTTGGAAATTTTGAGCAGTAGACGCTGCGCCGGGCCAGCAGGCTCGTCATCTCGGTGATGGCGATACCGTAGACCTGTTTGTGGAGGATGTGGTCCAGACGCTGCTGAAGGTCCGGGATAACAGGTTCAAGCCCTTTCAAAAGGCGCTTGGTGATCTCCCGGGAGAATACGCCGGACTTCACCGCCGGGTCCAGGAACTTTGTGTTGGGGTCCCGGAAGAGCTCCTGGGGCAGCATATCCAGCATGGCGTTGGCGACTTCCGGCGGGGTGAAGACCTCGTCATTGGAGAGGTTCGCGATGCAGCTCAGGACGTCCGGATTGTATGCGGACACATAGAGGTCGTTACTCATACTGCGCCACCCTTCTGTAATCTGTAATGGGGTACTCCCGCAAGGGTCCGGGGATAAAGGCTTTTGTTTCCGGGTCGTATTCCCAGCCCTCCATGGTCAGGTTGTCGGTGTCCTCCCGCTTTTCCTCCGGTGTCAGCAGCTGATCCAGTCGGTAGTCCCGGCGCCGGACCCGATAACTGTCGATAAAGCTCCACTCGGCGAAGATGATGGGCGTCCCGTCCGCCTGCCGCATGGTCAGGGCGTCGCCGCAGAGGATGTTCTTCCGAAGGATGTACCGCACCACGTCCCGGCACAGATCGTTGGCGCTTTTTTTCATGTTTGCGGTGTACTCTGCGTTCCAGATATCGAAGAGATTTTGGCGGCAAATTTCCACGTTGTCGCTGAGTATATCTACGCCATAGAGCCCACAGACGGCCCTGACGGCGTTGGCCTCGTAGCTGTCGGAAACGACTGTCTTTCGTCTCGGGGGGACAGACGCTCTCTTCGCTGCCGCCAGCTTCCGCCGCAGAATTTCCGTGAGGAACGCCCCTTCGCCGCAGGCCGGCTCCAAAAACCGCGAGTCGATCCGCTCCGTCTCCTGCTTTACAAGGTCCAACATGGCGTTGACCTCGCGTTCCGCGGTATACACCTCACCGAAGTCAGTTACTCTCTGCCTGGACTTCACCTGCCGCTCCGCCATCGTCTCACCCACCTATCTGCAACAAGGTTCTTATTTGTTGTTATTTCTTTTAGTAATAATCTTACTACTTTCGGGCATAATTAGCAAGAACATATCAAATTTATTTTCTAACTCGTAAGATTCTTTATACTACCTCTTATGAGGTGATAAAATTGATTGGCGAGCGACTTGCGGAAATACGCAGCTTCAACGGCGACACCCAGGCTTCTCTTGCGAAAAAGTTGAACGTCTCCCATTTTACAGTTTCGAGCTGGGAGCAGGAGAAAAGCTCCCCCGACCATGAAACATTGGTCAAAATCTGCAGACTCTACAACATAACCTCCGACTACCTCCTGGGCCTCACCAACATAGATCCAGTCTTCGCCGAACGCCGCCGCCTGGAGCAATTCACAGAAGCCGAGCTACGGGAAATACGGAAGTTTGAGGAGTTTTTGATCTGGAAAAAAGCCAACAAATAAGGAACAGCCGAGCGGCTGTTCCTTATTTGCTAGGCGCTGTATTTAAATTTCTCTTAAGAAATCAGTAAATTTTCTTTCCGTTTGGTTTAAATGTGCGCGGTTCTGAACCCATTTGTTGAAAGACGTAAAGATGACATATATTTCCTCGATCAGCAAGTTTAAAAGCTTTTTTGGCAATATACATTGTATTCATAGGATTTGTAGTAGCAAAAACATTTAACTGTATGCCATCAGGTAAACTTCTGGAAATATCTACGATTGCTTCAATAAATTTTGGGCTATAGTGTCGAGACGTTTTCTTTCCATTATTTCTGCTTATTTTTATAGTTTTTATAGATTGCTTTTCTTCCGGAATTAACTCAGGCTCAAGTAAATATGTATCTTCAAGAATCAAATTGATTTCTTGCCTCTCCTCGCTGTGGTTACACACACTACAAACGATACTTTCATCATTATCCAATGGGTATTCTTTTTCGTCCATTGGAAAATCATCAAAAACATTTTGTATGACAAGTTTAAACTGCATATATATAGGAACCAGCACCAAATTACATTTCTTAATTTCAAGAATCTTTGCACAATATAGGTACCACAAATATGGATAATTATGATATATATTTTTCCTGTTCATGGTAATTCTTCCATTAAACTTTCTAATCTCGTGAAGCGCGAAAAGGAACGAAGCAATAATCAGTGCATATTTCCCATACTGTGCAATAAAGAATAAAATAATATTCCCTTCTGAATTATTTAGGTACTCTTTAAGAAGCGTTGTTAAGTCAAAATATAACGGCGCAAAAATGCAAGATAATAAAATCAAGCTCTCAATAATTGGCGCTATGTTATCTGCAACTTTATTATAAATCTTTTTCATTCGGCTAATTCTCCCGATAAGTAAATTCCGCTTTGACTTTTTTCATATTCGAACACTTCAGTAATCATTCCAGTGGTGAATTCGCCTATCCATACTCTGAATTCTTCAGTACCCACAATCACGAAAAACACGTATTCACATCCTGTTCTATCTTCACGTATTGTCTTACGCCAATCATCCCAATCAATTAATGACGGTACCGGAAATTCCTGCGGATGTGTGTGCCAAACACCCATATAATAGCTTTTTTCCTTTTCATATTTCTTCAATAGCATCTTATGCCGAGAATCTCTAATGTTAAATCTCACCCGACTTCTAATATCTTTTGAATATGGATGCGATGCGGCCTCGATCGATATGTTTCCTGTTCTCTTGTGCTTGTATCCTACAATATATCCTCCGCTCTCTGGTTTTTCGGGTGAATTCTGAATCCATTTGCTGATTTCTTCAAGGAAAGGAGACAGTAAATCTACCACCTTGCCGTTTGGTAGTTTTAGTTTGATGCAGCTATAACTTTTATCAATGACCACAACAACTACAGGCCTCCATTGGAAATGGTGTCAGGGAATTCATCGCCGAATTTGGCGTTATATCAATTAATGTACTGCCCTGTAATTCGCCCGAAATAATCTTTTGAAAGGTAGTAAGTAATGTCGCCGTAGTACGAAGAAGGACTGCGGTTCCATACGCGGCTCGTGTTCCTCCGCATCCGTTTCTGATCATATTGCTCTCAACTATTTCTGGCGCGATGCTTGCCCTATTATTAACATACTCTCCACTTTCATTCGTAAACAGGCATTCGTAACATCCCGGCTTCGAGTAATCAACATAGAGAATATGACTGAATTCGCCTCCGGCCTCTATCCATGTATATAGCACGGGAATATTGCAACCAATATTATTCAACATACGATTGAATTTCAGTTGTGTATCACTATTTCCAATTGTGACGATAACTAAATCAAAATTCTTGACTTCATTTGCGAGTTCTTTTTCATCAATAGATTTAGGAATGCCTTCAGCCTTAATCTCCGGATGCATAATGTTTAATAACAAACTAATATGCTCAGCTTTATTTCTTCCTACGCCGAGTCCGCCATAAGCCCACCTCAGGAGGTTTTCATTGGATAAAATATCGTCATCGTATATCTTAATATTCGATACTCCATTTTTTATTATTTCGAACGCAACATAACTTCCAAGAGACCCTGCGCCTATAAGAAGCGCTCTTTTTCCTCGTAGACCAATATCATTTCCGATTATATTACTTAGAAACGTATAATCTTCACGTTTAGTCTTAATTGGTTCAACGGCCACAGCGTCTTCACGTATTTTCTCCAGAATAGTTCTTCTGGTATTTCTGGTATTATTATTGCACTTTATCATTACTGCAAATGTTATAGAGGCCTGTTCCCCTTTCATTCCAAAAACAAGGACCATATTTCGTGTACTCACTTGAGTCGTTTTGAGACATTGATACGTGTCGAAACTTATGTGCTCAATTTGTTTCCCGTATACAATATCTTTTACATTATGGGTAGTCCAAGGTCTTCCACGATAAGGTGGCAGTATCCCCCTATTATCTAAAACAGGAATATAATAAGCCTCTATGTCCACGCGCTCGCTCCATTTTCGTTCTCCCTTATTCCGATAATTTATATCTGATAATACTATCCCTTCCTCCACAAATCTTGTGTCCTGTTTATTGCTATATAATACAAACTTTGAAAAGTTGTCTTCTTGACATAAGAATACAATTGCATTCCGCCCTGCTAACCCGCAATTCCAATAATACATAAACTCTTTTTGGAATTCCTTTTCTCGTTCTGCCTTCGACATAGTCAGCAATTCAATTAGTCTTTCAATTGCATCAAATAGCTTATCTTCGTATGAAATCACAGAAAATACTATGCTCTCTGGTTCATAAAGACATACGGAGCGATAGGTTCCTTCTGGAATTAATGTGTTTTCTTTTACTTCCTCGTCATACAGCAAAACATGCGGGAAATCGAATCCGGCATCATTATAAAGATATATCCTCGGCCTGGACGAAAAATCATCTTTATTTGGCGTTATTAGCAAGAAAGTCTTCCCATAAAGTCTAAATACAAAAAAATCATCACCTGTCTGACTTTCAATACTTATCTCCTCATATGACTCTAAAATTTCTCTTGCCGTCATACAATCACCCAAAACTGTGTTCTCTTTTGCTTTGTGTTACTGCTGTAACTGCCTCTTTCGGAGGAACGTCAAAGTCCGTTCCCAAAACCTTCTGGATATACTCCGCCGCATCGTGAGGAGATTCGACATTAACCGCATTTGTAAGGTTATCCACTGCTTTAGACAATCTCTTGTAAAATTTCACCATATAGCTTGTACTACTGTCTTTCATTTTTTGAAATACATCAGAATATGGTTCCACCGGCAAACGTCGGGAAATATCTGCCGTCAATACTTCTCCGTCATAACACGTACATACGAACCTGTCCTTTATACCTTGCATAGTCTTTTGAAATGCCAGTAAATCGTCATCCCCATCACTCCCAGTCTGCTCTATAAAACAATCACAAGCCAAATACGTCAACCCAATGCTAGGTGGGATTTCATGATCACCGGAGGAACCAGCATATTTTTCGTTCCTCCACTTTTTTATGTAGCAAATAATGCGCCTCAACTGATCATGCCCAAGTATCTTATCGCACAAATCAGCATTAAGGCCATCCGGATCAGCTGGTTCCCATGTATAATCATCGCTCGTAGCCTTCCCGCGAGCCAAATACTTAAACCCACCATCATCGGCGTAAAGAGGAAGATCAATATGTAGCCATTCTTCACCATTCTCATAGTATGAAGCTCGTACACAAGGCTCTTTTACTGAAACGCTTCTTTGCCAGATTGTTATTGAGTCCTTTAAGTAACCCTTGATTTCTCTTGGATCCGGATTATCATTTATATCAAGGGGAATTATTACAGCAACGTCGCGGTCAACAACATCAGCCGTAATTGTCGTTTTATATTTATAGCTTCCTTGGTCAATCATACGTATATCACTCTTTGAAATAGTGATGCCATGGTCAGCTAGGATTTCTGGTAATTTGGACTCAATATCGTCCTGAAGAATATCACGTTTCTCTTTCAGTACGTGTGTCTCGTCATCAATTCTAATCTTTCTGAAAAAACTCTCAAATTCTTTTTTTAATTTCATTATGCTATACCTCAATCATTTCAATTTAGTGATGCATTGTTTTAAAGTTCCATACTCATACGGGTTACGAGATCAATCTATGAGATTTTCTGATAAAACGTCATAAAACATTTAGTTTTCAAAAAAGTCACAAATAGCACCCCATCTTCCTCAATTTTTTAGGGCGAATGTTTCCAAATTTGTGCTTTATCCCTCGCTTTCGAGAATTCGAAAATGAATTTAAACTAACAACCAAAGAAAAAAATTTCAAGACAAACTATCCTCCCCAATTTCTTATTTTCAATTTCTCCGCCGCAAAAATCAAAATATAGTCTTCTGATTTTGTAATTATACCATATTTTGTTCAAAAATACAACCATTTTCGATCAACCGATAATTGGTTCTGTAAAATATGTTAATATTGGGTTTTTCTCTCACCTAATTTACTAATCCACCGTTCCTACAAAAGTAGACGCAAAGCATTTTAACGCACGTTCGTCAAATCCGCAACGGTTGAAAATGTTCTTCGTGACACGCATCTTCAGATAACACAAATTGTTATGCTCATCAAACGAAATGTCCACAAAAACCTTGGTCTTTTCAGCGCCCCTGCCTCACTATTTGCTCATGGCAGGATCCATCGAAATGAGTGTCGTCAAGCTCAACGATGCCGCTCATCTTGTTTTTTTTGCCGCGACTACGCATGTCGGCACATATTTGGCTAATCATACGCCAGGTGATTGAAAGTCACTCCAATTATAAAATCCAGTTGCATCGCGTAAATGTCACGCTTGTCTTGGCATATGAACTATAAGGCGAGGAGCCATTTCGTTAATGGGATATGACTTTTGGGGAGCTTTGTCCCCATCGTTACAGAAGTCTAGTAATAATGCTTATCGCACTAATACGGCCCATTTGCCTTTCTCGTCAATTTTCACTTTATCTACAATTATCATCTTTTATCATTATCTCCATCATCAACCGCGCCCCCAAGCAGAACGCCTCCCGGAAGCGTTTTTCCTCGATAATACAGGTGGCATCAAGTCGGTCATTCTGGATGGTGTGAAGCAGCTCCTTTTCCTGCTCATTGAGGCTCGCTTCAAGTCTGTCCTCGTTCTCATGTACCCGTTTCATGATAGCCGCCGCTTCAGGTGTAAGCCCTCCCATTTGCTCGACGGGGCGGATATTGCCATAGTAGAGTTCATTGATAAGATTGTCCATCTTTATCCCTCCTTGGCAACACACAATACCGCAGAATGGGCGAAAAGGCGAGAACAATTATTCCGGCAAAAGGGAGAAAATCCCTTGACTTCCCCGCCCCGGCAAGGTAACATGGGCTTACTCGCCGAAAGGCTCTTTTTAGATAAGGCTATGTAAACTTTGCCGGGGGTTCCGCAATCTATTCAACGAAATAAAGGCAGGAAATAATCAATGACCGAGATCATCGCGCGGCGGCAGTTTGCGCCTTTGTACATATGGCTGGACACAGCGTTCCTCATCGTTTTCGCCCTGATGCTGCTCTGGAAGAAAAAGTACATGACCGTCCTGGTGGGCCTGGTGATGGGTGTGGTCTACATGCTGGTGGATTACGGCATCTTCCACCTCCTCCTGCACACCCGCTCCATCTCCGAGGGCCACAGCCTCTTTTGGGTACTTCTCTGGATGTCCATGAGCTACGGCTTTACGAATTTCACATGGATTTGGTTGTGGCTTTCCAAGGACAAAGACCTTTTTGAGTGGTCACTACTCATTCTCTCCTGGTGGTTCTGCGCGCCGATGATCACCCATACCTTCGCCGGGGATGCCGTACCCATCGTCATTGAGCGCACCACCGGCAGCTACCACGGAACCATGGCCGTCATCCTGTTCGTGGGCTACCTCGGCGTCATCGTCTACAATCTGGCGCAGAAGGACCGTCTCCGGCGGATCAACATCCCCTGGATCTTAGCAATCGGCGTTCTCGTCCAATTCGGCTGGGAGGCCGGCCTGCTCATAGGAGGCATTCGCAGCGCCGGCTTCGCCTCCGCCAGCGACAAGCTTATGACGCTGGTGGTCAATTCGCTTCTGGAAACCAACCTAGGTATGCCCTACGTCTACTGCATCTTCGTGGCCTACACCGCCAGATTTACTGAGCGACTCAGGCCGAGGCTGCAGAGGTTGACTTTTGGGGAGAGGGTCGTTGAGAACAATCTGGAACACGTGAGGTGACTATCTATGGTCTATATCACCGGCGACACCCACGGCGATTTCAGCCGGTTTTATAAGTTCAACAAAAAGGCGCATCCAACTAAGGAAGACGTCATGATCATCCTGGGGGATGCCGGTCTCAACTATTATGGCAACAGGCTGGACGCGCTCAGAAAGACGGAGGCGGCGGTGCTGCCGATGACCTTTTTCTGCATCCACGGCAACCACGAAATGCGTCCGGAGCACATCGCCTCGTACAAAACCAAGCGGTTTCACGGCGGGACGGTCTGGTATGAGCCGGATTTCCCAAACCTCCTGTTCGCCAGAGACGGCGACGTGTACCGCCTCGGCGGGCACGACTGCATCGTCATCGGTGGGGCGTACAGCGTGGACAAGTTCTACCGGCTCCAAAACGGCTGGCAGTGGTTTGAGGACGAACAGCCGTCGGAGGCCATCAAAGCTCGCGTCGAAAACGCCCTCGCTAAGCGGGACTACAAAATCGACACGGTCCTGTCCCACACCTGCCCCATCCGATACGAGCCCATCGAGGTCTTCCTTCCCTCCATCGACCAGTCCACCGTGGACAAGAGCACCGAGCAGTGGCTTGGCAGTATCGAGCAGAGGCTTGATTACAAAGCGTGGTACTGCGGACACTACCACACAGCCAAGAAAATCGACAAGCTGCGGTTTATGTTCGAGGACATTGACGTGTTCGGGGTGTAGACAACCAGTCCATTTTCTTATACGAAACCACCCTATTAATGAATTTAAAATTGGGTAATTAACTACGGTTGATTTCTCGGAAAAAATATGTTATGCTATACTAAACCACCCAACCGATGGATTTGTTTTCGGTTGGTTTCGTATAGAGGTGAGCAGATGTTGGATTTGAACACGATCAATGCGCTTAGAAATATTTTTTCAGATCATCAATATATCATGTCGACCGCCGAGCTGCAGGCGGAAAAGCTGTATTACGCGGATATTCAGTTCATGTTGAAGGAAGGCTTGATTGAAAAAGTCAAAAGGGGTTACTACCATTGGATAGAAGATGCAACAGGCAGCGAGGTCCTGATCATCAACCGCCTTTTCACCGATGCTGTTTTGTGCATGGAGACCGCATTGTTTTATTACGGATACAGCGACCGTACCCCTGCCCAGTGGAACCTCGCACTGAGTAAGAATGTTTCCAAAGAGCGCGAGAAAATGGATTACCCTTTCATAAAAGTCTACCGAATGGAACCCTCTTTGCTCCCGCTCGGAGAGACGACTGGCGAAATTGATAATACCAAAGTCCGAATTTATGATCGTGACCGTACCATTTGTGATGTGCTGCGGAATATGAACAAGATGGACAGAGAGATTTTCAACAAGGCAATTCAGGGATATGTGAAGGATACAAAGAAAAACATTCCCAATCTCATGCGATACGCAAAGGAA
>CANQSD010000017.1 GCA_947626385.1 uncultured Oscillospiraceae bacterium | reverse complement strand
AGATTTACAGTCTGTCCCCTTTGGCCACTCGGGAACTCCTCCGTATGCAATTTTGGAGCTGGTGGACGGATTCGAACCCCCGACCTGCTGATTACAAACTAGCCCCAAAATATAATCTTGAGCATTTCTAGCAAAAAGAGCCTTTTTTCTCTGTCGTAAACCATCAACTGCGGCCCCTCAAATTCTGTAGGGGACCCCCTTCAATTTTCGAAAGGGGAATAGTATTTACAAGACGTAGAGCAACAAATCTAAAGCCCCTCCATTTACTTCGGAAAGCCCGCCGGATCGTAAACCGGCGGGCATCTTGACGCTTGCTTCTTGTGCCGGAGACGAAGAAAGTCCCGCCGTTTATAGGGGTAACAGCTTCTTTTTTGCCGGAGAAACGCCATTTTATATTCACAGTGTATTGACGGGAGAAAGAACCATACTGTATAATATCCCGTGAAAATGCCGCTCAGGCGGAGGGAGAAGGAGAGAGCCGCACATGAGAAGGACAACGATCAAGGACGTGGCGAAGGCGGCGGGCGTGTCCATCACCACCGTCTCCCACGCGCTTTCCGGCGGCTCGGACGTGAAGCAGGAGACACGGGAGCGTATCGAGAAGCTGGCCGCCCAGATGAACTACATGCCCAGCTTCAGCGGCAGGAACCTGAAAAACGCCAGGACAGGCGTCATAGGGCTCTATTCAAGATACATACGCGGCTTCTACGGCGTGCTGGCCGACGCCATGTGCGACGCCTGCCAGCAGGCCGGCTTTGAGTTGGACGTTATCCTGGCGGAGAGCGGCGACATGGTCATGAGCAGCATCCTCAGCAAGCGGGTGGACGGAGCGATCATCCTCCACTCCGGCTTCGGGGACAGGCATACGGAGGTCCTGCGGGAGACGGAGCTGCCCGCCGTGTTCCTGGACAGGGAGTTCTCGGCCGGCCGTATCTCCAGCGTCCTCTTCGACTCCTACAAGACCGGCTGTCAGGCGGCGGACTACCTGTGCGGCCTGGGCCACAGGGAGTTTATGTTCATCAAGGGGCAGGACACCTACGACGGCGTGGAGCGCCGCCGGGGGTTTTATCAGCGCCTGCGTGAGCGGGGCATCGACCTTCCGTCCGAACGGGAGCTGGAGGGCGCCTTTGACCGCACCACCGCCCAGCGGTCCATGGAGCGGTTCATTGCCTCCGGCGCGCCCATGCCCACGGGTATCTTCGCCGCCAACGACGACAGCGCCATCGGCTGTATCCTGGCGCTCACCGCCGCGGGCTACCGCGTACCGGAGGACGTGAGCATCCTGGGCTGCGACAACATCGAGCTGGGCCAGTGGTACACGCCCTCCCTGACCACCATGAAGACCGGCATTTCCACCATGGGACGTCTGGCGGCGCAGGAGACCATCGCCCTCATCAATGGCGAACACCCCGGCCGCATCACAAAGACCGAGAGCACCATCGTGGAGCGCGGCTCCTGCGCCGGAGCGCCTTTGTCCGAAGCAGCGGCGCCGGTGGGTTGAAACTCCCCTTTTTTATACACCCTGCACAAAAATCTGCCGAACTCTTGCTCCCCGGACCTTGGGTCCGGGGCTTTTTTGTCCCCTGAGGTGGAGGGACAACATCTTTTTCCACAAATTTGAGGGGCGGAATTTGTGCAGATGCGACAAAAATTTAAAAACCAAAACGTTTTGGATTGACAGATAGACGGTCCAGATGTATGATTAGCTTACAAAAACGCGCCGAGCGGGCGCGAAAAAACTCAAAAAATTAGTAGGAGGTAGCACTATGAAAATGAAAAAGGCGATCTCGCTGCTGCTTGCGCTCATGATGATCCTCTGCACGATCAGCGCCTGCAAGAACAGCGACACACCGGGCACCAGCGGAGCTCCCGCTACCGGCGGCGGCACCCCCGGCGGAGAGACTCAGCCCGGCGGCGAACCCGTCCCGGAGGCCAAGCCCTTCTGGCAGTCCATGGACCCCAACACCTCCGGCACACTTGATATCATGTGCTGGTCCGGCGACGGCATCTATCACGAGGACCTGGGCCATGAGAATCTCAAGCCCGAGGACATCACCGCCCAGAACGTGGCCGCCATCTACGCCTTGGCCAAGAAGTTCAACGAGTTTTATCCCAACGTGAAGATCAACCTCTACTCCAAGCCCGACGATCCCAACGCCAATGACACCACCTGGACCCAGGAGCTGGAGAACTTCAAGGCCGAGCACGGCAAGTATCCCGACGTGTACGCCGCCAACGACCTTCTGAACGACACCGCCCGCGGCCTCGTGGCCGACCTGTCCGTCTACAAGGATGACCCCCTCTATAAGACCTTCAACCCCTCCATCATGGCGACCATGAACTACTACGGCTTCCAGGCCGGCCTTCCCCAGTTCACCCAGCCCTGGGGCGTCTGGGTCAACAAGCAGCTGGCCGAGGACAACAACATCGACGTCCCCGACCCCGACTGGGACCTTGACGACTTCACCGACTTCATCACCAAGGCCGACAACAAGACCTTCTGGGGCACCATGGACTTTGCCCAGCTCATCACCTTCATCGGCACCGGCACCACTACCGTCTCCGCCCAGATGGCCAAGTACTCCGGCGAGGGCGACCGCGTGAACATCGCCTCCGATGAGGTCATGGACCTCCTGGACTACCTGCCCAAGTGGGCTCCCACCGAGATCTGGGCCCAGAACGGCGCCGGCGCCGTGGATCCCGCCATTATGGACAACGGCTGGTGGTGGGGCTACCGCTTCTTCTGCGTCAACTACCTGCTTACATACCCCGGCGACCCCTGGATGATCATGAACGCGGCCATCCCGCAGCGTGAGGACGGCAGCTGGCCCGACAACGCGGTCCAGTCCGCCGACTGGGATATCTATCCCCGTCCCGCCACGCCCTATCAGCCCAACACCATCGGCATCTGCATCGACCCCATGGCCATCCACAACTTTGCCATGGATGACGGCAACCCCGCCTGGTCCGACACCGAGAAGGCTAATCTCGACCTCGCCTACGCCTTCGGCTCCTTCTGGTGCGGCTCCACCGAGTCCATGCAGGCCCGCGCCGACCAGATGTACGCCAACAACGGCACTCTGATTTCCTGCCTCAACGACTCCTTCCCCATGGTCACCGGAGCGGAGTTCGACAAGCAGATGGACATCTGGTACTCCGTGGACATCCACGCCCGCTATAAGGACGCGGAGCTCATGCCCGGCTTCCAGGAGGTCGTGCGCCTCTGGGAGGAGAGCCAGTTCTGGGATATTTCCGACAAGTGCTACCCCTACTATGTCTACATCGACGGTACCCAGACCCCGTGCCTCCAAGAGTGGAACCACATCACCGAGGCCGACTATGTGGGCGTGGGCGTCACCGATCCTGCCTGGCTCGACACCATCAAGGCCAACCTGCCTGACTACAACAAGACCATCAACGAGCGCTTCGTCCAGGCCGAGCAGGTCCTGAAGGACGGCCTCAAGCAGTTCTACGGCTTCACCGACGCGGACTTCGCCTGAGAGCGTATCTCACCGCGCTTCTCAGAATCTGAGAAACCGGCCCGCCGCCTTTGGCGGCGGGCCGGACTTTTTTCCAGGCTTACAGGGGAAACGAAGTCAAAAAGGAGTGAAACCACACATGCTCAGAAAGATCGTGATCTGGGTGGTGGTCATCGCGCTGATCGCAGGCGGGGCGTGGCTTATCTTCTTCAACGAGCATGCCGCATATGTTGAGGATATAAGTCCGGAGGAGCTCCGCCGGTCCTACGAGCTGCTATCCGGGTCTCTGAACACGCAAAGCTACAAATACACGGACTTCCTTCTGGACAGGACCGCGCCTGACGGCAGCGGCTCGGCGGAGGCGGCCCCGTCAGGCGGCGCGCCCGTCGGGAAGCTGGGCCTTGAAAACGCCGATCCGGCGGTCCTCACGTATCCGGGGAACGCCCTGTTGACGAACTATCTGGACGAGGCCGCCTATACGGTGAACGTCCCCACGGCGGGGGTCTACGTCCTCGCGCTGGAGTACGCCTCCCAGGGGGAGAGCTATCTTGATTTCACCGTGACTGTCGCCGTCAATGGGGTGAGCCAGTACCAGGAGCTCCAGACGGTGGAGCTGCCCCTATACTGGCGGGACTCCGTGGAGGAGTTCCAGACCGACCGGTACGGGGACGAGATCGCGCCCAGCCAGGACCGGGTGGCCGGCTGGCGGCGCACGTATCTTTATAACAACACCTGCGCCACCGTGGCGCCGCTGCTGGTGGAGCTCAAGGCGGGGGAGAACACCGTCACCGTGACGAACGTCTCCAACGACGGGCTCCTCCTGGGAAAGCTCACCGCGGAGGCTCCCGCCGCCCAGGCCCCGACCTACGAGGAGTACCTGGCCGCCCTGGGCAAGCCCGTGACGCCGGCCTCCGGAGAGAGTGTGGCCATCAACGCCGTAGACTACGTGGAGAAAAATTCGGCGCAGATCATCTATGAGACCACTGCCTCCCCGGCAGTGACGCCCTACGACCCGGAGTACAAGAAGCTCAACACCCTCTCCTGGACCGGCGCGGGGGACTGCATCGATTACGCCTTCACCGTTCCGGCGGACGGGTTTTATACCCTGGGCCTGCATTACCGCAACGAGAAGGAGGAGTTCAACTCCTACGAGACGATCCTCATCGACGGGGCCGCGCCCTTCCGGGAGCTGGAGTGCTACGCCTTCGGCTATACCGGCACCTCCTGGGGCAACGAGGTCCTGTCCGACGGGGAGGGGAACCCCTACTACATCTATCTGACGGCGGGGGAGCACACCCTGACGCTGAAGGCGGAGCTGGAGCCCGTCACCGCCGCCATGCGCTACGGGCAGCTCATCGCCGAACACGTCACCAAGTTCGCCCTGGACATCAAGAAGATCGCCGGCACCGACGCGGACGAGTACCGCACCTGGAAGATGACGGAGTATATCCCGGAGATCCCCAGCTACCTGGAGGCCTACAAGCTCCTGATGCGGCACATCCGGTATCTCCTGCAGGACGAGACGGAAAACGGCATCAACGGCGCGCTGCTGTCGTACCTCGACAAGGCGGAGAAGTTCGTGGACGAGATCTACGAGTACCCGGACGAGATCGCCCTGCACGTCAACAGCATGACGGGGCGGGACAACTCCATCCTTGTGGCCGTGAGCAACTTCAACTCCGCCATCATCAAGCTGGACTTCTCCCTGGACATGATCTATCTGTCCGGGGACGGCGAGATGCCGCGGGCGAACCCCAACGCGCTCCAGAGCCTTGGCAACACCGCGAAGACTACCTACTACTCCTTTGTGACGGATAAATACAGCGTCAACAACGAAACGCCGGAGACTCTGACCGTCTGGGTCAACAGGGCCGTCACCCATGTGGACCTTTTGCAGAAGATGGTCGATACCGGCTTTACCCAGGAGACCGGCATCCCCGTGAAGCTCTCCGTCATGCCGGATCCCACGAAGCTCACCCTGGCCGCGGCGGCGGACGTGACGCCCGACGTGGCGCTGGGGCTGGCCTCCCACATGCCCTTCGACATGGCCTGCCGCGGGGCGCTCTATGACATGACGCAGTTCCCCGATTTCTGGCAGGTCTCCAACCGCTTCGTGGCCGGCGCCATGGTGCCCTACGTCTACAACGAGGGCGTCTACGCCATTCCGGAGACGCTGGATTTCGGCGCGGTCATTTACCGCACGGACATCTTCACCAGCCTTGGCCTTCAGGTCCCGGATACCTGGGATGAGCTTCGGGCCATGCTCCCCGCCCTCCAGCGCTACGGCATGAACTTCTACCACAACATCTCCTCCGGCGTGGGGTACAAGTGGTTCTTCCAGACCACGCCCCTCATCTTCCAGAACGGCGGGAAGCTCTATAACGACGAGGGCACGGCCACGGCCATCGATTCCCCCGCGTCCGTGGCGGGACTCAAGGAGCTGGGGGACCTCTTTGTGGCGTACTCCCTGGATACGCAGGTCAACGAGTTTTTCAACTCCTTCCGCTACAACGTCCTGCCCATCGGCATCGTGGACTCCAATACCTATAACCTCATCAAAAACGGCGCCGTGGAGCTGGACGGACAGTGGGAGCTCTCGCCCTATCTCGGCACCGTCCAGGAGGACGGCTCCATCGACCGTTGGTACGTGGCCAACGGCACCGGCGGGGTCATCTTCGCCGACACCGACAAGGCCCAGGCCGCCTGGGATTTCCTGAAGTGGTGGACCCGGGAGGACACCCAGATAGAGTACACCTACAATCTGCGCTCCACTTACGGCAACACGTATTTCTGGCTGCCCTCCAACCTGGAGGCGCTCCGTCAGGCCCCCATCGACCAGGAGGACAAGATGGTGATCCTGGATATGGTCCAGTGGCTGCGGGACGTGCCCAGAACGCCGGGACAGTATCTTCTGGAGCGCTCCATATCGGACATCTGGAACGCCATGGTCCTGGACGGTTCCTCCGCCCAGGTGGTGGCCGATGAAAAGAGCATCGACATCAACCGCGAGATCCGAAAGAAGATGCAGGAGATGGGCTTTTACGACAAGGACGGCAATCTCCTGAAGCCCTATGTCATCCGCGACGTGGACTGGATCCAGGAGCAGATGGACAGGGCGGGAAAGGAGGAGTCGTGACATGAGGGTCAAAGAAAAGGTTTACGCGGCCGAGACCCTTGAGACCCTGGAGGAGGGGAAGAAACGGTTTTTCACCGCCAAGGACGGCAAGGCGTACCTGCTGCTCCTGCCCTACATTCTGCTCTTCACCACCTTCATCCTGGTCCCGGTGCTGATGACCGTCTATCTGTCGTTCACCTACTTCGACGTCTATAACCCCTCGCAGTTCACCGGCCTTCTCAACTACATCACGCTCCTGACGCAGGACGAGGTGTTCGCCAAGTTCGTCTTCCCCAATACCGTCCTCTACGCGCTGGTGGTGGGCGTGGGCGGCTATGTGCTGAGCTTCTTCATCGCCTGGATGCTCTCCCAGATCCAGGCCCTGCCCAGGACCATCCTGGCGCTGTGCATCTACACCCCCTCCATGCTGGGGCAGGTGTTCATCGGCGTCATCTGGAAGACCATCTTCTCCGGCGACCAGTCCGGCTGGGCCAACAGCCTGCTCATGGAGCTGGGGCTTATCGACACGCCCATCCAGTTTTTGCTCACCAAGGACTACTTCATGCTCATCATGATCATCGTCTCCCTGTGGTCCAGCATGGGCATCGGCTTCCTCTCCATGCTCTCCGGTATGCTCAACGTGGACCGGGAGATCTACGAGGCGGCCTACATCGACGGGCTCAGGAACCGCTTCCAGGAGATCGTCTACATCACCATCCCCTCCATGAAGCCCCAGATGCTCTTCGGTGCGGTCATGGCGATCGTGAACGCCTTTAACATGGGGTGGATCGGCGTGACGCTCTCCGGCGCCAACCCCACGCCCGAATACTCAGGTCAGCTCATCACCAACCACATCGACGACTACGGCTTCATCCGATACGAGATGGGCTACGCCGCCGCCATATCCGTGGTGCTGCTGATCATCGTCTACTGCTTCAACCTGCTGGCGCACCGATTCTTCGGTGAAAAGGACTGAGGGAGGGATGCACATGAAAAAGCGTGAAAAAGTGGTAAGCGGCCACCTGAAGGCCACACAGATCGACCCCCGGCATTTCGCCGCGGGGCAGATAAAGTTCTACTGCATTTTGATCCCTCTGGCGATGTTCATGGTCCTCCCGGTGATCATGACCGTGAACCGGGCCTTCATGCCCCTGGGCGAGCTTTTCGCCTTCCCGCCGCACATCTTCGCCAAGGAGCCGACCCTCAATAACTTCAAGAGCCTCTTCGCCGTGTCAAGCACCACGGGCGTGCCCATGAGCCGGTATCTTTTGAACTCCGTGCTCGTCACGCTGCTGACGGTCCTGCTCAACCTGGTCATCACCATCCTGGGCGCCTACGCCTTTTCGAAAAAGCGCTTTCGCGGCAAGGGCCTGCTCTTTGAGACGAACCAGCTGGCGCTGATGTTCGTGCCCACGGCGGTGTCCATCTCCCGATATCTCGTGATCGTGAAGCTGGGGCTGACGGACAACTGGCTGGTGCACGTGCTGCCTCTGGCGGCCATGCCGGTGGGCCTCTTCCTTGTCAAGCAGTTCATGGACCAGATCCCCAACGAGCTCATCGAGGCGGCGGTCATCGACGGAGCCAATGAGTGGACGGTCATCATGCGCATCGTGGTCCCTGTGGTGAAGCCCGCTCTCGCCACCTCCGTTGTGCTGACCTTCCAGCAGGTCTGGATGGCGGTGGAGGCATCCAACAACTATATCACGGACGACTCCATGAGGACGCTGGCGTACTTTTTGAGCTCCCTGTCCACCAACAACACCGTGGCGGCGGCCGGCATGGCCGCGGCGGCGTCGGTGATCCTGTTCCTGCCCAACCTCATCATCTTCATCTGCATGCAGTCGCAGGTCACGAACACCATGAGCCACTCCGGCATCAAGTGAGAGGAGGGGACGTCATGAGAAAAGATCACAGGGCGGCCGGGCTTTTACGGCGTCTCATCCCGGCGGCGCTGAGCGTACTTCTGCTGGCGTGCGTTCTCCCCACCTCCGCACGGGCCGAGGAGGCCACCTCCTACACCTACATGTGGGACGAGGAGGACGGCTGGTTCCGCACCCAGGACGCCTACCTGCCCGAGCGGACGGTGACGGAGCTGGGGCTGAAGGACCCCGGCGATATGTTCATCGATGAGCGGGATATGCTCTACATCGCCGATACAGGCAACCGGCGGGTCATTTTGTACGACATCGGGAAGGGTGTCGTGGCCGCCGAGGTGTCGGGCCCCGAGATGACGGCGCCTACGGGGGTGTTCGTCACGGCAAAGGGCGAGCTCTACGTGGCCGACTCCGGCGCCAAAAAGGTGCTGGTCTATGACCGGGATCTCAAGCTGGACCGGGAATACGGAAAGCCTGCCGCGCCTATCTTCCAGAACACCAACTTCGAGCCCAAGCGCGTGGCGGTGGACTCCGGCGGCAGTATGTATATCATCTCCGAGGGCGTTTACTCCGGCGTCATACAGCTTGCCAACACCGGCGAGTTTCTGGGTTATTTCGCCGTCAACGACGCCAACCTCACCCTCTCCCAGCGCATCCAGCGGCTCCTGTTCACCAGAGCGCAGCTGGCCAACCTCATCGACGCCAACCCGGCGGTCTTCACCAACGTCTTCGTGGACAAGGACGGCGTCGTCTATACCGCCACCGCCGGCATCGAAATGAACGGCATGAAAAAGCACTCCACCGACGGCGGAAACATGTTCAAGGACCCGGTGTGGTCCAACGAGGCCCTCGTGGACGTGTATGTGGACAAGGACGGCCTCATCTACACCTGCGGCACCCAGGGCTACATCGAGGTCTATTCCCGGGCGGGGGAGATGATCTTTGAGTTCGGCTCCCAGGTGACCAATTCCGATGTGGTGGGCCTCTTCAACAGGCTGGCCTCCGTGGCGGTGGACAGCCGCGGGTACATCTGGGGCCTGGACGCCGGAAAGGGGTATCTCCAGTCCTTCAAGCCCACGGAGTACGCCCAGACGGTCTACGACGCCATGAACCTCTACGAGGCCGGCCATTACGAGGAGGCCATGGTCAAGTGGAACGAGGTCCTGGCCCTGAACCAGATGTCCACCCTCGCGCACAACGGCGTGGGCAAGGCGTACCTCCACGCCGAGGAGTACGACAAGGCCCTGGAGCACTTCAAGGTCGCCAACAACAAGGCCCAGTATTCCGAGGCCTTCTGGGAGGTCCGCAACACCTGGCTCCAGAACAACCTGGGCTGGATGATCATAACGCTCCTGGTCCTGCTCATCGCCTGGAAGGTCCTGAAGCTCTTCGACAAGAAAAAACGCATCGACGCCTGCAAGGAAAAGCTCAGCGACACGCTCCACCACACGCCTATCGTGAAGGACCTGCTCTTCGCCTTCAAGTCCCTGCGTCACCCGATGGACTGCTTCTATGACATCCGCCGGGGCCGGCAGGGCTCCGCGGTGCTGGCCACCATCATCTACGCCGTGTTTTTCCTGGTGTTCATGCTCTTTGAGACGAGCAAGGGCTTCATCTACCAGCAGGTGAAGGTGGAGAATATGGACATCGGCTCCATCGTTCTGGGCTTCTTCGCCATCCTCATCCTCTTTTTGACCTGCAACTATCTGGATATCAGCATCCACGACGGCAGCGGCAGCATGAAGCAGATCTACATCGTCCCGGCCTACGGGCTCCTGCCCACGCTGGGGGCGCTGGCCCTGGTGACGGTGGTGTCCTACGGGCTCACCTATAACGAGTCCTTCCTGCTCACCATCATCCTGATGGTGGGGATCGCCTGGAGCGCGGTCATTATCTTCACCGGCCTTCAGACGATACACGACTATGAGTTCGGCCAGGCCGTGCGAAGCCTCATCATGACCTTCGTGTTCATGGTGATCATCGCGGTCATCGGCATCATCCTGTCCATCATGTGGGACAGCTTATACAGGTTCCTGACATCCGTAGGAAAGGAGCTGATCCAGAATGTTCTGTCGTAAAAACGTGAAAAGAGCTCTCGCGGTCCTTCTGGCGGGGGCCATTGCGGCGGGATGCTTCGGCCTTGCCCTGGCCGCGGGCGGCGCCTCGTCCGAGGGCCCCGGGGATGTGCTTCCGCCGGCGGAGGGGGCGTACGTCCCCACGAACCGGGACACGCGGCCCGCTCCGGAGCGGGCGGAGATCGGCTGCGCCGATCTCATGGGCTTCTCCCTTCTGTATGAGACGGACCTGGTCCGCTACTACTGGCGGGACGACCGGGACGTGATCGCGGTGCAGGATAAGGCCAGCGGCTACACCATGAAAACGGGGGTGGACCTGCCCTATAAGGACGAGGTGACGGACGCCGTCAAGGCCCTCAAGAAGTCCGGCGCCTCGGATGAGGAGATCATTGCGGCGGCCCAGAGCTACGCCGACGACCTCAACACCACCTATGTGGGCATCGCCAACTCCCTGGTGAGCGTGGAGTATTATGACGGCAGCCGCACGGCCTTTATGGGCTCGGCGGCGCAGGAGGGCGTGACCTCCACCCTGAGCCCCGTCCCCGGCACGGACAACAGGTTTGTCCTCCATGTGGACTACCAAAAGCCGGACATCGACCTCAACGTCTACCTGACCCTTGAGGAGAGCGCCATTACCTATGAGATTCCGAGAGAGGAGATGGGCGGCGCGGACTTGGGCAGGATGCTGTCCGTGATCTTCACGCCCTTCCTGGGCGCCAGCGGCGGCCGCCTCAACGTCTTCGACCCGGAGACCATGGACTATGTCAAAGAGGACGCCTACCGCGTGCCCGGCTACGTGCTGGTGCCGGACGGCAGCGGCGCGCTCATCCGTTTTGTGGACAATACCTCCGTGTTCGACCCCTACGTGGGGGACGTCTACGGCAGGGACCCGGCCACGTCCACCTATTATAACTACACCCTGATGGACAACGTGCCCATCAATGACCCGGTGATGCCGGTGTTCGGCATCGCCCACGGCCGCGACCAGATGGGCTTCGTGGCCTGGGCCGACCAGGGCGGGGAGTACATGGAGATCGTCGTCAACCCCGACGGCACCAAGTCCACCACCTACACCTGGGCTTACCCGAGATTTGAGTACAACGTGGAGTACTACCAGCTCTACGACGAGCTGGGGAACGGCTTTTTCGACCATCTGAAGGAGCCCTTTGACTACGATGTGAGCATGACCTACTCCTTCCTCTTCGGAGACGGCACCGGCGCCACCCCGGCGGCGGATTACGCCGGCATGGCCCTGGAGTACCGCCGGCACCTCATCGAGACCGGGGAGCTCACCTCGGCGGGGCTCACGGGGGACATTCCCCTGCGGCTGGATTTCATCATGGCCGATTCCGAGAGCGGCATCATCGGCACGAGCCAGGTAGTCGTCACCACCGCGGACGATGTGCGCGACATCCTCACCGAGGTAGTCCGCAGCGGCATCACCAAGGTAAACTCCGGCCTCCTTGGGTGGCAGAAGAAGGGCGAGAGCCTGTCGAAGCCCTACAAGGCCAGCTTCTCCATGGCCATCGGCACCCGGGGAGACTTTGAGAGCATGATGGAGGACATGGCGGCGCTGGGGGTGGACGTGTCCTTCTCCCGGGACATGACCACCATCAACCAGGAGATGACCGGCTATTACAACACCGCCGTCAAGTGCGTGAGCAACTGGTATGCCAGTGTGGACAAGAGCTGGCTTTTGCCGGATAACCTCCCCACGCTGGTGTTCGGCTACGCCACGCCCACGAAGACGGCGGAGTGGGTGCGCAAGCTTGCCGACAAGGTGGGAGACATGAGCGGGAGCCTGACCCTCTCCGGCATTTCCAACGTCCTCAGCGCCAACTACTCCCGCACAGGCGCGGTGACCACCCTCCCGGAGGCCGTCGCGCTCTACCGCAAGACTCTGGAGGACATCTCCGGCGGCATGAAGCTCAACCTCACGCGGCCCAACCAGTACCTCTGGAAGTACACCTCGCGCTATCTCCAGATGCCCGTGGGCAACTCCAAATACATCTTTGAGACGGACGCGGTGCCGTTTTTGCAGATGGTGCTCGCCGGGACCATGGAGCTTTACGCCCCCTATGCCAACTTCTCCTTCTACACCCAGGACTGCATCCTCCGGATGATCGACTACAACGTATCCCCGTCCTTCATCCTCTCCAAGGACCCCTCCTGGAACCTGTCGGACACCTATTCGGCCAACCTGTACTCCACGGAGTACGAGCTCTACAAGGAGAAGATCGCGGACATTTACGGCCAGGTCAACGGCATCCTGCGTGAGGTCCAGGGCATGGACTGGGTCTCCCGGGAGGTCATTGAAAACGGCGTCGTGGTCAACACCTACCGCAAGGACGGTATGGAGCGCACCGTTATCATCAACTACACCGGCTCCCCCGTGAGCGTCGGCGGGACCACGGTCCCCGCCGAGAGCGCGGTCGCGGCCGGGTAAAGGAGGGGACGGAACATGGCAAGAAAAAACAAAGCGGAGTCCGAGCCCAAAAGCCTCTACCGGCGCCGTGAGAATATACGGGGGTACGTTTTCATGCTCCCGTGGATCATTGGGTTCGTCGTCTTTTCACTCATACCCTTCATCGCCACCATCGTGCTGAGCTTCATGAACGTCAGCTCCACCGTGGAGGGCTACTCCATCACCCCGGCGGGCTTTTCCAACTATTATACCGCCTTTTTCCGCAACACGGAGTTCGTCCCGGCGCTTCTGAGCTTTTTGGGCATGGTGATCCCCTACACCTTCGTTATCATCGTAGTCTCCTTCATCATCGCCTATCTGCTCAATAAAATACAGCTGGGGCGGGGGCTCATGCGGACCATCTACTTTTTGCCCGTCATCATCATGTCGGGTCCCGTGATGAGCCAGATCCTGGAGCGCGCCGACGAGTCCGTGGAGGCGGCCCAGGGCATGAGCGGGTATGAGGGCGTGTTCATCCTGGAGATGATCCGCAGCTACTCCCCGGCGGTGGCCAACTTCATGGAGGGTGTCTTTGACGAGCTGACCATGATCCTGTGGTTCACCGGCATCCCCATCGTCCTCTTTATCAGCGCCCTCCAGCGCATCAACCACACGCTGTACGAGGCGGCGAAGATCGACCAGGCCAACGAGTGGCAGACCCTCTGGAAGATCACCATCCCCATGGTGAAGCCCACGGCGCTTGTGGCCACCATCTTCACCATCGCGCAGCTTGGCACCTATGATACCAGCGCCATCTACAACCTCATCAAGACGGCCACGGGCAACACCCAGAGCGGCTTCGGCTTCGCGGCGACCTATTCGTGGATCTACTGTCTGGTGGTGCTGATCGTCATTGGATGCTCGTTCCTCATTTTCAGGGAACGCGAACCGAGGAGGCGAAAATAATGAAGAGCTTTAGAGATTCCTCCGGCGTCATCATGGTCGGCAAGCGGCCGCTCAGGTGGTACGGACGTCTGGCGGTGCAGATCCTCATCTATTTTATCCTCATCATCATCGGCTTTGTGTATCTGGAGCCCATCTTTGAGATCATCGCCAAGACCTTCATGTCCGCGGACGACATCATCGACCCCTCCACCACCTGGATCCCCAAGAAGCTCTCCCTGGACAATCTGAAGATCGCGGCGGACGTCCTGGACATCTGGCCCACGCTTTTGGCTACGGTCCTCTTCTCCGGCGCCATGGCGGCGGCGCAGACCTTTGTCTCGGCGCTGACGGGCTTTGCCCTGTCCCGGTATAAGTTCAAGGGCAAGTCCATCTGGATGGTCATGCTGGTGCTGACCTTCATCGTGCCGGTGCCGGTGCTGATGATCCCGCGCCTTATGATGTTCGTCACGGCCCAGGAGGCCACGGGCATCCAGATGATCGGCACGGTCCTGCCCCAGGGCATCATGGCGCTCCTGGGCCAGGGCGTCTACTCGGCGGTGCTGATCCTCATCTTCTACACCTCCTTCAACATGATCCCCAAGGTCCTGGACGAGGCCGCGCGCATCGACGGCGCATCCATGTTCAAGGTCTTCTGGTTCGTGGTGGTGCGCATCTCGGCCAGCACCATCCTGGTGGTGTTCCTCTTCTCCTTCGTCTGGAACTGGAACGAGACGTACATCACCGGCACGTTCCTCCGGGGACACCTGCCGTTGCTGCCGGGGAAGCTGGCGCTCTTCAACAGCGAGTTCGACAGCGTCGTCTCCGCCCAGGGCACGGCTTTCCGCCTTAACGAGGCATACAAGATGGCCGCGACGCTCCTCTCCATCAGTCCCCTGCTCCTGATGTACGCCTTTGTCCAGCGCAAGTTCATCGAGGGCATCGAGAACACAGGTATTACAGGAGAATAAGCCATGGAACATAAGACCGCGAGACTTCCTGCCCTTTTGCTCGCCTGCGCCCTGCTGCTTGCGTGCCTTGCCGGCTGCGCAAGGCCCGGGGACGGGACCGAACCCGCCGACACCCAGCCCCCCGCCGCGCAGACCCCCACGGGGAGCGGGGGCATCGAGAAAAACGACGACGGCTACCGCCAGGGCGGCCAGGTCTCCGACGCCTACGTGGACCCGGACAAAACCGGGCCGCAACCGGAGGACGTGAAGGCCCAGGGCTACGTGTATGACAGGGGCCAACTGACCTATGAGCTGGTCTGGTCCGATGAGTTCGACTACGAGGGCGCCCCCGACCCGGCCAAGTGGGGCTACGACGTGGGCGGCAGCGGCTGGGGCAACCAGGAGCTGCAGTATTACACCCCCGGAGACAACGTGACGGTGGGCGACGGGGTCCTGACCATCGAGCTTCGAAACGAGAAGGTCAACAACATGGACTACACCTCCACGCGCCTGGTGACCCGGCAGAAGGGCGACTGGCTCTATTGCAAGGTGGAGGTCTCCGCCAAGCTCCCCACGGGGCGGGGCACCTGGCCGGCTATCTGGATGCTCCCCACCGACAGACGCTACGGCGAGTGGCCGGCCTCCGGGGAGATCGACATCATGGAGCACGTGGGCTACGACCAGGACAACATCGTCCAGACCGTCCACTGCGGGAAATATTACGGCGGAAGTCCCAAGAGCCACACCGTCCGCACGGCGGGCGTCAGCGAGGAATTTCACACCTATACCCTGGAGTGGCTGCCGGATAAGCTCATCTTCTCGGTGGACGGGGTCGAGCAGTTCACCTACGACCCCAACAGGGTTACGAGCAAGCCCACCAAGGAGTACTGGCCCTTTGACCAGCGCTTCCACCTGCTCATCAACCTGGCCTACGGCGGGACCTGGGGCGGCGCCCGCGGCGTGGACGACTCCTGCCTGCCGGCGGAGTATCAGATCGACTACGTCCGCGTCTACCAGAGCCCGGAGATCCTGAAGCTGACAGAACAGACCGGAGAGCCCGGAGGGGACGACATGCCCGGAAATGTCACGCAGCCCGGGGAGGGGAACCTCCCCGCCAGAACGAATTTCCACCTGGACGCCTTTGGGGAGAACGTCTGGATCTTCTCCCCCAACGACGACCCGGAGGCCGTGAACGCGGAGCTTGCGAAGATCTGGGCCCAACAGGAGACGAACCAGTTCGGGGACCAGCGGTACGCCGTCTATTTCCTGCCGGGGACGTATGACGAGAGCATCGAGCCCAAGGTGGGCTTTTATACCCAGATCGCGGGGCTTGGCGTCCTGCCGGACGACGTGTCCCTCCGGAGCATCGGCTGTGATGCCCGGTGGCTGGGGGACGACGGCAATCACAACGCCACCTGCAACTTCTGGCGGGGGGTGGAGAACCTCTCCGCCAGGCACTACGTCACCTGGGCGGTGTCCCAGGCCACCTTCATGCGGCGGGTGCACCTTCAAAAGACCCTGTACCTCCACGACGCCAACGGCTGGGCCAGCGGCGGCTTTCTGGCCAACAGCCAGGTGGACCTGGCGGTGAATTCCGGCAGCCAGCAGCAGTGGCTCTCCCGGAACTGCGACTGGACCTCCTGGATGGGCGAGAACTGGAACATCGTCTTTGCCGGTATCGAGCCCGGCAAGGCCCCCGCGTCCACCTGGCCGGAGCACGCCTATACCGCCGTCCCGGTGGTGGAGGAGATCCGGGAGAAGCCCTTCCTCACCTTTGACGGGGAGCGGGGCTTCGGGGTCTACGTACCGGGGACACGGCAAAACGCCGTGGGCGTGGATTGGGATCCGGGAGAATTCCTCCCCATGGACGCCTTTTACATCGCCAAGCCCGGCATCGACTCTGCCAAAACCATCAATGAGGCCATCGCCGCGGGAAAGCACATCTTTTTGACCCCCGGCGTCTATGAGCTCACCGAGCCCATCGTCCTTGACCGGGAGGGCGCGATCCTCCTGGGGGCCGGCCTTGCGACCCTGCGCTCCATGGAGGGGAACGCCTGCCTGGAGGTGCCGGGGAACACCGCCGTCACCGTGGCGGGGATCCTCTTCGACGCCGGCCCCAAGCCTGCGGACCACCTCCTGGCCGTGGGCACGGAGGGTGTCTCCTCCGATGGGGAAGACCGGGAGGCCACGCTTCTGGCGGACGTCTTCTTCCGCGTGGGCGGCGCCAAGGGGTACGATACCGAGGTGGATTGCTGCGTGGAGCTCCATCAGGACGGCATCATCGGCGATAACTTCTGGGTCTGGCGGGCCGACCACGGCTCCGGCGTGGGCTGGGAGCGCAACCGCGCCAAAAACGGCATCCGCGTCACCGGCAACGGCGTGACGGTCTACGCCCTGATGGTGGAGCACTTCCGGGAGTACCAGACCATTTGGGAGGGCGAAGAGGGGAAGATCGTCTTTTATCAGTGCGAGATCCCCTACGATGTGCCCTCGCAGGAGGTCTGGATGAGCCACGACGGGACGGTGAACGGCTACGCCTCCATCAAGATCGCCGACACGGTAAAAAACCACGAATCCTGGGGCCTGGGGATCTACCTCTATAACCGGGACGCCGCCGTGGACCTGCACACCGCCATGGAGGCGCCGGCGTCTCCGGGCGTTCGCGTCCACAACATCTGCACCGTCATGCTCACCGGCAACCCCGGCATGAGCCACATCATCAACGACGACGGCGACGCCGTCACCTGGGGCGGCGCCCGGTCGATCCTCACCGAGTGGCAGGGCGGTACGCAATAAAACATACCGGGAAGGGCTAAGCCCTTCCCGGACAGGATCGCGCAGGGTCTGATGCAAAACGGAGAAAAAATGAAGATCACTATTGAAAAGCTTACAAAATCAAATATGGCGGACTTCTTTGATTTCTTTGACAACAGGGCTTTTTCGGACGGTTCGCCTTTTGCGCCCTGTTACTGCAACGCGTTTTATCTGACGGCCGAGGAGGTCCGCGACGGCATAGAAAAGCGGTCGGAGACGCTTGGCGGAGGCCTTAAAGGAATCACTCTGGCGTTAAAGGAATCCGCAAAAGAGCTTATAGAAAAAGGGATCATGCAGGGCTATCTTGCCTATGCGGACGGAATCGCCATCGGTTGGTGCAACGCAAACGACAGGCAGAATTATGTCCGTGTAGGTCCATTCGATCCCGGCAGGAAACGTGACGAGGACTACTATATTTCAAATGGCGAGCGCGGGAAAATAAAATCCCTGGTATGCTTTGAGATCGCTCCGGAATATCGCGGGAAGGGCGTTGCGAAGGCACTTTTGCAGCGGGTCTGCGACGACGCCGAAAAGGACGGTTACGAATTTGTCGAGGTGTACCCGCAGATCACGGAAAAATATTCCGTCCTTGATTTTACCGGACCCATGGAAATGTACGGTCATTTCGGTTTTCAAGAAACGGACCGGCACGGGAAAACCGTGGTTATGAGGAAAAAATGTTCATGAATTAACTGCATTCACGATCCGGCAGTGGAGAAGTTCCGGTTTTTTGTTTGTATCAAATTCGCAAAGAACACAGAAAGAGAGATAACCAAAACGTTTTGGGAGGAGATCGGTATGGACAACACGAAGTACGCTCTTGAAAAGGACAGGTTCATTCTGGAGGATTACGACCGTCTCCCGGCGTTTTCCGGTTTTTTGCCGGGCTTGGCGGGGGTGCGCGGCATCCCTCTGTGGTCCTTCTACACAAACCGCGGACAGGGGATCTCCAGCTTCGGCATCCACAACAAGGCAAACGCGATGATGGAGTTCAACTCCGCCGTCACCGGCTATGAGAACACCACCCTCCGGGGCTTTCGGACCTTTGTGAGGGCGGACGGGGCGTATTTTGAGCCCTTCGCCGACCTGGGGACGCGTGCCCGCCGCCGCATGGAGATCGAGAAAAACGTCCTCTCCGTCATGGAGGAGAGCCACGGCCTGCGCATTACCGTCCGATACTTCATCCTGCCCGGGGAGGACATCGGCGCCCTCGTCCGGGAGGTGACGGTGGAGAATTTGGGGGAGGCACGGCATGTGGAGCTTCTGGACGGGATGCCCCAGATCATCCTCTACGGCATCTCCAACGGCCAGTACAAGGAGATGGCCAATCTCTATAAGAGCTGGGCCGACATCAAAAACCTGGAGCACAACGCGCCCATCTACACCATGCGCGCCTCCTCCGACGATTCGGCGGAGGTCTCGGAGGTCCGGGGCGGCTGGTATTACTGCGCCGTCCGGGACGGGGCGCTTCAAACGATCGTTTACGACAAGTCCGCCGTCTTCGGCCAGGAGCTCACCATGCGCCTGCCGGAGGTGTTCGCCGAGGGCGGGCTCAGGGCGGTGTTGGGGGTGTCCCCCTGTTTCGCCAACAAGGTCCCCTGCGCCTTCGTACCCATCGAGGCGGACCTGGGGGCGTGGGAGAAGCTCACCTTCACGGCCTTCGCGGGCTTTGCCGCCTCGGAGCGGCTTTTGAACCGCAAGACGGCGGATTTCTGCCGGGAGGGATACGTTTCCCGGAAGCTCGGTGAGGCCCGCGAGGCCGCCGACGCCCTCACGCGGGACGTGCGCACCTACACATCTGACCCGGTGTTCGACCAGTACATCGAGCAGTGCTACATGGACAACTTCCTCCGGGGCGGTTACCCCTTTGTGTTCGGCGCGGGGGAGGAGGCAAGGGTCCTCCATCTCTTCAGCCGGAAGCACGGCGACCCGGAGCGGGACTATAACTTCTTCTCCATCGCCGGGGAGTATTACTCCCAGGGCAACGGAAACTACCGGGATGTCTGCCAGAACAGGCGGCTGGACGTCTTTTTCAACCCCCGGGTGGGCGACTTTGACGTGCGGCAGTTTTACGATCTCATTCAAATCGACGGCTACAACCCTCTGGAGATCCGCCCCAGCACCTTCGTGCTGGAGGGGGAGCGCCTGGAGGAGGCCAAGGAGTTGCTGCGGGCGTATCTGGGGGAAAACGCCCCCCCGGTGGAGAAGGTCATCTCCGCTCCCTTCACCCCCGGCGCGGTCACCAACACCATCGCCGCGCGGGAGCTCCCCGTTGCGGGGGACGAAAGCGCCCTCGTGGAGCGCCTCGTCACCCTGGCCCGGCAGCGGGAGGAGGCCGGCTTCGGGGAGGGGTACTGGAGCGACCACTGGGACTATAACCTGGACCTGGTGGAAAACTACCTGCTCGTCTACCCCGAGAAAAAGGCCCGGCTCCTCTTCGATGACGGCAAGTACCGCTTTTATGACAGCGTGGGCGTGGTCCGCCCGCGGCGGGATACCTGCGTCCTTGCCGGGAACGGCGTCCGGCAGTACGGGGCCGTGGAGCGCTCGGAGGAAAAGCGCGCAAGGCCCGGATTCGATGAAAACGGCACGAATTGGCTCAAGGACCGAAACGGCGCGGTGGTGACGACCTCGCTTTTCGGGAAGATGCTGACCCTGGCCGTTAACAAATTCGCCCTGCTGGACCCCGAGGGGCTGGGCGTGGAGATGGAGGGCGGCAAGCCCGGCTGGAACGACGCCATGAACGGGCTTCCCGGCCTCTTCGGAAGCTCCATGCCTGAGACGCTGGAGCTGAGAAGGCTCGTGACCTTCATGGTCAAGGCCCTCCGGGAGCAGGAGGACCGCACCGTCACCGTACCGGAGGAGCTGGCGGAGCTTATGGACGGGCTCCATGAAAACTTGAGCCGCGCCTGTACGCCCTTTGACCGCTGGGACAGGGCGGCCACCCTCCGGGAGGATCTCCGGGAGCGGACAAAGCTCGCTGTCAGCGGCGCGCGGCGGGAGATCGGCCAGGCGCGGCTCCTGGAAGTCCTGACGGCCTTCTCCGAGAGGCTGGACGATGCCGTAGAGCGGGCCATGGAGATCGGGCAGGGGATCATGCCCACCTACTTCACCTACGAGGCCACGGAGTGGGAAAAGCAGAAGGATCCCGACGGCACCGACCGCATAAGCCCCTACGGCCTGCCGGCGGTGAAGGTATTCGCGTTCCGGCGGGTGGATGTGCCCTATTTCCTGGAGGGCCCCGCCAGGATGCTGGCGGACTGCCGGCCCGGGGAGCGGGAGCGCGCCCGGGAGATGTGCGCGAAGATCCGCAAGACGGACCTCTACGACAAAAAGCTCAAAATGTACAAGACCTCCGCCTCCATCGAGGATCTTTCCATGGAGTACGGCCGCGTCCGGGCCTTCACCCCCGGCTGGCTGGAGCGGGAGAGTATCTTCCTCCACATGGAGTATAAGTACCTGCTGGGGATGCTGAAGGCGGGCCTGCGGGACGAATTTTATGACGCCGCGGCGGACGCCCTGATCCCGTATCTGGACCCGGCGGTCTACAAGCGCAGTACGCTGGAGAACTCCTCCTTCCTGGCCTCCTCGGCAAACCCGGACCCCTCGGTCCACGGTCAGGGCTTTGTGGGGCGGCTCTCCGGCTCCACGGCGGAGATGCTCACCATGTGGCTGCGGATGTTCCTGGGCCGGGGCGGCTTCGTGACGCGCAAGGGCGCCCTCGGCCTGCGGCTCGCGCCGGAGCTTTCCGGGCGGATGTTCGACGAAAAGGGCGACGCGTCCTTTACCCTGTGCGGGAAGTGCCGGGTGGTCTATCATAACCCGCTGCGGAAGAACACCTACGGCATCGGCGGGGCGCGGGTGCGTTATATGACCGTCCTGCGGGACGGGCTCCTCACGCGGGTGGAGGGCGACACCCTCCCCGAGGAGCTGGCGCTGGCCGTGCGGGAGGGGAAGATCGAGCGGATCGACGCGTGGCTCACACCGGACAGGCAGTTCCCCTTCGGCCGCGCGGTCTGCTACTCCGGCTACCGCCGGGGGCAGAGCCCCAGGGACAACATCGTCCCCTCGGAGGCCCAGATCGGGGAGGACCTTGACATTCTCGTTTCACGTGGCTTCTCCTTCATCCGCATGTACGATCCCAACGAGCACGCGGAGCGTGTGGTCAAGCTCATTCGGGAGCGCGGCCTGCCTTTGCGGTGCATGGTGGGGATGGACCCGGCGGCGGAGTTTTATAACCCCGGCTGCGCCTGGGCGCGGCGTCAGGAGGACGCGGTCTACGAGGCCAACAAGTTGAGGAACGACAGGGAGCTTGACAAGCTCATCGACCTTGCCAACCGCTATCCCGACGTGATCATAGCCCTCTCCGTGGGCAACGAGAACCGGC
This sequence comes from uncultured Oscillospiraceae bacterium, assembly GCA_947626385.1. GTDB lineage: Bacteria > Bacillota > Clostridia > Oscillospirales > Oscillospiraceae > RUG626. The sequence continues at coordinate 3,595 of CANQSD010000017.1, read as the reverse complement.
CCGGCTGGGGTTCGGACCTGGTGGAGCCCGAGAGGCTGTTGGACTGGGCGCTGAAGCTCAAAGGGAGCACAGGCCAGATGGTGACCTACACCGAGGGAGCCCCGGAGTGGCCGCGCCTTCCGGAGCTTGCCGAGGCGGTGGACTTCATCAGCATCCACAGCTACCCCCTTTGGAACCGGGTGGGCGTTGCGGACGCGGTGGCGTTCAACGAGGCCGACTACGAGAAGATCCGGGTCTGCTGCCCCGACAAGCAGATCATTTTCACCGAGTGCGGCTGGGCGACCCGGTGCAACGACGCCATGGACAAGAACGAAGTCAGCGAGGAAAACCAGGCCGCGTACATCCAAAAGCTCCTGGCCTGGGCGGACGGCAGGGAGATACCCGTCTTCCTCTTTGAGGCCTTCGACGAGCCCTGGAAGGGCGGGGAGGCCGAGGACGAGCCGGAAAAGCACTGGGGACTGTTCCGTGAGGACAGAAGCCCCAAGCCGGCGGGGGCACTTTTCGGGAGGACTGAGAGTGGAACAACGATATGAGTATATAGACCGGGACGGGACCTTTCGGCTGGAGCACCCGGAGCGCACCAGCGGGCTTTATTTCCCGCTTGCCGGGGAGGCGGGGCTCAAAAGCTGCGTCACGCCGAACCTGGGCGGCGACAGCAAGCTGGACCAGAACGCCTTTCTCCTGCAGCCGGTGAGCGTGGAGGACCTCCACAACAACCGCTCCACCAGGAGCTTCTGGCTCATCCTGGAGGGGCGCGGAGTCTGGTCCGCCACCGGCGGGAGTGCCGAGAGCGAGGCCGCGCGGGGCACGCCCCGGGAGGATGAGGTCACGCTGGAGGCCGGCCTTCTGTGGCAGACGGTATTGAGACGCTCGATGGTATACGGCGTCAGCGCTCACGTCACGTCCTTTGTCCCCCCGGACCCCGGCGCGCCGGAGATCATGGAGGTCACCGTCAAAAACGAGTCCGACGGCGCGCTTACCGTCACGCCCATCGCGGCCATTCCCCTTTATTGCCGGGGCGCCGACAGGCTTCGGGATCACCGGCACGTGACGAGCCTCCTGCACAGGGCGCGTGTGGTCCCCGGAGGCGTGGAGGTCACGCCGACACTGAGCTTTGACGAGCGGGGCCACAGCGAAAACCGCAGGACCTACTACGTCTACGGTGCGGACGGGGACGGCGCGCCCGCGCGGGAGTATTGCGCCGATGCCTCGGCCTTTCTGGGTGAGGGCGGGAGCTACGCCCGGCCCCTGGCGGTCTACGGGGACGCCGATGTCTGGACCGGCCCCGGTACGGCGGCCTCCGGCTGTGAGGCCGTGGGGGCCCTCCGATTTGAGACGGTCCGTCTGGCCCCCGGAGGGGAGCGGACGTGGACCGTCCTCATGGGCATCACGGACAAGGACCGCGCCGCCCAGTGCCGCCAGGAGCTTTTGGCGCTCTATGCCGGCGGAGAGAAGTGCCGCGCGGCTCTGGAGCGGACACGCGCGTACTGGCGGGAGAAGGTGAACGTCCGCTATGAGTCCGGGGACCCGGACCGGGACTGCCTCATGCGCTGGGTGACGTTTCAGCCCATCCTCCGGCGGATCTTCGGCTGTTCCTTCCTCCCCTACCACGATTACGGCAAGGGCGGTCGGGGCTGGCGGGACCTGTGGCAGGACTGCATCGCGCTGCTGCTGATGGCCCCGGAGGGCGTCCGGGAGAAGCTCATCGACTACTGCGCGGGGATCCGTATGGACGGCACCAACGCCACCATTATCGGCTACCGCCAGGGGGAGTTCATCGCCGACAGGAACGATATCCTGCGCGTCTGGATGGACCACGGCTTCTGGCCTTTCCAGACCATCGCCCTCTATATCCACCAGACCGGGGACCTGGGCATCCTTCTGGAGGAGGCCGGGTATTTCAAGGATAAGCTTATATGCCGCGGGGAGCGGACGGATATGCTCTGGCGGGAGGAGCAGGGCGTCCGGCAAAGGGACGGCGCGGGACGGGAGATCGTCGGGAGCGTCCTGGAGCACGTCCTCATCGAGAACGTCACCGCCTTCTTCGATGTGGGGGAGCACAACCACATCCGCCTGCGGGGCGCGGACTGGAACGACGCGCTGGACATGGCCCCTCACCGGGGCGAGAGCGTGGCCTTCACCGCCGCCTACGCCGGAAATCTGGCGGAGCTGGCGGATGTCACGGAAAGACTTGCCGCCACAACGCCCACCCTCATGCTCCACAGCGTCCTCCTGCCGCTCCTGGCGGCGCCGGAAGAGGTCTTCGACGACCCGGCGCGCAAGACGGAGCTCCTGCGCGCATACGGTGAGAGCTGTGCCCACGCTGTCCCCGGCGGGAAGGAGCCCGTGTCCCTCCGGGACCTCTCCGCGCACCTCCGGGCCATGGCGGATTGGATCCGCGCCCACATCCGCGCCACGGAGTGGCAGTCCACGCCCGAGGGGAGCTTCTTCAACGGCTACTATGACGACAACGGCCGGCGCCTTGAGGGCGTCGTAGAGGGCGTCACCAGGATGGGCCTCACGGCCCAGGTGTTCCCTGTCATGTTCGGGACCGCCTCTGACGGGCAGGTGCGGGACATCATCCGCAGCGCCGACCGGCTCTTATGCCGGGAGGAGATCGGCGGCTACCGCCTCAACACCGACTACGGGGAGGTGCCGGCCATGGGGCGCGCCTTCAGCTTCGCTTACGGCCACAAGGAGAACGGTGCCGTCTTTTCCCACATGTCGGTGATGTACGCCAACGCCCTCTATCGGCGCGGCTTTGTCCGGGAGGGCCGCCGTGTGCTGGATGCCCTGTGCCGCCAGGCCGGGAGCTTTGAAAAAAGCCGCTGTTACCCGGGCATCCCGGAGTATTTCAGCGACCGGGGCAGGGGGATGTACCCCTACCTCACGGGCTCGGCCAGCTGGCTCATGCTCACCGCCGTCACCCAGCAGTACGGCGTCCGGGGCCTGTGGGGGGATCTGGAGATCGCCCCCAAGCTCCTGCGGGAGCAGCTGAACGCTGACCGCCGATGCGCCCTCTCCGTCTCCTTTGCCGGCGTGGCCCTCCGGGTGAGCTTCCTTGCCCGCGCTGAGGCACCCATCTATACGGATGTCGCGGAGCTTACCCTCAACGGGGAGCGCGTAGAGGGGACGGTCATCCCCCGGGCGCGGCTTGTCGGGTGCGGGGAGAAGGCGGAGATCACGGTTATTCTATGAGGAGGCAATCATGGAGTTAAAGGATTATCGCCTTGTTTGGCACGACGAATTCGACTATGAAGGCCGCCCGGACCCCCGAAAATGGAACTACGACGTGGGCAACCGGAAGTGGGCCAACAACGAGCTTCAGGTGTACACCGACCGGGCGGCCAACGTGGAGGTCCGGGACGGAAAGCTCCTCATGCGCGCCCTGAAGGAGCGGGACGGCGAGCGGGAGTACACCTCCGTGCGCATGACCACCTGGGAGCGGCAGTCCTGGCAGTACGGGTACTTTGAGATCCGCGCCAAGCTCCCCTCCGGGCGCGGCTCCTGGCCGGCTTTCTGGTTTCTGGCCGACGACATCCGCCGGGGCGTGCGCTGGCCTCTGTGCGGGGAGATCGACATGATGGAGCACACG